>NZ_JBCNNF010000209.1:0-11860 GCF_039594555.1 Inquilinus sp.
GCCGGGCTCGACCACCACGAAGCTCTCGAAGTACAGGACCTTCTCGAGATCCTTGAGCGTCATGTCGACCATCAGGCCGATGCGCGACGGCAGCGACTTCAGGAACCAGATGTGGGCGACCGGCGAGGCCAGCTCGATATGGCCCATGCGCTCGCGCCGGACCTTCGACAGCGTGACCTCGACGCCGCACTTCTCGCAGATGATGCCGCGGTACTTCATGCGCTTGTACTTGCCGCACAAGCATTCGTAGTCCTTGATCGGACCGAAGATCCGGGCGCAGAACAGGCCGTCCCGCTCCGGCTTGAAGGTCCGGTAGTTGATCGTCTCGGGCTTCTTGATCTCGCCATAGGACCAGGAGCGGATGCGCTCCGGGCTGGCGATCTGGATCTTGATCTGGTCGAAGCTCTGCGGCGTCGAGACCTGGCCGACGAGATTCATCAACTCGTTCATGTACCTGCTCCCCCGGGGTAGGGACGGACAAAATGGGGTTCAGCGGCGGCCGATCCAAGGGGACCGGCCGCCGGAGACGGATCAGTAGTTGCGCTGCTCGAGCTCGACATTGAGGCCCAGCGACCGCAGCTCCTTCATCAGCACGTTGAAGGATTCGGGGATGCCGGCCTCGAAGTTGTCGTCACCGCGGACGATCGCCTCGTAGACCTTGGTGCGGCCGGACACGTCGTCCGACTTCACCGTCAGCATCTCCTGCAGCGTGTACGCCGCGCCGTAGGCTTCGAGCGCCCACACCTCCATCTCGCCGAAGCGCTGGCCGCCGAACTGGGCCTTGCCGCCCAGCGGCTGCTGGGTAACCAGGCTGTACGGGCCGATCGACCGGGCGTGGATCTTGTCGTCCACCAGGTGATGCAGCTTCAGCATGTAGATGTAGCCGACGGTCACCTTGCGGGCGAACTGCTCGCCGGTGCGGCCGTCCTGCAGCGTGACCTGGCCCGAAGAGGCCAGACCGGCCTTCTCCAGCATGTGGACGATGTCGTCCTCACGGGCGCCGTCGAACACCGGCGTCGCCATCGGCACGCCCTTGCGCAGGTTGCCGGCCATCTCGACCAGCTCGTCCGGGGACATGTCCTCGATGTCCTCGCCGTACTGGGCGGCGCCGTACACGTCCTTCAGCTTGCCCTGCAGCGCCTTCACCGTCTTGCCGGTGTCCTCGCCGCGCCGAGCCTGGGCCTGGTACTGATCGACGACCTCGCCGATCTGGCGGCCGATGCCGGCGGCCGCCCAGCCCAGATGCGTCTCCAGGATCTGGCCGACATTCATGCGGCTGGGCACGCCGAGCGGGTTCAGCACGAGGTCGACATGGGTGCCGTCTTCCAGGTACGGCATGTCCTCGATCGGCATGATCTTGGACACGACGCCCTTGTTGCCGTGACGGCCGGCCATCTTGTCGCCGGGCTGCAGCTTGCGCTTCACCGCGACGAAGATCTTGACCATCTTCATCACGCCGGGCGGCAGCTCGTCACCGCGCTGCAGCTTCTCGACCTTGTTGTCGAACCGCGCCTCGAGGCCCTTCACCTGGTCGTCGAAGTGACGGCCCATGGCCTCGATATCGGCCATGCGCGCCTCGTCGGCGATGGTGATCTGGCGCCACTGGCCGCGGCTGAAGTCCTTCAGCTGCGCCTCGCCGATCTCGCCGCCGGTGGCGAAGCCCTTCGGGCCGGAGACCGAGGTCTGGCCCAGCAGCAGCTCCTTGAGGCGGGCGAAGAAGCTGCGCTCGAGGATCGCGCGCTCGCTGTCGCGGTCCTTGGCCAGCCGCTCGATCTCGGCCCGCTCGATCGCCAGCGCGCGCTCGTCCTTGTCGACGCCGCGGCGCGAGAACACCCGCACCTCGACGATCGTGCCGGTGACGCCCGGCGGCAGGCGCAGCGAGGTGTCGCGGACGTCGGACGCCTTCTCGCCGAAGATGGCGCGGAGCAGCTTCTCCTCCGGCGTCATCGGGCTCTCGCCCTTCGGCGTGACCTTGCCGACCAGGATGTCGCCCGGCTTCACCTCGGCGCCGATGTAGACGATGCCCGCCTCGTCGAGGTGGCGCAGCGCCTCTTCACCGACATTCGGGATGTCGCGGGTGATTTCCTCCTGGCCGAGCTTGGTGTCGCGCGCCATCACCTCGAATTCCTCGATGTGGATCGAGGTGAAGACGTCGTCCTTGACGATGCGCTCGGAGATGAGGATCGAGTCCTCGAAGTTGTAGCCGTTCCAGGGCATGAAGGCGACGAGCACGTTGCGGCCGAGCGCGAGCTCGCCCAGCTCGGTCGACGGGCCGTCGGCGATGATGTCGCCCTTGCGCACCCGGTCGCCCACGCGCACCAGCGGGCGCTGGGTGATGCAGGTGCTCTGGTTCGAGCGCTGGAACTTCAGCAGGTTGTAGATGTCGACGGTCGACGACGCGCCCTCGGTGTCGGTCACCCGCACGACGATGCGGGTGGCGTCCACCGTGTCGATGATGCCGGCGCGGCGGGCGACGATGGTGACGCCGGAATCCCGGGCCACCGTGCCCTCCATGCCGGTGCCGACCAGCGGCGCGTCGGCGCGCACCAGCGGCACGGCCTGGCGCTGCATGTTTGAGCCCATCAGCGCGCGGTTGGCGTCGTCGTTCTCGAGGAACGGGATCAGCGCCGCGGCCACCGAGACGATCTGCTTCGGCGACACGTCCACCAGGTCGATCGATTCCGGCTTCGACATGATGTAGTCGCCGCCCTGTCGGCACGACACGAGGTCGCCGACGAAGCGGCCTTCCTCGTCCAGCTCGGCATTCGCCTGGGCGATGGTGTAGCGGCTCTCCTCCATCGCCGAGAGGTAGATCACCTCGTCGGTGACGCGGCCGTCCGCCATCTTGCGGTACGGGCTCTCGATGAAGCCGTACTTGTTCACCCGGGCATAGGTGGCCAGCGAGTTGATCAGGCCGATGTTCGGGCCTTCCGGCGTCTCGATCGGGCAGATCCGGCCGTAATGGGTCGGGTGCACGTCGCGCACCTCGAAGCCGGCGCGCTCACGGGTCAGACCGCCCGGCCCGAGGGCCGAGAGGCGCCGCTTGTGCGTGATCTCGGACAGCGGATTGGTCTGGTCCATGAACTGGCTGAGCTGCGAGGAGCCGAAGAACTCCCGCACCGCCGCCGCCGCCGGCTTCGCGTTGATCAGGTCGTGCGGCATGATCGTGTCGATGTCGACCGACGACATGCGCTCGCGGATCGCGCGCTCCATGCGCAGCAGGCCGACGCGGTACTGGTTCTCCATCAGCTCGCCGACCGAGCGGACGCGGCGGTTGCCGAGATTGTCGATGTCGTCGATCTCGCCGCGGCCGTCCTTCAGGTCGACCAGGATCTTTAGGATCGACAGGATGTCGTCCTTGCGCAGCACGCGCAGCTGGTCGTCGGTCTCGAAGCCCAGGCGCGCATTCATCTTCACCCGGCCGACGGCCGAGAGGTCGTAGCGCTCCTGGTCGAAGAACAGGCCGTTGAACAGGGCCTCGGCGCTCTCCAGCGTCGGCGGCTCGCCCGGGCGCATGACCCGGTAGATGTCGATCAGCGCGTCCTCGCGGGAGGCGTTGCGGTCGATCGCCAGGGTGCTGCGGACATACGGGCCGACATTGACGTGGTCGATGGCCAGCACGGTCAGGGTGTCGAAGCCCTTCTCCTCGAACAGGTCGAGGACGGCCTGGGTGACCTCGTCACCGGCCTCGAAGAAGACCTCGCCGGTCTGCTCGTCGATCACGTCGCCGGCCAGGTAGCGGCCGGCCAGGTCCTCGGCCGGGACCAGGATCTCGGTGACGCCCTGCTCGACCAGCTTCTTGATGACGCGCGGGGTCATCTTGGTGTCGGCCTGGGCCACCACCTCGCCCGAGGCGGCGTCGACCAGGTCGGCCGTCAGCTTGGCGCCCTTCAGGCGCTCGCCGTCGAAGGCGGTCTTCCAGCCGTCCTTGGCGCGCTTGTACTCGACGCTGTCATAGAACCAGGCGAGGATCTCCTCGCGGCTCATGCCCTGCGCCTCATAGGGCTGCAGGCCGCGGCCTTCCTTCGCCCGCGCCTGGCGCAGGGCGGCGGTCTCGGCCGAATCCAGCGCCATCAGCAGCGTCGTGGTCGGCAGCTTGCGGCGGCGGTCGATGCGGACATAGAGGTGGTCCTTGGCGTCGAACTCGAAGTCGAGCCAGGAGCCGCGATAGGGGATGACGCGGGCCGCGAACAGGTACTTGCCCGAGGAATGGGTCTTGCCGCGGTCATGGTCGAAGAAAACGCCCGGGCTGCGGTGCATCTGCGAGACGATGACGCGCTCGGTGCCGTTGATGATGAAGGTGCCGTTCGCCGTCATGAGCGGCATGTCGCCCATGTAGACGTCCTGCTCCTTGATGTCGCGGATCGAGCGCAGGCCCGTATCTTCCTCGACATCGAACACGGTCAGGCGCAGCGTCACCTTCAGCGGCGCGGCAAAGGTCATGCCCCGCTGCTGGCACTCCTCGACGTCGTATTTCGGCTCTTCGAGCTCGTAGGAAACAAAATCGAGCTCGGCGCGTTCAGAGAAGTCCTTGATCGGGAACACCGACCGGAACACCTCCTGCAGGCCGACCACGGCCCGGGCCGCCGGCTTGACGTTCATCTGCAGGAACTGATCGTAGGAGCTGCGCTGCACCTCGATCAGGTTTGGCATTTGGGCGACCTCGGGGATCCGCCCGAAACTCTTGCGGACGCGCTTACGGCCGGTGAAGGTCTGAGCCATGTGAGCCCCTCGTTTCCAACAAATGCCGAACAGGTACGGAACACAAACGCCCGTTCGCGGCCGACCCCGAGGGATCGGCCGCGCCCGGACTACAGTGACAAAACAGCTTGAAGTGCCACGCGGGTCTTACTTGACGTCGACCTTGGCGCCGGCTTCTTCGAGCTGCTTCTTGATCTTGGCGGCCTCGTCCTTCGACACGCCTTCCTTGACGGGCTTCGGCGCGCCTTCGACGAGGTCCTTGGCCTCCTTGAGGCCGAGGCCGGTGATCGCACGGACCTCCTTGATCACGTTGATCTTCTTGTCGCCGGCATCCGCGAGGATGACGTTGAACTCGGTCTGCTCCTCGGCCGGAGCGGCAGCGGCGGCAGCCGCGCCCGGAGCCGCGGCAACCGCGACCGGAGCGGCGGCGGACACGCCCCACTTCTCCTCGAGCAGCTTCGAGAGCTCAGCGGCCTCGAGGACCGTCAGGCTCGACAGATCGTCGACGAGCTTTGCGAGATCAGCCATTTCTTTCTCCTAAGACTTGGGTCTTCTGGGTACGGTTTCAACAGGTGCGGCTCTATGCCGCCTCGTCCTTCTTGGCATAGGCCCCGAAGACGCGGGCGAGCTGCCCGGCCGGAGCCTGCAGAACACCGGCGATACGGGTCGCCGGGGTCTGGATCATGCCCACCAGCTTCGCCCGCAGCTCGTCCAGCGACGGCAGCGAAGCGAGAGCCTCGACACCCTTCTGATCGAGCAGCTGAGAACCGAGTCCGCCGCCGATGATCTGCAGCTTGTCGTTCTTCTTGGCGTAATCGACCGCCACCTTCGCCGCCGCGACCGCGTCCTGGGAGAACGCGATGGCGGTCGGGCCGGTGAACAGGTCGGCCAGATGCTCGAACTGGGTGCCCTGAAGGGCGATGCGGGCGAGCCGGTTCTTGGTCACGCGGAACGAGGCCCCCGCCGCGAGCATTTGCCGCCGGAGATCGGTCGACTCGGCCACCGTCATCCCGCCCTGGCGGGTGACGACAACCGTGTACGCCGTCCGGAACGACTCCTGCAGCGCGGCGATCTTCTCGGTCTTCTGTGTACGGTTCACGGATCGCCTCCGTTGTCGGGGCCCCGTCCCGGCCATAGCCGGCCCGGAACCCCAGTCCACACTGGACCGGCCCTTGGGCTTGAAAGCCCGGTACCGATCCGCTCTCCTGTCCCAGAAGTCCAAGCCCCGTACGACGGCCGGGCCGAGGCCCGGTCGCCGACGTTGATTGGGTTTGACTCCCGTCTATGCAGGTGGGTTTTAAGCGCCTCGCGACGCCCCTGCAGTCTCGGACAGGTTCGGGCAGGGCCGAGGCCCCACCCTGTCCGCCGCCCTTACGGGCGGCGTATTCCTTTAGGCGCCGGCGCCCTCGTGCAGCTTCTGCAGGTCCAGCTTGTAGCCCGGGCCCATGGTCGAGGTGACGGTCACCTTCTTGAGGTAGGTGCCCTTCGCCCCGCTGGGCTTGGCGCGCTGGATCGCCTCGACGAAGGCGCGGATGTTGCCGACCAGCGCCTCTTCCGTGAAGCTGGCCTTGCCGACGCCGGCATGGACGATACCCGCCTTCTCGGCCCGGAACTCCACCGCACCGCCCTTGGCGGCCTTGACCGCGCCGGCGACGTCGGGGGTGACGGTGCCCAGCTTCGGGTTCGGCATCAGGCCGCGGGGGCCCAGCACCTTACCGAGGCGGCCGACCAGGCCCATCATGTCCGGGGTGGCGATGCAGCGGTCGAAGTCGCTGCGGCCGTCCTGGATCTCCTTGGCCAGATCGTCGGCACCAACGATGTCGGCCCCGGCGGCCAGGGCCTGCTCGGCCTTGTCGCCACGGGCGAACACCAGGACGCGGACGGTCTTGCCGGTGCCGTTCGGCAGCTGCACGACGCCGCGGACCATCTGGTCGGCGTGGCGCGGGTCAACGCCGAGATTCATCGCGATCTCGACGGTCTCGTCGAACTTGGCCGTGGCCGAGGCCTTGAGCATCTTGACCGCCTGGGCCAGCTCGTAGGTCGCCTCGGGGTTCAGCCCCTTGGTCGCGGCGCGGATGCGCTTGGAAACCTTCGCCATGCCGATTACTCCACCACCTCGATGCCCATCGACCGGGCGGAGCCCTTGATCATCTGGGCGGCCGCATCGACGTCGTTCGCGTTGAGATCCTTCATCTTGATCTCGGCGATCTCGCGGATCTGCTTCATCGTGATCTTGCCGACCGTGGCGCCCTTGCCCGGCGTCTGGCTGCCCTTGTCGAGCCCGGCGGCCTTCTTGATGAAGTAGGTGTTCGGCGGCGTCTTGGTGACGAAGGTGAAAGTCCGGTCCGCATAGGCTGTGATCACGACCGGGATCGGCATCCCCTTCTCCAGGTTCTGCGTCTGGGCATTGAACGCCTTGCAGAACTCCATGATGTTCAGACCGCGCTGGCCCAGCGCCGGACCGATCGGCGGCGACGGGTTCGCGGCGCCCGCGGGCACCTGCAGCTTGATCTGTCCTACAACCTTCTTTGCCATCTCATATCCCTCAACAACTGATCCCTCCGGCGGAACCGGAGGGATGGGGAAGCGCGGTCACGACCCCCGGAGGACTTCCCGGGTAGGGTCTCCCGCACCGCTCCCCCGCGCCCTGGAGCGCGGGGTATCCGACGACGATCAATGGACCGTCACGAAACCTTCTCGACCTGGGTGTACTCTAGCTCCACCGGAGTCGCACGGCCGAAGATCGACACCGCGACCTTGAGCCGCGAACGCTCCTCGTCCACTTCCTCCACCACGCCGTTGAAGCTGGTGAAGGGGCCATCGGCCACGCGCACCGTCTCGCCGACCTCGAAGATGACGGAGGGCTTCGGCCGCTCCACGCCTTCCTGGACCTGCTGCATGATCCGCATCGCCTCGGTCTCGCTGATCGGGATCGGCTTGTTGCCGGACCCGAGGAAGCCGGTGACCTTCGGCGTGTTCTTGACCAGATGCCAAGCCCGGTCCGACAGCTCCATCTTCAGGAGCACGTAGCCCGGGAAGAACTTGCGCTCGGTGTTGACCTTCTGGCCGCGGCGGATCTCGACGACCTCCTCGGTCGGCACGACGATCTGCTCGAAATGGTCGGCCAGGCCCTTCTGCTCGGCCTGCTCGCGGATCGACTCCGCGACCTTCTTCTCGAAATTCGAATAGACGTGCAGCACGTACCAACGCATCGCCATGGGTCAGCCCCCCATACCGATGATGGACGTCACCGCCCAGCCGGCGATCCAGTCAACCAGCAGGAAGAATATCGACATGAGGATGACGAACACGAACACCATGCCGGTGGTGATCGCGGTCTCCTTCCGTGTCGGCCAGGTGACCTTCGCGGTCTCCTGCCGGACCTGCCTGAAGAACTGGACGGGGCTGGTCTTGGCCATGTCTACCAATCAAATCGCCGGTCAGTCTGGACGCCAAAAGGGGCGGGTTTGGCAGGAGTGGAGGGTTTCGAACCCCCAGCCTTCGGTTTTGGAGACCGACGCTCTACCAGTTGAGCTACACTCCTCCGGGAACCGCCCTGCCTTCAGGAAACACGACGAGGCACGCTCGCCGCCCTGACCGCGGAGCGAACGGTCTTCTAGCGGAAGCGCCGGACAGAATCAACACCCTGTTCGGACCCCCTGTCGGATTTCTCTCAGGCGGCCCGTCCGGCCCGGCTGTCGGCGCCCGTGGCGATGTCGATGAACAGGCGGTGCGCCCGCCGGTCGGCCGACAGCTCGGGATGAAATGTCGCGGCCAGCAGCCGGCCCTGGCGCACCAGCACCGGGTCGCCGTCGCGCTCGGCCAGCACCTCGACGGCGGGGCCGATCGCGACGATGCGCGGCGCCCGGATATAGACCGCCTCCAGCGGCCCGCCCGGCAGCGCGGTCGGCGTCTCCAGGATCGCCGAATCGATCTGCCTGCCATAGGCGTTGCGCTCGACCGTGGCGTCGAGCACGCCGAGGCTCGCCTGCTCCGGCCGCAGCACCCGGCGGGCCAAGAGGATGCAGCCGGCGCAGGTGCCGAACACCGGCATCGTCCAGGCGAAGGTGCTGAGCGCCCCGAACATGCCGTCACGGGCGGCGAGCCTGAGCAGCGTGCTCGACTCGCCGCCCGGGATCACGAGGCCGGCAACGCCGTCGAGATGAGCCGGCAGGCGGACCGGGACCGCCTCGGCCCCGGCCTCCCGCAGGGCCCTGGCATGGGCCTCGAAATCGCCCTGCAGCGCCAGCACGCCGATGCGCGGCATACCGGCGCTCCTGCCCTGCCCGCTCACCATCCGCGGGTCTGCAGCAGCTGGGCCGGCTCCAGCGCCGCCACCGCCAGGCCCTTCATCGCGCCCTGGCACTCGGCGCTGGCCTCGGCCAGGATCGTCGCGTCGTCGTAATGGGTGGTGGCGCGGACAATGGCGCGGGCCCGGCGCTCCGCCTCCTCCGGCTCGGCGAAGTTGTGCGAATCCTGCATGAAGATGCCGGAGCCGACGAACACCGCCTCCGCCCCCAGCTGCCGCACCAGGGCCGCGTCCGCCGGGGTGGCGATGCCGCCGGCGGAAAAATTCGGCACCGGCAGCCGGCCGGTCTCGGCCACCAGCCGCACCAGCTCGTAGGGCGCGCCCAGCTCCTTGGCGGCGGTGTACAGCTCCTCCGGCCGCAGCACGGTCAGGCCGCGGATGTCGCGGCTGATCTGGCGCAGATGCTGCACGGCGTGGACCACGTCGCCGGTGCCGGCCTCGCCCTTGGTGCGGATCATCGCAGCGCCCTCGGCGACGCGGCGCAGCGCCTCGCCCAGGTTGCGGGCACCGCAGACGAAGGGGGTGGTGAAGGCCTGCTTGTCGACGTGGTTCGCCTCGTCCGCCGGGGTCAGCACCTCGGATTCGTCGATGAAGTCGACGCCGAGCGACTGCAGGATCTGCGCCTCGGCGAAATGGCCGATGCGGCACTTGGCCATCACCGGGATCGACACCGTGCCCAGGATCTCCTTGATCTTGAGCGGCGAGGCCATGCGGGCGACGCCGCCCTCGGCCCGGATCTGCGCCGGCACCCGCTCCAGCGCCATCACCGCGACGGCGCCGGCGCGCTCGGCGATCTCGGCCTGGCGCGCATCGGTGACGTCCATAATGACGCCGCCCTTGAGCAGCTCGGCCAGGCCGGTCTTGAGGCGCAGGGCCTGGGGGGAATGGGTGCCGTTGCTGCCGTTCGTGGTCATGCGTCGTCTCCGAATGAACTGGCGAAAACGCTAGGCTTCCAGCAGTGGTCGGAGAAGATCCACCGAACCGCCAATTTCATGGATCCAGTTCGGGCCTGGAGATCACGGGGCTTTCCGGCAGTGGATTCGGATTCTGCAGGAAACGATGGATCCAGTTCAGGCCGCACCGCCCCGGCGGAAGGAGTGCACCACCTCGCGCAGCAGGGCCACGCCCTGGCGGATATCCGCCTCCTCCAGCGCCGCGTAGCCCATCAGGAAGCTGGCCTCGGCCCCGCCGATCCCGGCCGGGACGATGCCGACCGAGCGCAGCGCCGCCGCCTCGGCGACGCTGCCGGCCAGGGCGGCCGGGATGTCGCGGAAGCGGACCACCAAATGTAGCCCGGCCTTGGCCCCCTCGATCGCCACCGCCACGCCGAAGCCGGCCTTGAGCGCCGCCACCAGCGCGTCGCGGCGGCGCTGGTTGCGGCGGCGGGTGCGGCGGATATGCCGCTCGAAATGGCCGTCGCGGATCAGATGGGCGAACACCGCCTGGTCGAGCGAGGCGGTGTGCCGGTCGGTCAGTTGCTTGGCCTGCAGGAACGGCTCCACCAGCTCCGGCGGCAGCACCATGTAGCCGAGGCGCAGGCCGGGCGAGAGCACCTTGGAGACGGTGCCGGAATAGATCACGAGCCCCGCGCAGTCGAGCGCCTGCAGCGATTCCACCGGCCGGCCCTCATAGCGGTACTCACTGTCGTAATCGTCCTCGAAGATGTAGGTGCCGCCGCGCTCGGCCCAGTCCAGCAGCGCCAGGCGGCGCGCCGCCGGCATCACCCCGCCGGTCGGGAACTGGTGGCCCGGCGTGACATGCGCCAGCCGCGCCCCGGCCTCCGGCGGCGGCAGCCGGGCAGTGTCCAACCCGTCGGCATCGACCGGCACCGGCAGCAGCCGGGCGCCGATCGCCTCCACTGCCAGCCGGGCACCGCCGTAGCCGGGATCCTCGACCACCACCGTGTCGCCGGGGTCGACCAGCACGCGCAGCGCCAGGTCGACCGCCTGCTGCGAACCGTTGACGATCAGGATCTGCTCCGGCCGCGCCCGCACCGCCCGGGCGCGGCCGAGATAGTCGGACAGGGCTGCCCGCAGCTCCGGCAGCCCTTGCGGGTTCTCATAGAGATAGGGCTTGCCGGCGCGGCGGCGGATCTCGCGCAGCAGCAGGCTGCGCCAGATGTCGGCCGGGAAGTCGGCGGCGCTGACGGTGCCGTAGTGGAAGCTGTAGCGCAGCCCGGCGCGGCGGGTCAGCGCATCGGTGTCGAGGCCGCGCAGCCGCTGGCTGTAGCGCGACAGCCGGGGCGCGCGGGGGGCTTCGGCCAGGGCCGGGACGGCCGGGCGCGGGGCGGCGCCGGCCGGCAGCGCCGCGCCGACGAAGGTGCCGGCGCCCGGGCGGCTCTCGAGATAGCCCTCGGCCAACAGCTGCTCATAGGCCAGCAGCACGGTGTTACGCGCGATCGCGAACTGGTCGGCCAGGGCGCGGGACGAGGGCAGCCGGCTGCCCGGCGCCGCGTCGCCGCTCAGGATCGACGCCTTGAGCTGGTGGTAGATCTGGGTCTGCAGCGGGGCGTCGCGGTCGAGGCGGAACAGCATGGGGCCATCTTAGGGCTTGCCCGGAACGACGAAAGGGCGGGGAGAACCCCGCCCTTCCGCATGATCGTCAACCGGATGCCGCGGGTGCGGCGGCCGGATCAGGCGATGATCTTGGCGACGACGCCGGCGCCGACGGTGCGGCCGCCCTCGCGGATGGCGAAGCGCAGGCCTTCGTCCATGGCGATCGGCGCGATCAGCTTCACCGTCATCGAGATGTTGTCGCCCGGCATCACCATCTCGGTGCCTTCCGGCAGCGACACCACGCCGGTCACGTCCGTCGTCCGGAAGTAGAACTGCGGACGGTAGTTGGTGAAGA
>NZ_JBCNNF010000021.1:0-31888 GCF_039594555.1 Inquilinus sp.
GGCGTGAGAGCGGGCGACGCGAGCCAAATGATGGTGAAGCCGAAGGCCCGGCCGGCCAGCACCAGCGGCGAGTCCGCCGGGGCGGCCGGCGCCGTCTTCTTCGCCGTTTCGTGGGCCGCGCGATAGGCCGGCGTCTCGTCGATGTTGCGGCGCATGTAGATGCCGACCGGCACCAGGATGGCACCGATCAGGAACGGGATGCGCCAGCCCCAGCCGGCCATCTGGTCGGCGGTCAGCACGGTGCTGAACAGGGCGGCGACGCCGGAGCCCAGCAGCAGGCCCAGCGCCACGCTGGCCTGCTGGAAGCTGCCGAAGAAGCCGCGCCGGCCCGGCGGCGCCCATTCGACGATGAAGGCGGTCGACCCGCCCCATTCGCCGCCGGCCGAGAAGCCCTGCAGCAGGCGGCAGACCACCAGCAGCACCGGGGCCAGCACGCCGATGGTCGAATGGTCCGGGATCAGGCCGATGCCGACGGTGCCGATGGCCATCATGAAGATGGTCAGCACCAGCGCCGCCTTGCGGCCGCGCGTGTCGCCGATGCGGCCGATGACGATGCCGCCGATCGGGCGGGCGACGAAGCCGACGCCGAAGGCCGCGAAGGTGGACAGCAGCGCCCCGACCTCGTCCGCCGAGGGGAAGAACGCGTGGGCGATCAGCGTCGCCAGATAGCCGTAGATGGCGAAATCATACCATTCGAGGATGTTGCCGATGACGGCAGCGCCGACGGCCTGACGCCCCTTCATGGCCGGCCGGTCCGAAACGGTTCCCGCCCTGCCCTGCGCATATCCGGACATGCGATGCCTCCTGCTCCGGCGACGCCGATCATTGCCGCGGCGACCGCCTGTTATCGCTGTTTGTTGTGCATCTGTATCGTATTGTGATACTATAAATCGTAAGGCGATTTGCGCATGCCCGTCAATGGGACAGGAGCTGTTTTGTCCGGCGATTCCCTGACCGTGGCCTCGGTGGAGAAGGCCTTTCGCGTGCTGGAGGCCTTCGGCCATTCGACCGAGGAGCTGGGGCTGACCGAGATCGCCGGCCTGACTGGGCTGGACAAGAGCGCGGCGCAGCGCTTCGCCCATTCGCTGTGGCAGGCCGGCTATCTGGAGAAGAACGAGCGGACCCGGCGCTTCAAGCTGGGCAAGCGGGTGCTGACGCTCGGCTATTTCTACCTGCGCTCGAACCCGCTGATCGAGGCGGCGACGCCGGCACTGATCGAGCTGCGCCGCGCCTGCGGCGAGCGGGTCAATCTCAGTCTGCACGACGACCTGACGCTGATCTACGCCATCCGGCAGCAGAGCAAGCGCGAGTACTTCTACGGCACGCTGATCGGCCGCCGGGTGCCGGTGTTCTCCTCCGCCGGCGGCCGCGCCATCCTGGCCGCCCTGCCGGACGACCGGGTGGACGACATCATCGCCCGCTCCGACCGGTCGCCGCTGACGCCGAACACGATCACCGACCGCGCCGCGATCCGAGCCAAGGTGGCGGAGGCCCGGGCGCAGGGCTTCGGCCTGGCGGTGGAGGAGACGGTGCCGGGCGAATTGACCATCGGAGTGGCGGTGACCGACACCTCGGGCGTGCCTGTGGCCGCTGTCCACATCGCCGGGTCGGTGGCGGAATGGGCGCCGCAGGACTTCGCCACCCGCTTCGCCCCCTTCGCCATGGAGACGGCGCAGTCCCTCAGCCGGTCGCGGATGGTCACGCCGTCGGGCGGGGCCGCCACACGCCCGGGACCATCGGCGCCGGGCTCGGGCGCCCGGCCGCCGTCATCCCGCTGACCTTACGGGCGGCCGTCGCGGGCGCGCGGTCTCTCCCCTTCAGGATCGCGTTCGGAGCGCGGCGCCGGTCTTGGACTGTAGGTCCTCAAGCGACAGCCCCGGAACGATGTTCCGGACCTCGAACCCCTCCGGCGTCACATCGATGACGGCGAGATTGGTGTAGATGCGCGTCACCGCGCGTGGCGCGGTCAGGGGATAGGAGCAGCGATCGACCAGCTTCGGCCGGCCGTCCCGCGTGGTGTGCTCCATCATCACCCACAGCCGCTTCGCCCCGACGGCGAGGTCCATCGCGCCGCCGACGGCCGGCGCGGCCTCCGCCTCCGACGTTGCCCAGTTGGCGAGGTCGCCGGCCGCGGAGACCTCGTACGCCCCGAGCAGGCAGAGGTCGAGATGGCCGCCGCGGATGATGGCGAAGCTGTCGCCGTGATGGACCAGCGCCGCGCCGGTGCGCATCGTCACGTTCTGCTTGCCGGCATTGATCACCCAGGGATCGACTGCGTCCTCAGGCGGCACCGGCCCCATGCCGATCAGTCCGTTCTCCGAGTGGAAGATCACCTCGCGATCCGGCGGCACGTGGTCGGCCACCAGGGTCGGCATGCCGATGCCGAGATTGACGCACCAGCCTTCCGGGATGTCGGCGGCCACCCGTGCGGCCATGCCCGGCCGGTCCAGCGGGCGGAAGGCGGGCGAGGTGGACGTGGTCATCGCTGCTGTCTCCGTTGGGGTCATCGCCGTCACTGCCGCGGCGGATCGCCATAGGGCACATGGATCACCCGGTCCACGAACAGTCCGGGCGTGACGATCACCTCCGGATCCAGCGACCCGAGATCGGCGATATGCTGGGTCTGGACAATGGTCAGGCGGCCGGCCGCGGCCATGATCGGATTGAAGTTCCGGCCGGTGCCGCGATAGGTCAGGTTGCCCCAGCGATCGGCCCGCCACGCCTCGACCAGCGCGACGTCGCCGTGCAGCGCCTGCTCTAGCACATAGGACCGGCCGCCGATCTCGCGCACCTCCTTCCCCTCGGCCAGCAAGGTACCGGCCGCCGTGGCGGTGAAGAAGGCCGGGATGCCGGCGCCGGCCGCCCGGATGCGTTCGGCCAGCGTGCCCTGCGGCACGATCTCCAGCTCGATCCGCCCGGCGCGGTACAGCTCATCGAACACGCCGGAGCCGCGGGGGAAGCTGCAGACCAGCTTGCGCACCCGGCCCAGCGCCATCAGCTTCGGCAATCCCTTGTCCGGCGCCCAGCCGGCATTGTTGGCGACCACCGTCAGGTCCCGCGCGCCCTGCTCGACCAGCGCGTCGATCAGGGCATAGGGGTGGCCGACGGCGCCGAAGCCGCCGACCAGCACCGTGTCGCCGTCGCGGATTCCGGCCATGGCCTGCGCCATGCCGGCCACGAATTTATCGATCATCCTTCCGCTCCACACACCACCTCAGGCGGCCGCCGCCTCGGCGCCGGCCAGGGGGACGCCCAGGGCGCCGTCATAGGAAAACTCGAGCACCACATCCGACCCGATTGGCACGGCCAGGTCGGAGCCGGTCGAGACCTCGAACTGCAGGTCGCCGACCTGGACGCCGTAGCGGTTGGCGCTGCCGAGGAACCCGGTCATCGCCACCTTGCCCGTCACCTGGTTGCAGCGGTCCCGCCCCCCGGCGCCCGGCTGGCGCAGCGCGATCGCCTCGGGCCGGATCGACACCGCGATCGGCTGGTCGGCCGATGCCGGGTCCTGGAACAGGCACCGCACGGTCTGCCCCCCGGACAGGCGCACGGGGGCGATGCCATTGCGGCCCACCGCCTCCTGCACCACGCCCTGGACCAGGTTGGTGGCGCCGACGAAGCCGGCGACGAAGGCGTTGCGGGGCCGGAAGTAGATGTCCCGCGGCGCGCCCATCTGGACGATGCGCCCCTGGTCCATCACCGCCACCAGGTCCGACATCTCCAGCGCCTCCGTCTGGTCGTGGGTGACGTAGACGGTGGTGACGCCGACCTGCCGCTGCAGGCGCTTCAGCTCGTTGCGCATCTCGTCGCGCAGGGTGGCGTCGAGATTGCTGAGCGGCTCGTCCAGCAGCAGCAGCTTCGGCTGCCGGACGATGGCGCGGGCCAGCGCCACACGCTGCTGCTGGCCGCCGGACAAGCGCGTCGCCGGCCGGGTCTGGAAGCCGGCGAGATTGACCCGCTCCAGCGCCTCGCCCACCAGCCGCTGGATCTCCGACCGGTCGAACCGCCGGTCCTTGGCGACGCGCAGGGGGAAGGCGACGTTCTCGAACACCGTCATATGCGGCCAGATCGCGTAGGACTGGAACACCATGCCGATGGTGCGGCGGTTCAGCGGCACGTTGATCCGCCGGGCGGCGTCGAACAGCGCGGTGTCGCCCAGGCGGATGATGCCGCGGTCCGGCTGCTCCAGCCCGGCGACGCAGCGCAGCGTCGTGGTCTTGCCGCAGCCCGAGGGGCCCAGGAGCGTGAAGAAGGTGCCCGGGGCCAGGCTGAAGCTGGCTTCGTGCACGCCGCCGGCGATGCCGTCCAGCCCGGTGACGAAGATCTTGCCCAGGCCGCGGACGTCGAGGGCCGGCGTGGTCGATGCGGTCATGGGGTCACCTCCCGAAGGTATCGGCCGACCGGCGGCGCATGAGGATATAGAAGCAGACGGCGAAGACGGTCATCAGCAGGGTCCACAGCAGGCCCAGCGCCGCCAGCTCGCTGAACTGCCCGTTGCTGGCCTGCTCGAAGATCGCGGCCGACATGGTCTGCGACCGCGGTCCCGCCAGGACCAGCGGGATCGTCAGCTCCTTTGCCGCGTTCAGGAACACGAACAGCCACCCGGCCGCCAGCGCCGGCAGCAGCAGCGGCGCCACCACCCGGCGCAGCATGGTCAGCGTGCCGGCGCCGGAGACGCTGGCCGCCTCTTCCAGCTCGCGATGGATCTGCAGCGCGCCGGAGAAGGCGTAGCGCATGCCGTAGGGCATGTAGCGGTTGACGAAGGCGATGACGATGATGGCCAGCGTGCCGTAGAGCGGGATCGGCGAGCGCAGCGCCAGCTCCATCATCGACACGCCGAGGACGATGCCGGGCAGCAGCAGCGGCATGGTCGTCAGCTGGTCGAGGATCGTGGCCCCGAGCCGGCGCCGCGCCACCAGCCAGCCGGCCACCAGCATTAGAGCCATGGTCACGGTGGCGGCCGCGGCGGCGATCACCAGCGTGTTGACGGTCAGCATCAGGTAGCCCTTGTCCTGCAGCACCGCCTGGTAGTTGACCAGGGTCATGGACGACAGCGCCGCCAGCCGGATCGACCGCACGAAGGGCAGGAACGAGACCCAGGCCAGCGCCAGCAGCGGCAGCGCCAGGACGACGAGGAAGTTGAACAGCACCAGGGCGCCGCCCAGCCACCTTCCCCAGCCGAGATCGATCGACCGCGGCCGGAAGCTCTTGCCGGTAACGGTGGCGAAGCGTTCGGCCCGCCGCGAGATCCGGCCGTAGAAATACATCAGCACCCCGATCACCGCGGTCAGCACCACCGAATAGGCGCTGGCATGGCCGATATCCGGCGGCACGGCCCGGATGCTGAAATAGATGTCCGAGGTCAGCACGTCGATGCCGCCGGGCTTGCCGATCAGGACCGGGACGTCGAATGCCTCGAGGCTGCAGACGAAGACGAACAGGGCCGTCGCCACGATCGCCGGCCGGGCCATCGGCAGCGACACCCGCCGGATCACGTCCAGCATCGTCGCCCCGCTCATCCGCGCCGCCTCCTCCATCTCGCCATTGGCGGCGCGGAAGGTGGCCGAGAGCAGCAGGAACACCAGCGGCAGCCAGGAGAAGGTCTCGACCAGCACCATCCCGGCCATGGAGTTGACCGCGAACAGGACGCCGTCGCCGCCGAGGCCGCGATAGAGGTCGTTCAGCGGCCCGGCCCGGCCCAGCAGGAACATCCAGGCCAGGATGTAGAGGATGAAGGGCATCCCCAGCGACACGATGTTGGTCAGATACGCCAGCCCCTTGAACGGGGCGTTGGTGCGCTCGACCACCCAGGCCAGGAGCCCGCCCAGCAGCAGCGAGAACACGGTCGACAGGGCCGCGAACAGCACCGAATGCCAGGCGCTGGTGTAGAGCTTCGGGTCGGACAGCAGTCGGGCGTAGTGGCTGGCCGTGAAGCCGGCATGCGACCCGTCCGGATTGGTGGTGCTGATGCTGTTCTGGATCAGGATCACGATCGGCGGCAGAACGACCGCCGCCACCATCGCGATCATCGCCAGCGACAGCAGGCCGGCCGGACCGCGCAGCCGGGCGCCCAGCCCCGGCGCCGCCGCCCTGCGCCGGGTCGGCGCCACGCCGGATGCGGCCTGGCTGGTCACTTGAACAGCCCGTCATAGATCTTCAGCCACCCCGCCAGCGGCGCGCCGGTCATCTCCGGCGTCAGCAGCGTGGTCTTGAAGTCGCCGCCGGTCGGGGTGATCGACGGGTTCTTGGCCCGCACCGCCGGATGCGCCGGCGGGTATCCGGCATTGGCCAGCACCGTCTGCCCCTCCTCGCCCAGCACGAATTCGAGGAACAGCTTGCCAGCATTCGGATGCGGCGCGTTCTTGGCCAGGGCGACGACGCCGACATTGGCGACAAGCGGCTCCATCTTCACCCATTTGATCGGCGCGCCCTGGGCCTGGCTGATGACCGTGTGGTGGTTGTAGATCATCAGGCCGATCGGGTACTGCCCGGCGATCACCTGGTCCAGCACCACGCGCTGGTTGGACGGGATGCCGACGATGTCCTGCTGCGCCAGGCGCTGCAGATAGTCCATGCCGTCCTTCTCGCCCATCGTCGCCAGGATGTTGGCGATGAAGCCGGCGGGGCCGGAGATGGTGCGGGTGTCGGTCCACACCATCTTGCCCTTCCATTTCGGGTCGAGCAGGTCCTGGAAGGTCTTCGGCGCCTCGTCGTCGCTGACCAGGTCGGTGTTGTAGCCGGTGGTCAGGTACAGGACGAAGATCGAGGTCCAGTAGCCGTCCTTGTCCCGCAGCTCCGCCGGGTAGTCCTTGGCCGAGGCCACGGGGTAATGCGCGATCAGGCCGGCTTCCTTGAGCGGCGGCACCAGCGTGCCCGGCGTGTCGAACACGTCGCCGACCGGCGTTCCGGCCCTGGCCTCGTTGGTCAGGCGCAGCAGCATCTCGGAATCGCTGGAGCTGACATAGTTGACCTTGATGCCGTACTTGGCCTCGAACGCCTCGGCCAGCGGCCGGACCAGCAGGTTGACGACGAAGCCGGTGTACCAGGTCAGCTCGCCTTCCTTCTTGGCGGCGTCGATCAGCGCCTGGTCTTGGGCCTGCGCCGGCACGGCCGCGGCCCCGACGGCCAGCATGGCCAGGGCGCCGCAGAGCGCGGCCTTCAACTGCTTCGAAACGGACATCGGTTCCCTCCCCATTTCCGCCCCGGACGGTCGTTGTCCGCCGCCGGGGCTTGATCTTGTGGTCAGCGGCCCTTGAACACCGGCCGGCGCTTCTCCTGGAAGGCCAGGCGCCCTTCGATGCGATCCTCGGTGTCGCGCAGCACGCCCCAGACGAGGCGTTCCGCGGCCACGGCGGTGCCGACCGGCAGGCCCTCACCATAGCCGACGAGATGCTTCACCGCGCGCACGGCCAGCGGCGCGTTGGCGGCGATCCGGCCGGCGACGGCCTGCGCCTCGCGCAGCAGGTCGGCGGCCGGGACGACGCGGCTGACGATGCCCAGGCGCAGCGCCTCGGCGCTGTCGATCACGTCGCCGGTCAGCAGCAGCAGCATGGCGTCGCTGCGGCCGACCGTGCGCGGCAGGCGCTGCGTGCCGCCGCCGCCCGGGATGCTGCCGACGCGCACCTCGGGAAAGCCGAAGCGCGCCGTGTCGGCGGCGATGCGGATGTCGCAGGCAAGCGCCAGCTCCAGCCCGCCGCCCAGGGCGAAGCCGTTAATGGCGCAGATCACGGGCTTGCCGACATCCATCCCGTCCAGGAAGCCGGCGTCGCCGCGGCCGAAGGCCAGCGACGCATAGCTGTCCGCCGGCGGCATCGTCTTCTTCAGGTCGGCGCCGGTGCTGAAGGCGCGGTCGCCGGCGCCGGTCAGGAGGACGACGCGGATCCCGTCATCCTCCCGGACCCGGCGCCAGCATTCGGCCAGGCCGGCCTGGGTCTCCGGGTCGATCGCGTTCATGGCTTCGGGCCGGTTCAGGACCACGGTGGCGACATGCGCTTCGACCGAGAAATCAACCGCCATCCGACTAGCCCCCTCCCCCACACCCGTCTTTGCGGCGATGGTCGCCGCGCCGCGTCTTGTCTTGAGATTTGCTGCGATAGAGCTCAGGCCGTCAAACGAGTTATTTGGGCCGTTGATTGAGCTTTTCTCACAACTCGCACGGCCGATGAATTCAATGCCGCCGCAGGAAATCGATCACCTGGGCGTTGAAGATCTCCGGCTGCTCCCAGGCGATGGAATGCCCGGCCTCCGGCACCTGGGCCCATTCGTGGTGACGGATCCGGGCCGCCCAGATGCGCATCAGGCCGGGCGGCGCCAGCAGGTCGGCGTCGCCCGCCATGACCAGCACCGGCGTCTCGATCGCCTCGATCTTGGCGAAGGTGTTGGGCGTGCGCAGCGGCTGGGACGGCGCCCCGGGCTGCCGCGCATGCTCCTCGATCGCCTGCCACCGGGCCAGGCCGTCGGGGTTCCCGCCGATATAGGAGGGCCCGACCTCGAGAGTGACCGACGGCCAGGCCACGCCCGGGATCTCGATCCGCCGGCTGAAGGTCTTGATCTCCGGCTCGTCGATCGATCCGGTGCTGGCGGCGACGACCAGGCTGCGGAGCCGCTCGGGATGCCAGGCGGCGTAGTCGAGGGCGGCGAAGCCGCCGCCGGCGATCCCGACCAGGTGGAACCGGTCGAGGCCGAGATGCGTGGCCAGCGCGTCGATATCGCCGGCCACGGTGCCCGGCTGGTCGCCGGTCGCGGGCACCGCCATGCTCTGCCCCCAGCCGCGGCGGTCGAAGGCGATGGCGCGGAACCCGGCCTGGTAAAAGGCCTGCAGCTGCGCCTCCCAGCTGGCCTTCGTCCCGGTCAGGGCATGGACCAGGATGACCGGCACCCCGGCCCCGCCCGTATCGGTGTACGCCAGGGAGACGCCGGGCAGCTCCGCCCGGCCATCCGCCCCGGCCGCGGCGGACGGCAGAAGCGCCAGCAGGACGGCGCCCACGCGCCAGAACCGATGCAGCAGGGCCATCCCCATGGCGCTCTCCCCCCGTGATGTCAGTGCTTGGCGATGAAGTCGAGGACCAGCCGGTTGAACAGCTCCGGCCGCTCCCAATTCGCGGAATGCGCCGCCTCGGGGATGATCTCGACCTGGGCATGCGGGATATGGGCCGCCTGCATCCGCAGCAGCGACGGCGGGGTGTAGAGGTCGGCGTCGCCGGTCATCAGCAGCGTCGGGACGCGGATCGTCTCCAGTGCCGCCCAGGTGATCTGATGGGCCAGCTTCGGGTCGATGCGGGTGCCCGGGATCGCCTCGTGCACCATCGTGTTCCAGGCCTCGAGCCCGGCCGGGTCGCCGGCGCGGTAGGACGGCCCCAGCTCCTGGAAATCATGCGGCAGGTCGGCGAAGAATTTCGGCCGCAGGCGGGCATTCACCGCCTTGTAGTCCGCATCCTGGATGCCCATCAGCGACGACAGCACGGTCAGGCTGCGCACCTTGTCTGGATGCGACAGGGTGTAGTCGATCGCGAAATAGCCGCCATGGGCCGCCGCCACCAGATGCACGCGGTCGAGGCCGAGGACGCCGATCAGCGCGTGCAGATCCTCCGACGCCACGCCGGGATCGGCGTTGTCACCCGCATCCGACCCGCGGTAGCCGCGGCGGGAATAGCCGATGGCGCGATAGCCCGCCTTGGCGAAGACCGGCTGCTGGTAGCCCCAGCCCGCCCCGCTCTGCGTGCCGGCATGCAGGAAGATCACCGGCGCGCCCGTCCCGCCCGTGTCCCAGTACCACAGCCGCGTGCCCGGCAGCTCCGCCAGCCCTTCCTTCGCCGGGGCCTGCGGCGGCAGCGGCACCGGCGTCCACATCGGCGCCGGCCCGGACGCCGCCAGGGCCTTGCCCCCGCCATCCGCGCCAACGGCCATGGCCGCCGCCGCGCCGGCGACGGTCGCCGCGGCCAGCAGGTCGCGCCGGCCAATGCCGCCGGCCGTTCTCTTTTCGTCCATCATCCCCTCCCTGTTGCGTGTTGTTGTTGAGCGCCGTGGCTAGTCCGGCGGGTTCAGGTCCCGGATGGCGTCCAGCCGGTCCAGCGACTGCAGCTGGTCGAACAGGATCCGCGCCGCCCGTAGCGACAGCCGGCCTTCGGTGCAGGTGCTGAACTTCCGCCACGCATCGTCGGCGGTCAGGCGCCGGGTCCAGTGGCCGCGGGCGAAGGGCACGCTCGGCGCCTCCAGCGTCCGGCCATCCCTCAGATGCAGCCGGATGCCGCCGCTGAAGCCGAGATTGGGCGTGGTGTCGGCCGGGATCGTCGGATCCGGCACGATATCCACCCGCGCCATCATCGCGCGCACGTCGTCGCGGCCGTAGAACGGTTCCTTGAGATGGCCGTAGGTCATGCGGCGGTCGATCACCGCGGCCGCGAGCGCGAGCTCGATGCTGTGCGACGGCACCAGATGGCTGCCGGAGGTCGAGGGCGACTTCCGGTGCACCTCCATCTGCGCTTCGCTGATCAGCGCTTCGATCCGCGCCACCTGCTCCGGCACCACGTCGTGGCCGCGCACGAGATCGAGGATCCCGTCCAGCGCCCGCTGCATCATGTTGCCGACCGGGTGCTGCTTGACGTGGATCCCCACCGTCTCCAGCCGCCAGGCCCGGCCCAGATCGTCGATCGGCCGGTCGAGATCGACCTGGCCGCGCGGCGACAGGGCCGACAGCAGGCCCCGGCCCGGGAATTCGAGCGCATCCTCGGCCGCCGTCAGCCCGGCCTGGGCGAGGCGCGCGGCATGGACGCCCGCGGCCGAGGCACGGGCCACCTGGAACGGCCCGATCTGGTGGTCGAAGCTGCGGGTGATGCCGCCGGACATGGCGGCGGCGATGCCGATCGCCCGCGCCGTCTGCGCCGCATCGAAGCCCCGCAGGTTGGACACGGCAATGGCCCCGGCCACCGGGCCGAAGCACGCGGTCGCGTGCCAGCCCTTCGAGGAATAGGAATCGGGGTCGCGTTCGGACAGCCGCGCCCAGGCCTCGTAGCCCGCGGCATAGGCGCGAATGACGTCGCGCCCGCCCAGGCCCAGGGCATCGGCCTCGGCGAACAGGGCCGGCAGCAGGATCACGCTGGTGTGGCAGCCGGCGAAGGCGACGTCGTCGAACACGCCGGCGCCCAGCGTGGCCGAGTTGACCAAAGCGGCATCGACCGTCGATGCGCGCTCTGCCCCCAGCAGCAGCCGGGATTCGGCGCTGGGGCCGCGCGTGCCGATGGTCTCGAGGGCGATCCGCGACAGCGGGAAGGCCATGCCGGAATACATCACGGCCACGGAATCGGTGAAGCCGGTGATGACGGCCTCGACCGCCGTGCTGGGCAAGGCTTCGAAGGTCAGCGCGCTGGCAAACTCGCCGAGGCTGCGCGTGATCGGCGCCGGCATGGTTCCTCCCCTGTCTGTCCGGATTTCGAATTCCGAAGACGGTCTCTCAGCCGTCCCGCGGGATCAAACGACTTAACCGCAAACCATTGTGAGGTTTCCTCAAACGGTCCCGGCCGCGACCTCGGCCCAGAACCGCTCGATCACCTCGACCACCAGATCGGGCGTGTCCACCGGCATGACATGGCCGGTGTCATGCACCTCCAGCCGGGCGCCGGCGATGGCGCGGGCCACCTTCTCCACCACCTCCGGCGGCCGGTAGGGATCGCGGCGGCCGGCCAGCACCAGCGCCGGGCAGCGGATGCGGGCCAGGTCGCCCTCCATGGCCAGCCCCGCCAGCATGCGCTGCAGCGCCGCCACCCCGTGCGGGTCGTTCGCCAGCCGGCGGCAGCGGTCTTGCTCCGCCGGGTCCGGGGGCGATGCCCCTGTCGGCAGGGAATCGAGATCGGCCACCGCCCGCAGCCCATCCTGGTCCAGCCGGTCCGCCCGGGCCAGCGTCGCCGCCTGCCGGTCCGGCGGCAGGCCGGTGGCCGGCGCCATGGCGACGAGGCCGGCGACGCGGTCGGGGTATTGCGCGGTGAAGCCGAGCGCGACCGCCGCCCCGACGGCGCAGCCCGCCACCACGGCCGGCCCCGCGATGCCGAGCCGGTCCATCAGGGCGGCCAGGTCGTCGGCCAGGGTGCCGAGCGCGAGCGTGCCCCGCACCTTCTCCGACAGGCCGGAGCCGCGCATGTCGTAGCGCAGCACCTGGCGGGACCGGGCCAGGACGGGCGCGACCGCGTCCCAGCTTTCCAGCGTGCCCCCCATCTCATGCACCAGCACCAGGGGCGGCCCGCCCCGGCCCGACAGCTCGTAGCGCAGCACCGCGCCGTTGGCCTGGATCCAGCTCATCGGCCGGGCCTCAGGCCGGGGTGAAGACGGGGAGCGGCAGGCCGTCGGCGCGCTCCCGCACCACCAGCCGGACGGGCTGCCCGATGCGGATCCGGTTGAAATCGCAATCGACGATGTTGGTCATCATCGTCGGCCCTTCCGCCAGGGTGACGAAGGCGATGGCGTAGGGCACCGCGGCACGGCGCATGATCGTGTAGGAATAGATCGTGCCCCGGCCGGCCCCGTCCTCCCACCGCGTGTCGGTGCTGAAGCAGAAGGGGCAGATCGCTCGCGGATACCAATGCGCCTCGCCGCAGGATGCGCAGCGCCGCACCAGGAAGCGCCCGCCCCTCAGGGCGGACCAGAACTCGACATTCTCCGGGCTGTGCAGGCCCATCGCCTCGATCGCGTCCATGGCGGCGTCTCCTATTCGCGTTCCAGGATCAGCGTCGCGGAGCCGTGCCGCATGCTGATCAGCCCGCCGGTGCCGTGCACCAGGGCAATGTCGCAGCCCGGCACCTGCACCGCCGGATGCGCCTCGCCCCGCAGCTGGCGCACCGCCTCCAGCACCTTGGTCATGCCGCCGCGATGCACCGGGTGGTTGCTGCACAGCCCGCCGCCATCGGTGTTGAAGGGCAGCCGGCCCTGGCCCGAGATCAGGTTGCCGTCGGCGACGAAGCGCCCGCCCTGCCCCTTCGGGCAGAAGCCCAGATCCTCCAGCTGCACCAGCACCGTGATGGTGAAGCTGTCATAGACCGAGACGTATCTGACGTCGGCCGGCGTCACCCCGGCCTCGGCGAAGGCCGCGGCGCCGGAGCGGACGGCGCCGCTGGTGGTCAGGTCGATGCGTCCGCCGGCCTGGTGCTTCACCGCCTCGCCCGCGCCGATCACCTTGACCAGCGGCCGCTTCAGGCTGCGCGCGATCTCCGGCCGCACCACCACCAGCGCGCCGCCGCCGTCGCTGACGACGCAGCAATCCAGGCGGTGCAGCGGATCGGCCATCATCGGCGAGGCCAGCACCTCCTCCACCGTGACCACGTTGCGCAGCAGGGCGTGGGGGTTGTGCTGGGCGTGGTGCGAGGCCGCGACCTTGATCCAGGCCAGCTGCTCGCTGGTGGTGCCGAATTCGTGCATGTGCCGCATCGCGCACATGGCGTAGGCGTTCAGCGTCTCCATCCCGAAGGAGTTTTCCCACGGGAAGTCGGGCTGCGCGGGATCGTCCCGCCGCGGCGCGGTGCCGTTCGACGACCCGTCGCTGCGCGGCCGCCCGGCCAGGGTGATCAGCGCCACATCGCATTTCCCGGCGGCGATCGCCTCGGCCGCATGGCCGACATGGGCGATGTAGGACGACCCGCCGATATTGGTGGAATCGACGTGCCGGACGTTCAGGTTCATGTATTCCAGCATCGACAGCGGGCCGGTGCCCGGTGCGTCGCCGCCGCAGAAATAGCCGTCGACATCGTCCTTGGAGAGGCCGGCATCCGCCAGCGCCCCCAGCGCCACCTCGGCATGCAGCTGCGCCACCGACTTGTCCGGTGCCTTGCGCGTCGGATGCTCATAGGCCCCGGCGATATAGGCCTTGCCCTTGATCGTCATCGTCCCTTCGTCCCAGGTTCCGTGCCGGCCGCAGCCGCGAGTTCATCCCAGAAGGCCGTCGCCACGGCGGATGGCCGGGCCGAGAAGCCCGCATGCCAGGCGGCCAGCCGGGGATGGTCCGGCCGCCACGCCACGTCGCCGAAGCGGAAGTCGAGATAGGCCAGCGCCGCGCCGATCGCCGCCTGGCCGATGCCGAACGGCGCGGCCTCGAGATCCGCGGCCTCCCCCTCCAGCGCCGACAGGATGGCGGCCAGCTTGGTGCGGCAGACGGTGATGCGGCTCTCCGACTGCCCCGGCTGCTGGCGGAACCGTTCCCCCAGCCAGACCAGCAGCGTCTCGGCCAGCCCGTCGCCCAGCGCTTCCCACCGCCGGGCCCGGAGCCGCGCCGCCGGATCCCGCGGCAGCAGCGGGGGGCCGTCATGGAGGGTGTCGAGGAATTCGCAGATCACGGGGGAGTCGTAGATCGCCGTGCCGTCCTCCAGCACCAGCGTCGGGATCTTGCCCACGGGGTTGTGCGCCATCACCCGGGAATGCGTCTGGACCGCCGTGACCTGCACCGCTTCCGTCTCGATCCGCCCGGCCAGGCCGGCCTCATGCGCCACCAGCATCACCTTCCGCACGAAGGGCGACCGCGGCGACCAGTAGAGCTTCATGCCCATCGCCCCTCTGCAGGCTTGCGCCGGCCGCTCCAGCGCCCTAGCGTCATGTGAAAAATACTCAAGGGAGAATGTCCATGGCGTGGCGCCTGCCCCCACTGAACGCGCTGCGCGCCTTCGAAGCCGCCGGCCGGTATGTGAGTTTTACGCGTGCGGCCGAGGAACTGCACGTCACCCCCGGGGCGATCAGCCGCCAGATCAAGCTGCTGGAGGATTTCCTGGGGGTCGAGCTGTTCGACCGGACCCATCGCGACCTGCGCATGACCGATGCCAGCCGCGCCTATGTCGGCGCCCTGACCGACGTGTTCGAGCGGGCCGACAACGCGACCAAGCGCCTGCTGAACGCCCATCGCGAACGGTCGCTGCGCATCCAGTCGGCGATGACCTTCACGCTGCGCTGGCTGATGCCGCGGCTGCCCCTGTTCCACAAGATGTACCCGACGCGGGAGCTGCATCTGACGACGATGCTGGCGCCGCTGCCGACGCATTACCTCGTCACCGGCGAGGTCGATGTCGCGATCCAGCAAGGGCGCGGCGACTGGGACGGCGTGATCTCGCACCGCCTGGCCGGCAGCGAGCTGATCCCGGTCTGCAGCCCCGCCCTGCTGCGCGCGGACCCGCCGCTGCGCGAATACAACGACCTCAGCCGGCACACGCTGCTGCACTCCCTGGCCCGGCCGGATGACTGGCAGGACTGGCTGGCCGCCGCCGGCGCCACCGATGTCGACCCCGCCCGCGGCCTGCGCTTCGAAAGCTCCAGCCTGGCCTACCAGGCGGCGATCGAGGGGATCGGCATCGCCATCGGCCAGATGGCGCTGGTGATCGAGGACCTCGAGACCGGCCGTCTCGTCCCGGCCTTCGACTTCATCCTGCAGAACGGCAACGCCTATCACCTGATGTACTACGAGCACGCGGCCAAGAACCCGCGGCTGGTGGAGTTCCGCGACTGGATCCTGGGCGAGGCCGCACGCTACGAGGCCTCGCACCGGTTCCCCGGGGCAAAGACCGTTCATGCGGCGCCTGCCCCGGCGGCGACCTCGATCACGCCGCCGGCCGCCAGCGCCGCGACCTCGGCCGCCGAATAGCCGGCGATCTCCATCAGCACCCGCGCCGTGTCGGCGCCGACGCCCGGGGCGTCGCGCCGGACCGACAGCGGCGCCTCCTCCAGCTGGAACGGGAAGCCCTTCAGCCAGGCGCCGTCGGCGGCGTGGGTCATCGCCATCGCCCACAGCCGCCCCTCATGCTCCGCCAGGTCCCGCCCGCCCAGAACCGGCGCCGCGGCGATGGACAGCGCCGCAAGGCCGGCGACCGCCGCCGCGGCGTCGCGGCCGGCGATCCAGCCGGCCAGGGCCGTCCGCCTGGCCGCGTCCCCCGCCCCGGCCGGCAGCCCGAGAAGACGGTCCAGCGCCGGCAGGTCGCGATCGTCGACCGTGACGGCGACCCAGCGCCCGGCCGCATCGCGAAAGCAATCCTGCAGCCGGTGTGGCGGCTGGGCATTGCCGCGGCGCGCCGGCTCCTCCGCCGCCACGAACGCCTCCCCCAGCAGGAAGCTGGTCAGCTCGCGCTGCGACAGGTCGAGATGGGTGCCCCCGGCACCCGACCGGCTGGCCCGCCACGCCGTGGCGATCATCCCGGCGGCGAAGATCGCGACGACCTGGTCGGGATAGTTGAGGTCGCGGCCGCTGACCACCGGCCCGCCATCGGCGTAGCCGCCGGCCCAGGCCAGGCCCGACACCGCCTCCAGCGTGCTGCCGTAGGAGACATAGCCGGCATCCGGCCCGGTCTCGCCCTGGCTGGAGATCGAGGCCAGGACGATATCCGGATTGGCGCCCCGCAGGACGTCGTAGCCGAGGTCGAAGCGCGCGAGGACGCCGCGGCGGAAGTTCTCGACCACCACGTCGCTGCGCCGGGCCAGGCGCAGCAGGGCGGCCCGGCCGTCCGGGTGCTTCAGGTCGATGCTGATGCCGGCCTTGTTGCGGTTGGTGGCGCGGAAGAAGGGCGGCATCCGGCCCGCCGGCGCGCCCGGTTCGGTCCACACCCGGAACGGGTCGCGATAGGTCGGCGACTCCACCTTGATCACCTCGGCCCCGAGATCGGCCAGGAGGGCCGAGGTCGCGGCGCCGGCGGTGATGATGCCGAGGTCGAGCACGCGGCAGCCCTCCAGCGGCGGCCTGTCCGGCGGCACCGGCGCCATCATGCCACCGCCTCGCCGGCCGCGGCGGGGATTGCGCCCGGGCCGAAGGTCCGGCCGCCCCAGATCACGGGCAGCCGCGGCACCGCGCTCTCGTCGCCCACCGGCGCCGGAAAGCCCCGCGCCAGGCTCTGCGCTTCCGCCCGCACCTCGCGCGGCGACCAGACCGGCCCGAGGGGCAGGCGGCGGTCGAGCGCGATGTCGTGCAGCTGGCGCCGGGTCAGGGTGAGGAACTTCGCCTCGATGATGCGCGCCACCTCGCCGATCCGCCCCAGCCGCCCGGCCCGGGTGGCGAAGTCCGGGGCGGCCAGCCGCGGGTCGCCGACGAAGTCGCGCAGGATCGGCCAGTCCGGCTCCTGATACACCAGCGCCACCCAGCCATCGGCGCAGCGCAGCACCTGCCATTCGGCGTCGGCGCCGGCGCGGGTCGGCGGCGGGGCCAGGGTCATCGGCAGGCTCTTCCAGTTCAGCCAGACCAGCGTGTCCAGCACATGGACCCGCACCGTCCGGCGCGTGGCCGGCCGGCACAGGGCGGCGGCGATGCCGGTGAAGGCGGCGAGGCCCGCGGCATAGGCGGCCTGGTGGCCCGCCAGCTTCAGCGGCTCGCGCTCCGGATCGCCGACGAGGTCGAGCAGGCCGCTCAGGGCCATCAGGGTGAACTCGCTGGCCGGTGCGGCCCCGGCATCTTCCGCGAACGGGGACAGCAGCGCGACGACCGGCGGCAGCCGGTCGCGGGGGCGATCCGGCCCGGCATCCAGGATGGCGGCATCGGCCGTTCGCAGCAGCCGGTCCGCGGATGCGCCGCCGGACGGCAGGTACCGCTTGCCGGCGCCCAGGAAGGCGAAGACCGCGCCGGCCTCCCCCCGCAGCGGGTCGCCCGCCGGCCCCTCCAGCACGGTCACCCCGGCGCCGAGGTCGGCGGCGATCCGGCCCGCCAGCCCCCCGGCCAGGCGCAGCATCAGCGGCGCCTCGGGCGCATAGCTCTCGACGATGGTGACGCCGGCCAGGGGACGGTTCGGCTCTGCTGGCAGGGTCACGTCAGCGTCCTGTCCCACAGGTCGAACAGGCGGTCCCAGCTCTTCTCGGCCGCGATCGTCTCGTAGGCCGCGCCGGCGGCGAAGCCGTAGCCGTGGCGGGTGCCGGGATGGATATCCAGCACA
The DNA here is from genome assembly GCF_039594555.1 of Inquilinus sp. Lineage (GTDB taxonomy): Bacteria > Pseudomonadota > Alphaproteobacteria > DSM-16000 > Inquilinaceae > Inquilinus. Next base: position 17,874 of record NZ_JBCNNF010000021.1, read on the forward strand.
TAGCGCGTCCCGGCGGCGTCGAGCGCCGCCTGCAGCGCGGCGATGGTCTCGGGCGGGGCGGCGCCGTCGGTCTCGGCGAAGCCGTAATACATCTCGCCGCGGATGCGATCGACCAGCCGGTGCGGCGACGTCTCGTCCTCGGTCACCAGGCCGACGCCGTAGAGCGACCCGACGCCGGCGAAGCGATGCGGGAAGCGGGCCGCGGCCACGGTGACGTAGCGGCCGCTCATGCAGTAGCCGACGGCGCCGACCGGGCCGGGCCGCACCCGGTCCTGGGCGTCGACGAAGGCCAGCAGGCCGGCGGTGTCCTCCATCACCCGGTCGTCGTCGAGATGGCGCATGGCGGCGCCGATCACGGCCGACATGCGGTCGTCCCGCCGCGGCAGGTCGAAGCGCAGCTGCCCGAGCCGGTAGTACATGTCGGGCAGCACGCAGAAATAGCCCTGCCGGGCGATCCGCCGCGCCATGTTGCGCAGCTCCTCCCGGATGCCGGGCGCGTCCATGTAGACCAGGATCGCGGGATAGCGCCCGGGTTCGGACGGGCAGGCGGTAAAGGCCGGCATCGTGCCGTGCCGGGTGACCACGGATACGTCCTGTTCGATCATCGATTGTCGCTTCCCGGATGAGGCTGCCCGTCGCCGCGCAGGCGGACGGCGTGCTGGATGCGGTCGCCATGCGCGCGGCAGAAGATCTCGACCTCCGCGCCGATCCAGCTTCCCGCCGGCTCCGCCCCCACGAGGTTGGAGACGACGATCGGCCCTTCGGCCAGCTGGACCGCAACCGCATTGTAGGGCGGCGGATGGTCGTCGAAATACTGCCGGTGGAAGACGACCCAGGACAGGATCGTGCCGCGCCCGGACACCGGCTGCCAAGCATAGTCGAGCGACAGGCAGTCCGGGCAGGCGGGGCCGGGCGGATAGCGGAAGCGGCCGCAGGCGGCGCAGCATTGCAGCTCCAGCCGCCCCTGGTCCAGAGCCGCCCACATCGGCCGGTCGTAGAGGGTGAGAACGCGTTCGGAGAGGCCCATCTGCGCCGCCTATCGACCGTAGATGATGGACACGGCCTTGCCGGCCACGTCCGAGCTGTAATGGACGAAGCGGCAGTCCGGCACCTGCCGGTCGCCGCCTTCGCCGCGCACCTGGCGCACGGCCTCGACCTGGTGGTTCCAGCCCTGCATGTAGCTCTCCGACAGGTGGCCGCCGCTGGTATTGACCGGCAGGCCGCGGGCCAGCGAGATGCCGTGGTCGCGCATGAAGCGCCCGGCCTCGCCGTCGCCGCAGTAGCCGTAGCCCTCCAGCGCCAGGGGGATGTGGCAGGAGAAGCTGTCGTAGATCTGCAGGGCGCTCATGTCCCGCGGCCCGATGCCCGCCATGTCGAAGACCTGGGCCGCCGTCTCGCGCTGGGCCGGGCGGTAGAAGTCGAACAGCCGCGGCTCCAGGCTGGTGGCGCCGCGGTTCAGGTCCGACCGGCCGACCCCGTGGATCGGCACCGCGCGCGACGTCATCCGCCTGGCGCGGCCGGCCTCGGCGATGATCAGCGCCACGCCGCCATCGTTGATCAGGCAGTAGTCGAACAGGTGCAGCGGCTCGCAGATATAGGTCGAGGCCAGGTAGTCCTCGATGCCGATCGGCTTGCGCATCAGCGCGTTCGGGTTCCGGCTGGCGGCCAGGCGCTGGGCCACCGCCACCTCGCCCAGCTCGGCCTCGGTCAGGCCGGTCAGTTCCATGTAGCGCCGGAACATCATGGCGTAGAGGGCGCCCTGCGAGGTGAAGCCCCAGGGCGCGTGGTAGACATAGGACAGGAAGGCGCCGCCGCCCTGCGCGTCCGGCCCGCCATAGTTCACCGCGGCCGACCGCTGGTCGTTGCCATAGACCAGCGCGACAACCTCGGCCATGCCGGTCGCGACCGCCATGCAGGCTTCGATCACGGCCAGCATCGCATCGGCCTGGCCGCCCCAGCGGACGTTCAGGCCCAGCACCTCCGCCACCCGCTCATAGGCCGTGGTCGGGCCGACGATCAGCCCGTCGATCTCGTCGCGGTCGATCCCGGCATCGGCCAGGGCCGCGCGGAAGGCGACGGCGGCATAGCCGGTGGAATCATGGGGCTTGGCACCCGACCGGACGGCGGCATGGTCGGCCACCCAGTCGGTGTGGCCGACGCCGACCACGGATGCGGCCCGGGCAAGACGGGCGTCACCCATGGCGGCGCCGGACCGGCTGCGGGGATGTTGAGCTTTGCACGGAACGACCCTCCCGATTTTTCGACCAGAGAAGGGGGATCCGCGGCCGCCGTCAAACGACGATATCGAAAGGATGATTGAGTTTCGCTCAAGGGGCGCGATCTACGCCGCCCCGAGGCGGGCCTGCCGCGCGAAGGCCGCGTCGAACACCCGGTCGGCCATCACCTGGCACCGCTTGATCAGCCGGTGCTCGTCCTTGGTGTAGTCCGGCCTGGCGTTGTGCAGCGTCGAGATGTTGTCCCACATCAGCACGTCGCCCTCGCGCCAGCGATGGGTGTAGCGGAACCGCTCCTGCAGCTGGTGCTCGAACAGGAAATCGAGCATCCGGTCGCTCTCGTCCTTGTCCCATCCGTCGATCCGGATCGCGTATCCGGGGTTGGCGTACAGCACGGTGCGGCCGCTGATCGGGTGGCGCAGGAGGATCGGGTGGGACACCGGGGGCTTCTGCCGCCGCTGCTCCTCGGTCAGGGGCGGCCGGTTGCTGCCGGGCCGGCGCCGCATCTCCTCCCAGAACTTGTTGAAGTCGTGCAGCGCCGTGGCGCCTTCCAGCCGCCTGCGGACCTCGTCCGGCAGCGCCTCACAGGCGGCGTACATGTCGGCGAACTCGGTGGCCCCCAGCGCCACCCCGTCGCGGCGCGGCACCTTGATGGCGTAGAGCACATTCGCGAAGGCGATGTCGCGGCTGTAGGACATGTCGGTGTGCCAGTCCTGGCCGGCATCCGACAGGCCGATCGGCCGGCCATTCTCGGTGATATTGGACAGGATCATCACCTCGGGGTGGCCCGGCTCCTGGAATGCGTTGGCGACATTGATCTCCAGCGTCCCGAAGCGGGCGCTGAACGCCTTGAGCTGGCCTGCGTCGATCTGCTGGCCCGGGAACCAGATGACCCCGTGCTGCGCCAGGGATCCGAGAATAATGCCGAAATCCTCTTCACCGAGGGGCTGGGCCAGATCGATCTCCGAAATCCTGGCCCCGAGCCCGGACGCATTCGCCACAACAACGACCATGATTTTACTTCCTATCCATGCTTCCATTTCGGCAAAAACCATACAAGGATTCAAACAGCCGCTTCCGATCCAAAAGCGAAACAGCATTTTTCTGGAGAAGAAACACCAGGACCGGCAATAAGCTGCTATCGGATCAGTCGGTCAGAACTTGGGCAGGGCCCGTTCAGATGATCCGAGACACCTCGCCCGCGGCGAGCCTGCGCCTTTCGCCCGCCGCGGCGGCCGAGGCTGCGCCCCCGACGCGGGACCGGCGCTTCCTGTGCCTTGACGATTTCGAGCGCGCGGCGCGCCGCCGCCTGCCGCGGATGCTGTACGGCTTCGTCGCCGGCGGGGCGGAGGAGCAGGCGTCGCTGCGCGACAACCGGGCGGCCTTCGCCGAGCTTCGCTTCCTGCCGAGGATCCTGGCCGACGTCTCCGGCCGGTCGCAGGCGACCTCCCTGCTCGGCCGCCCGCAGGCCCATCCCTTCGGCATCGCGCCGATGGGGCTGACCGGCATCTGCGCGTTCGAGGCGGACCTGCTGCTGGCCCGGGCGGCCGCGGAGGCGCGGATCCCGATGATCCTCAGCGCCACATCGATCATCCCGATGGAGCAGATCCGCGCCGCGGCGCCCGACACCTGGATGCAGGCCTATCTGCCGGCCGAGACCGACCGGATCGACGGCTTCCTGCAGCGGGTCTCCGACGCCGGGTTCGAGACGCTGGTCCTGACAGCCGACGTGCCGGTCGCGGCCAACCGCGAGCACAACATCCGCAACGGCTTCGACCTGCCGCTCCGCCCCGGGCCGCGGCTGTTCTGGCAGGGCGCGACCCATCCCCGCTGGCTGCTCGGCACGGTGCTGCGCACGCTGACGAGGCGGGGCATGCCGCATTTCGAGAACATGGACCGCCATCGCGGCCCGCCGGTCGTCTCGACCGCCGCGGTGCGGGCCCTCGGGCGGCGCGATGCCCTGAGCTGGGCCTCGTTCGAGGTCATCCGGGCCCGCTGGCGCGGCAAGCTGCTGATCAAAGGCGTGCTGTCGCCTCGCGATGCGAGGATCGCGTCCGAGGCAGGGGCCGACGGGATCATCGTGTCGAACCATGGCGGCCGCCAGCTCGACGGCGCCGTGTCCCCCTTGCGGGCGCTGCCGGCGATCGCGGCCGAGGCGAAAGGCCTGCCGATCCTGTTCGACAGCGGCATCCGCCGCGGCTCGGACGTGCTCAAGGCCCTCGCCCTCGGGGCGAATTTCGTGTTCCTGGGCCGCCCCTTCCTGTTCGCCGCGGCCGCGGCCGGCGCCGCCGGGATCCGCCGGGCGATCGCCCTCCTGGCCGAGGAGATCGACCGCGACATGGCGCTGCTCGGCGTCACCGCGCCGTCGATGGTGACACCCGACTACCTCGCCGCTGCCACGCCGCCATTCGGAGGCCGGGGATGAAGATCGACCCCGGGACCGCGGGCGGCCTGCGGCGCGGATCGCGCCCAGCGCGCCTCGGTCCTCAGCCAGTCGCGCAGATGGTCCAGGAACAGGGTGGCGCGCAGCGGCAGATCGCGCCGGGGATAGACCGCGCGGATCTCCAGCTCGGTCGGGGTGAAGTCCGTCATCACCTGGCGCAGGCGGCCGGCCCGGATGTCGTCGTCGACCATGTAGGTCGGGTGCATCGAGATGCCCTCGCCCATCAGGGCCGCGGACCGGATCGCCTCGCCGAAATTCGACCAGAACGGGCCCGTCACATGGACCTGAAAGGCGTCCCCGTCCCGCTGGAAGCGCCAGATCCCCGTCGGCGACTTGCCGGTGTGGACAAGACATCGGTGCCCGGCCAGGTCGCCTGGCGCCTGCGGCGCGCCATGGCGTTCCAGATAGGCGGGCGCCGCCACCAGCACCTGCGGGGCGCGCATCAGCAGGCGCGAGATGCTGCTGGCATCCCGCAGCGAATGGGCGATGCGGATCGAGAAGTCGAAGCCGCTCCTGACGATGTCGAGCGACCCGTCGTCATTGGTGAGCGCGACCTGGATGTCGGGATGGATGGCGCCGAAGGCGCGGATCGCCGGCACCACATGGTAGGCGCCAAAGGAGGGTGGCGTGCCGATGCGCACGGTGCCGGCCGGCCGCGCCGTCGCCGACCGCATCCTGAGTTCCAGCGCCTCGAAATCATCGAGCAGCCTCGGCCCCTCCTCGAGCAGCACGGCACCGGCATCGGTCAGGTTGACCGAATGGGTGGTCCGGCTCAGCAGCTGCACCCGCAGCATGTCCTCGAGCGCCGCCACCTGCTTGGTGACCGCCGCCCGCGACAGGCTGAGGCCTTCGGCCGCGGCGGTGAAGCTGCGGGCGTTGGCGACCGCGACGAAGGTGCGGATGAGCCGCAGCCGGTCCATCACGCCGCCCCCCGCCTTTCCCCGCCCCTGAACCCCAGAATTCGGACATGGAAGCGATGACCAGCGAGACCCGGAAGCCCGCCGCCGCGGCGGGAAAGCCGCTTTGGATGACCAGCCCGTTCCACCATGCCGCCAGCAGCGATCTGCGGTTCGCCGAGACCGTGCGCGTCGCCGACTGCACCCTGCGCGACGGCGAACAGCAGGCCGGCGTCGTCTTCACCGCCGCCGAGAAGCTGGCCATCGCACGCGAGCTCGATGCCCTCGGCGTGTACGAGATCGAGGCCGGCACCCCGTCGGTCTCGCCGCAGGACTGCGAGGCCCTGGCGGCGATCGTCGATGCCGGGCTGACCGCCAAGGTCAGCGCCCTGGCCCTGGCCCGGCGCCAGGACATCGACCTGGTCAAGGGCTGCGGCGCGTGGGCGGTGCGGCTGAGCCTGCCGATCGGGTACCTGCAGCGCGAGGCCAAGCTCAAGCTCGACGACGAAGCCTATCTGCAGAAGGCGATCGAGGTGACGAGCTATGCGCGGGAGCTCGGGCTGAACGTCATCTTCAGCCCCTACGACACGACGCGGTGCGACATGGCCTTCCTGCTGCGGGTGGTCGAGGAGCTGACGGCGCGCGGCACGGTCGACCGGATCAGGCTGGTCGATACGGCGGGCTGCGCCACCCCGCAGGCCATCGGCCATCTCGTGCGCGAGGTGAAGAAGGCGACGCCCGTGCCGCTCGAGGTTCATTGCCACAACGATTTCGGCCTGGCCGTCGCCAACACCATCGCCGGGGCCGCGGCCGGAGCTGAGTATCTGTCGGTGACGATGAACGGCATCGGCGAGCGCTCCGGCAATGCGTCGCTGGAGGAGGTCGCGGTGGCGCTGTTCGTGCTGTACGGGGTCGATCTGGGGCTCGACACCACGATGCTCACCGGCCTCTCCCGGCTGGTGGAGGAGCTGTCGGGCGTGCCCCTGCAGCGGCACAAGGCGATCGTCGGCCGCAACTCCTTCGCCCATGAATCGGGCACCGTCGTCGCGGGCGTGCTGAAGCAGCCCTTCACGGCGGAGCCTTTCGTGCCCGACCTGGTCGGCCAGACCCGCGAGATCGTGCTGGGCAAGAAGAGCGGCGCGGCCTCGATCGACGTGAAGCTGTCGCAGCTCGGCTACACCGTCACCGATGCCCAGCGCGACGCCCTGCTGAAGCGCGTGAAGGACGAGGCCGTGCGCACGAAGTCGGCGGTATCCGAGGCCGCGCTGATCGCGATGGTCGACGAGGTGCTGGCCTCGTAAGGCGACGGCTGCCGTCCCCGGGCCGCGCGCCCGCGGTCCGGGGGCGGGGCTGTCGCCGCGCATCGGCCGGTCAGTCGCCGGCCCTGGCGGCGACGACATCGACCTCGACCAGCCAGCGCGGATCCGCCAGGCCGGCGACGACCACCGCGGTGGTGGCCGGCGGCGAGCCGGCGAAGTGGCGGTTGCGGATCCCGGCATAGGTGAAGATGTCCTCCGCCTTCAGGCAGTAGGCCGTGATCTTCACCACGTCACCGAAGCCCATCCCGGCCTCGCCCAGGATCGCCTCGATATTGGCCATGATCTGCTCGACCTGGCCGGGCACGTCCGGGGCGATCGATCCGTCGGGCCGGGTGCCGACCTGGCCCGCGACGTAGAGGTGCCGGCCGCCGGCCGGGACCTCCACCCCATGGGCGTAGAGGTTGTTCGTCGGCGCCGCGATCGATGCCGGGTTGTGCCGGAGATTGGCCATGGTGCGGTCCCTTTCGGTGATGGCGGAGGTTGGGATGTCAGGCGGCGAACGGCCTCGACGCCGCGGCGGGCCAGCGGCCGGGATGGGCCGGCCCGTACTGGACCGGATAGTCGACCTTCGCCCCCAGCCTTTCGGCGGCGTGCCAGACCCAGCGCGGATCGTCGAGGAAGGCGCGCGCCATCGCGACCATGTCGACCTGCCCGCCCGCCACCGCCTCCTCGGCGAGTTGGGGCGAGGCGATCAGGCCGACGGCCTGGGTCGCGATCCCGGCCTCGGCCCGCAGCCGGGCCGCGTCGGGCAGCAGGTATCCGGGATGGTTCGGGAAGCGCTGGCCGCCGACCAGGCTGCCGCTCGACACGCAGACATAGTCGTAGCCGATCGCCTTCAGCCCGGCGGCGAAGGCGATGGTGTCGTCGAGCGTGCCGCCGCCGTCCAGGAAGTCCGAGCTGTTCACGCGGGCGCCGAGGATGCGGCCCACCGGCCAGGCGTCGCGGACGGCCGCCGCCACCTCCAGCGGGAAGCGCATCCGCTTGTCCGGCGACCCGCCATAGGCGTCGTCGCGCCGGTTGCTGACCGGCGACAGGAAGCTGTGCAGCAGATAGCCATGGGCGGCGTGCAGCTCGGCCGCGTCGATCCCCAGCCGCGCGGCCCGGCGGGCCGAGGCCGCGAAGGCGTCGCGGATCCGGGCCAGCCCGTCGCGATCCAGCGCCTGCGGCGCCGGCCGGGTTTCGTCATAGGCCAGAGGCGAGGGGCCGACCACCGGCCAGCCCCCCTCCTCCGCCGGCAGCGCGGCGCCGCCATGCCAGGGCAGGTCGCAGGAGGCCTTGCGGCCGGCATGCGCCAGCTGGATGCCGATGCGGGCGTCGCCGACCGCGCGGCAGACCTCCAGGACGCGGCCGAGCGCCGCCTCCTGCCCATCGGTGTAGAGGCCGAGGCACAGGGGCGTGGTCCGTCCCGCCGCCTCGACCGCCGTGGCCTCGATCATCACCAGCCCGGCCCCGGACACGGCGAACTGGCCGAGATGCTGGAGATGCCAAGCCGACGCCGCCCCGTCCGGGGCGCTGTACTGGCACATCGGGGACACGACGATGCGGTTGCGCAGCGTCATGCCCCCGAGGGTGATCGGCGAGAACAGGGCCGACATCAGGCCGTCCGGATCCAGACGGATTTGGTGTTCAGGTAATCGTCGAACTGCTGGATGCCGGATTCCCGCCCATAGCCGCTCGACTTGTAGCCGCCGAAGGGCATGGCCGGGTCCATCGTCTGGTAGCAGTTGACCCAAACCGACCCGGCGCGGATCGCCTTGGCCAGGTAATGGGCCTTGCCGACATCGCGGGTCCACACGCCGCTGCCCAGGCCGTACATCGTGTCGTTGGCGCGGCGGGCGACCTCCTCGATATCGGTGAAGGGGACGGCGCTCAGCACCGGGCCGAAGATCTCCTCCCGCGAGACGCGCATCTCGTCATGCACGTCGGCGAACACGGTCGGAGCCACGAAATAGCCCTGGGCCAGGCCTTCGCCATCAAGACGGCTGCCGCCGGTGACCAGGCGCGCGCCCTCCTGCCGCCCGACGTCGAAATAGCCGGAGACGCGGCGCAGCTGCTGCTCGGACACCAGGGGCCCGATCTGCACCTCCGGATCGATGCCGCGCCCGACCTTCAGCGACTGGCCGAACGCGGCCACCCGCTCAACGAACTCGTCATAGATGCCGCGTTCGACATAGAGGCGGGTGCCGGCGCTGCAGATCTGGCCGGAATTGGCGAAGGCGGCCATCGCGGCGCCGGGCACGGCGAGGTCCATGTCGACGTCGGAGAAGACGATGTCCGGCGACTTGCCGCCGAGTTCGAGCGTCACCCGCTTCAGGTTGCCGACCGAGGCCTGGACGATCTTCTGCCCGGTCTCGAACGACCCGGTGAACGCCACCTTGTCGACGCCGGGATGCGCGGCCAGCGCCGCCCCCGCCGTCTCGCCATGGCCGGTGACGATGTTGACCACGCCGTCGGGCAGCCCGGCCTCCAGCAGCAGCTCGCCCATCCGCAGCGCCGACAGCGGCGATTCCTCCGCCGGCTTCAGCACCATGGTGCAGCCGGTGGCCAGGACCGGCCCGACCTTCCAGATCCACGACACCAGCGGCCCGTTCCAGGGCGTGATCGCGCCGACGACGCCGACCGGCTCCTTCAGCGTGTAGGTGACGTAGTCGCCGGGCATCGAGTTGTCGACCGTCTGGCCGTGCAGCGCCGTGGCCATGCCGGCGTAGTAGCGCAGCAGGCCCAGCAGGCGGCGGCGCGACGCCCGGGTCCGGCCGATCGGGGCGCCCATGTCCAGCGTGTCGATCAGCGTCAGCTCGTCGAAATGACGGTCGACCAGATCGGCCAGGCGCAGGATGATCTGCTGCCGGTCATAGGGCTTCAGCTTGCTCCATGGCCCCTCGAAGGCGCGGCGCGCCGCGGCGACGGCGCGGTCGATATCCTCCCGGTCGCCTTCCGCCACGCTGGCCAGCACGGCGCCGGTCGACGGATCAATCGTGTCGAAGGTCCGGCCGGAGGCCGCCGGGACCCATTTGCCGTCGATCAGGAGCGTCTTCGCGGCCCCGTCGAGGAAGGCGGGGTGCCCGATGGGCGAAGCGTGGGTCATCATCCAATCCTTTCATGCGGAAAGCGGGGGCAGGGCCTCAGCCCTTGACCGAGCCCGCGGTCAGCCCCTGGACCATGTAGCGCTGGAAGATCAGGGCGAGGACGACGGCCGGAACCGCCGAGAGGAAGCCGGAGGCCGCGATCACCGAGTATTCGATGTTCGCCTGCCCCACCATGCCGGCGATGACCGGCGGCAGCGTCGTCGTGCCCGGCTTCGAGTTCAGGATCTGGGCCACCAGGAACTCGTTCCAGCACAGCACGAAGGTGAAGGCGCCGCCGGCGACGAGGCCGGGGCCGGAGATCGGCAGCACGATCCGGCTGAACACCTGGAACCGGGTGCAGCCGTCGACCAGGCCGCTTTCCTCCAGCTCGCGCGGGATCGTCTCGAAATACGCCTTCATGATCCAGATCGTGAACGGGAAGGTGAAGGAGCAGTAGGCCAGCACCAGGCCGCTGAGCGTGTTCTGGAACCCCATCTGCTTCATGATCAGGAACAGCGCCGGCATCAGCACGACGACCGGCAGCATGCGGGTGAACAGGACGGCGTAGAGCGTGATCCCCATCAGCGGGTGGCGGCTGCGCGCGAAGGCGTAGCCGGCCATGCTGCCGGCGACGACGTTGACCGCGGTGACCACCAGCGTCACCACGATGCTGTTCCACAGCGCCGGCAGGATCTGCGCCGTCTGGTGGCTGGCGTGGAACTCGACCAGCCCGAGGATCTTGGCGTAGTTGTCCAGGCTCGGATGCGGCGGGATCAGCGGCATCGGCCGGGCCAGCAGGTCGCGCTGGTCGCTGATGCTGGTCACGAACAGCCACAGGAACGGGCCGGCCAGCCACAGCGCGACGATGGCGACGGCTGCATAAATGACCCGGGCGGAAATCCATCGCCCGATCGGCCTGCTGCTGGAGGATGCGGACATCGGGCTCCCTACTCCGCCTGGAAGCGCGACAGGACCAGCCGGTGGTAGACGAAGGTCAGGACCACGCAGATCAGGGTCAGGGTGAACAGGATCGCGGTGCCGGGGCCGAACTTGAAGAAGTTGAAGGCCACCCGGTAGCCCAGCCAGGACACGGTGGTGGTGTCGTTGCCCGGCCCGCCCGACGTCATCACGTAGATGAGGTCCAGCATCAGGAACCCGTTGACCGTGGCCAGGACCAGCACCAGGAACATCATCGGCCGCAGCGACGGCAGCGTGATGTGCCACAGCTTGCGCCAGAAGCCGGCGCCGTCGACCGCCGCGGCGGCGTAGAGGTCGGCCGGGATCGACTGCAGCCCGGCCAGGAACAGGATCGCGGCGAACGGGGCCTGATTCCAGACATAGACCACGATCAGCGCGTTCAGCGCCGTGAAGCCGTCGCTGAAGAACGAGATGTAGGTGTCGATCAGGCCGAGGCGGTACAGCACGCCGTTCACCGCGCCGAAATCGGCGTCGAGCATGCCGAGCCAGAGGATGCCGACCGCGATGCGCGACAGCGACCACGGGACCAGCAGCATCGCCCGCATCAACCCGCGGCCGCGGAACCGGGCGTTCAGCACCAGCGCCATGGCCAGGCCGACCAGCGTCGCCTCGGCCACGAACAGGGCCACGAAATAGACGGTGCGCGCCAGCGCCTGCCAGTATTGCGGATCGGACAGCGTGCCGAGATAGTTCCTCAGCCCGGTGAAACGGTACAGCGGCAGGCTCATCCCGAAGATCTCGATCGCCGGCCCGCCCCGCTTCAGCAGGTCGACCTCGGCGAAGCTGAGCCAGACCGAATAGACCAGCGGCACGAAGACGATGAGGGCGATGACGAACAGCGCCGGCCCCGCCATCCAGGCGGTGAACCAGGCATCCGCCCGGCGCCCCCGCCGCCGCGGGGCCGCGGCGTCGCGCCCGGCCTGACCGGCGGGGATGCCGCCCCCTGTCGTGATCGTCTGCGCCATGCCCGGGCCGCCTCAGGCCAGCGACCGCTGCAGCGCGACCAGCTGCTTGATCGCGTCGCCGACGGGGATCGTCTTGCGGATCATGTCGTGCAGGATCGGCACAGCACGGGCGTCGTATTCCGGGTACCAGGCCTCCTTGAAGGCGCTGATCACCTTGCCCTTGCCGAACTGCCGGCGCAGCAGCGGCAGGTCGATCCAGTTGGCGTAGGAGGAGATCACCTCCGGCTCCTCGTAGAGCGCGGGGTACGGGTTGTCGAGGCCGGTCGCGATCGCCCATTTCCGCTGGACGGTCCAGTCCTTGTCGAGATTCGCGCCGACGAACCGCATCAGCTTCCAGGCGCTTTCCAGCGCCGTGGTGTTGGCGTTGAGGACGTAGGAATCGGTCCACATGTAGGTATCGCCGGTCTTGCCGGGATAGGCCGTCATCTTCGCCTTCTTCGGCGCCAGCAGGGATTCCTTGGTGTTGCTGGCGATCGTCTGCAGGTAGTTCGAGTGGTTGCTGTGATAGGCGTAGCGACCGGTGAACATCATCCGGTGCACGTCGGTGGTCGACGGCTTGGTGAAGATCTCCGGCGTCACCAGGCCCAGCCCGTAGATGCGCTGCCAGCGCTCCATCACCTGGGCGACGCCCGGATCCTGGTCGATCACCAGCCTGTTGTCGGCGTCGAACACCGTGGCGCCATCGGCGAAGCAGTCGGTCAGGAACTGCGTCGTCGTCCCCGTCACCGTCGGGTTCCAGTTCGGCAGGTACGGGTATTCCGAGGCCCCGTCCTTCTTCAGCTTGACGCAGTGCTCGATCAGCTCGTCCCAGCTCGCCGCCGGCGCCTGGAAACCGCCCTGCTGCAGCATCGGCTCGTTATAGATCATGATGTAGAGGGCGAGGTAGTACGGCAGGGCGACCAACTGGCCGTTCTTGTTCTTCAGGCTCTCCAGATTGGCCGGCGCCATCGCCGCCTTGATCTCGTCGACGCCCGGAAGATCGTCCAGCGGCCGGATCAGCCCGGTCTGCGACCAGCGTTCGCGGAACGAATGGAAGCAGTACATCACGTCCACCACTTCGCCCGCGAAGGCCCTGGCCTCCAGCGTCTGGTGGAACTGCGGCCAGGGCAGGGTCGAGTAGTTGACCTGCTCGTCGTACTTCTTGTTGAAGTAGTCGACATAGCCCTGGACCATATCCGGCCGGAACGTCCATCCGACGAAGCTGATCGGCTGGCCCGCCACGCCGCGCCCCGGCGCGAGGCCGTTCAAGGCCATCGCCAGGGACAGAGATCCGGCACCCCTCAACAGCCCGCGCCTGCTGGTGGACAGCATGTCGCCCTCCCCGATTTTTGATGTTCAAGCTGCCGTTCCAGCAACCCTAAGCATCACGATATGCCGTTTCAACCAAAAAATATGGTTTGAATTGCGTATTAAGCCAAACCGTGACAGAGATCGGCTGTTTCCGCCACCAACACAGGATCCGCCCGCGGCGGCGCGCCCCATCCGATGTATGAAATCGACCCGTCCCGCCTCGACCTCGCGCGGGAATTCCGCAGCCGCCCCTTCGGGCTGCACAGCCCCGAGCTGCAGGCCGTCCTGATCCGGATGCGCAGCCTGCCGATCGAGGGCAAGCACTGCCTGATCGTCCTGGAACCGCGGGCCCGCTGGCTGCTGGCGCGGATGGAGGGACAGCCGCTGCGTCCGGTGCCGGTGCCCGGCATCGTTTTCACCGACCTCGCCGAGGCCGAGTGGGCCGTATTCAAGCTGCGATGGCACGCCCTGACCGGGCACGACCTCGCCGCCGCCCTCGGAGAGCCGGCGCTGCCGCCGCCCGTGTCGCCGGCGCCCGCCGCCCCGGATCCGGACCGCGCGATCCTGGCCTATGCCGATGCCGTCACCGCGGCTCCCGGCGATGTGGTCAACATCCAGGTCAGCTGCCTCGGTGTCGACTCGTTCCGGGCCGATATCGTGCGCCTGCTGTCGCCCCAGACGGGACCCGACGGGCAGGGCTATCGCGAGGAGGAGGTGCCGACCGAGGCGAGCGGCACCTATCCCGGCCGGGTGCAGCCCATCCGCCTCGGCTCCCACATCGACCTGCCGGTGCTGGCGGCCCCGCCCGCCAGCTTCACCCTCCAC
>NZ_JBCNNF010000210.1:0-11835 GCF_039594555.1 Inquilinus sp.
TCGGCGAGCCGGTCGGCGTTGCCGAGACCGAGACCGGCGACTGGATCGTCCGCTTCGCCGATCACCCGCTCGGCCTCATCGACCGTCGCACTCACAAGCTGCGCCCCTTTGCGCCGACCCGGCCGGGCCGGCGCGACCAGCGCCTCAACAGCACCGGAAACCTGTCAACGATGTTGCCGGTCTATAGTGTCAACGATCTCTCCGGTTGCACAATTTTGGTTCTCCGTGATCCTCATCACCCCCGCCAGAACGGCTTCAGCGACTCGCGGTCGGCGGCGCAGCGCTCCAGGCCGAGGTCGCGCAACTCGTGGTCGCTCAGCGTCCACAGAAGCGGCCGGGTGCGGGACCGGCGCAGCCAGGCCGAGGCCAGGCGCAGCAGGGGCGCGGCGAAACCGGGGCGAGCGGCAACGGTCCGCCGCTCGAGGGCGGTGGTCGACATGATGTCTCTCCTGTGAGGGGAAGGGCTGCGGGCGGGGCCGGCTAGCGCCGAAGGCCCCAATGCGCGCGCAACTCCTGGTTGAACTCGACCGCGCGCTCCTCCGGCAAGAACAGGCGCGCGCCTTTCAGCTCGACCCTCCGGCGGGTGCCGGGGATCGTCTCGGCCAGCCAGTGCGACCATGTCACGTCGAAGTAGACGTCGTCGGTGCCCCAGACGATCAGCGTCGGCGCGGTCAGGCGCCGCAGCCGGTCCTCGACCGCCAGTGTGTGCCGGGCGTCGAAGGCGGCCAGGAAGCGGCGGAAGTCGTCGGTGCGCGCCTCGCTCCTGACCAGCGGCCGCAGATAGGTCTCGATATCCTCGTCGGTCACCCGCTCGGGGTGTTCATAGGCCGGGCCAAGGGCCCCGGGCGAACGATAGACGCTCTTGTCCGCCAGCATGGCATCCAGCGCGCCGCGCAGCCCCCCGGCAGCGGCCATGGCCAGGAACGGCTTGAACGCCTCGGGCGGCCAGTTGTCATGGGCATCGCAGTCGGTCAGGGTCAGGCTGCGCACCCGCTCGGGGTTGTTGGCCGCGAAGATCTGGGCGATGCCGCCGCCGCTGTCATTGCCGACCAGATCGGCCTGCTCGATGCCGAGCGCGTCGAGGACTTCGCCCAGCATCGCTGCATTGGCGGTCACCGACACATCCCGGCCGGGCGCGATCTCGGTGTCGCCATGGGCCAGCAGGTCGACGGCGATGCAGCGGCGGATGTCCGACAGCTGCGCCAGTTGGTGCCGCCACAGATGGCCGTTCAGCAGCACGCCATGGACGAACAGGGCCACCGGCCCGGCGCCCGTCTCGGTATAGGCGATGCGGCCCGACGGTGTGTCGACGTGGTGCTTTTCCGGGGACTGCATCGGTCACTCCCCGCCTGCGGTCGAGGCGTCGGCCTCGCGCAGCGCCCGGGCGCAATCCTCGCAGCACACCTCCACCGTCTGGCCGCCGATCGTCACCTTGATCGTCTCGGCGTCCAGCTCGCAGTCGCAGGCCGCGCAGGTTCTCTCGCTCATC
Source organism: Inquilinus sp. (assembly GCF_039594555.1). Lineage (GTDB taxonomy): Bacteria > Pseudomonadota > Alphaproteobacteria > DSM-16000 > Inquilinaceae > Inquilinus. The sequence goes on from NZ_JBCNNF010000210.1 coordinate 1,490, forward strand.
GGATGTCTCCTGTTTCGCCCGCTGTCCGGGCGAGATCAGGGGACCATTTCGGGCGGCCGGCCCGCTGTCGGATTCTTTAGGGACTTGTGCTGGGGTTGGTCAGCGCAGGCGGACCGAGCGCTGGAACTCCGCCGGGGTGCGGCCATAGGCCTGGCGAAAGGCGGCGCTGAAATGGCTGTGGCTGGAGAAGCCGAGATCGAGGCCGAGGGCGGTCAGGTCGTCGTACCGGCCCAGCAGATCCAGCGCCCGGGCCAGCCGCAGGCGCAACTGGTAGCGGTACAGCGGCAGGCCCTCGACCTGCCGGAACACCTGGGTCAGGTAGACCGGCGAGACGCCGACCTCGGCCGCGATCTCGGCCAGGGTCCAGCGCCGCGCCAGGTCGGCGGACAGCGCCAGCTTGGCGCGGTCGACCAGCTTCTGCAGGCTTCGGCTGGCCCCGGCCTGGTGCGAGGTACGCTCGCCGATCGACCGGCGCACCAGGGTCAGGGCCAGAGTCTCGGCCTCCAGCGTCTCGGCGGCCTCGCGCCTCAGGCTGTGCCGCAGCAGCGCCACCAGCGCCTGGCTGCGGGCGTCGATGCGCAGCCGATGCGGGCGGAACACGGTCGCGGCACCGTCCCGCATCAGCTCCGGCGGCGCCAGCTCGCGCAGCAGCGCGTCGTCGACCACCACGTCCAGGCAGGAATCGCCGCCTTCGACCGGGTGGCTGATGCGATAGCCCTCATCCGGGTTGAAGAACAGCACCTGGTTGGCCTCGCCCACCGCGTCGTCGCTGCCGAGATGGCGCACGAACACGCCGCGATAGGGGAAGACCAGATGGGTGGCGGCGGCGCATTCCTCGGCGCTGCGGTGCCGGCACGCGCCGGCGCAGACGACGTCGCGGATCGCAACGGTCTCCGTCTGCAGCAGGGTGTCGGCCGAGATGTCGCTCATCGGGTCGCGGCGGGGCGCCGCCTCCGGCAGGGCAGGGGCTCAATGCCACCATACCCTGCCGGCCGGACTCAGGCGAGGCTCAGCCGCGCCAGAACGGCTTCGCCGCCTCGCGCAGGGCGTCGCCGCGGTCGAGGCCGAGGTCGCGCAGCTCGTGGTCGGTCAACGCGTCGAGCTGACGTCGGGTCCGGGCGCGCTCCAGCCACAGATCGAGGGTCTGCACCAGCCCGGCGAAGGTCGCGGGGCGGGACAGGGCAGAGCGGGAAACGCGGCGCTCGACAACGCGCGTCGACATGGAAGGTCTCCTGATGGCCCGCGGCCGCCGGGGGCACCATGCCCGGGTGCGGCAATTGCGAGATTGCATTCAGAGATTGATCCGAGCATGATATCGGTGCAATCGGAGTATTGCACTCGGAGCAATTTAGCATGCTGGATGATTTCCGCTCTATCGCCGACGCCGTGGCCAGCGAGATCGCCTCGGGGCAATTGCGCCCGGGCGACCGGCTGCCGCCGCAGCGCGACTTCGCCTATCGCCGCGGCATCGCCGCCTCCACTGCCGCCCGGGTCTATGCCGAACTGACCCGGCGCGGCCTGGTGTCGGGGGAGGTCGGGCGCGGCACCTTCGTCCGCGCCGTGGAGACGGTGCCGGCCTCGGTGCTGGCCGAGCCGTGGCAGGCGCCGATCAACCTCGAATCCAGCTTCCCGATCCTGCCCGGCCAGCCGGCGGCCCTGGCGCAGGGTCTGCAGGCGCTGATGCGGCCCGACGCGCTGGGCCTGGCGCTGCGGGCGGTGCCGGCGGCCGGCACCCCGGCGGCGCGGGCGGTGGCGTCGTCCTTCCTGGCGGAGGCCGGATGGGCGCCGGAGCCGGCGCGGGTGCTGTTCACCGGCAATGGCCGGCAGGCGATCGCGGCGGCGCTGTCGGCGCTGGCGCCGGTCGGCGGCCGGGTCGGGGTCGAGGCGCTGACCTATCCGGTGATCAAGGGCATCGCCGCCCGGCTGGGCATCGCCCTGGTGCCGATCGCGATGGATGCCGAAGGGCTGCGGCCGGACGCGCTGGAGGCGGCACACTACGCCGCCCCGCTGCGCGGCGTCTATCTGCAGCCGGTGCTGCACAACCCGTTCGGCATGTCGATGCCGCCGGGCCGGCGGGCGGATCTGGCGGCGGCGCTGCAGCGCCTCGACCTCGTCGCGGTCGAGGACCGGGTCTACAGCTTCCTGGCCGATGAGGCGCCGCTGGCGGCGCTGGCGCCGGACCATGCCATCGTGGTCGACAGCCTGTCCAAGCGCCTCGCGCCCGGGCTGACCCTCGGCTTCGTGGTGTCGCCGCGCGCGCTGGTCGAGCGCATGGTGGGCGTCATCCGGTCCGGCCCCTGGAGCCCGGGCGGCCTGGCGCTGGAGGCGGCGTCGCGCTGGATGGCCGACGGCACGGTGGCGGCGCTGGTGGCGGAGAAGCGGCAGGATGCCCGCACGCGCCAGGCGATCGCCCGCGCTGCGCTGGACGGGCTGGAGACACGCGGCGATCCGCGCGCCTATCACCTGTGGCTCGACCTGCCGGAAGGCTGGCGGGCCGAGGCTTTCGCGGCGGCGGCCGCGCGCAAGGGCATCGCCCTAACCCCCGGCCCGGCCTATGCCGTCGGCCCGGGCCATGCCCCGGCCGGGGTGCGGCTGGCTCTGGCCTCGCCGGCGCCCGAGATGCTGCGCGAGGCGGTGGAGACGCTGGCCCGACTGGCGCGGAGCGAGCCGGACCAGCTCGCCGTCGACTAGCACAGGTGTCCGGTTGATGATTGGCAGCAACCGGCCGAAGGTATTCAAAGGCTGTGGCTCAATTTTAAACTGTCATGCCCGGGCTTGACCCGGGCATCCAGAGATGTCGATGCCGCTCTGAATGGCCCCTGGATTGCCGGGTCAAGCCCGGCAATGACAATAAAAGTTTAGCTCAGCTCTCTAAGCTACAACCGGAAAGCTTAACCGGATAACCCCGGTCGACTAGGCGCTGTGACGTTTGGCTCTCCACCGGCCCGGCGAAGGCGCGCATGCTGCCGCCAGCCGAGGGAGATTCGTCGATGCTCAAGCCCGTGATCGCCGCCGCCGTCATCCTGCTCGCGGCCCTGCCCGCCATGGCGCAGCAGGACTGTCCGGACGACAGCCAGGCCGGCCTCAACCAATGCGCCGGCGACGCCTACAAGAAGGCCGATGCGGCGCTGAACGCGGCCTACAAGCAGGTCATGGCGCGGCTGAAGGACAGCGAGGCCGCGGCCAAGTCGCTGGTCACGGCCCAGCGTGCCTGGATCGCCTATCGCGACGCCGAATGCGATTTCATGTCGTCGGGCGTCGAGGGCGGCAGCGCCCGGCCGATGGTCGTCGCGCAGTGCCTGGAGCAGCTGACCACCCAGCGCGCCGACGACCTGAAGGCGCTGCTGAGCTGCGAGGAGGGCGACCTGAGCTGCCCGGTGCCGGCCGCCGAATAGGCGCTCAGCCGAAGGAGGGCGGGGGCGCGCCGAACTGCAGCGCGTCCAGCGCGCCCTGCAGGATCCAGGCGGCGGCGGCGGTGTCCACCGCCTTGGCCCGCTTCTTCCGGGTGACGTCGAAATCGATCATCTGGCGCTGCACCGCCATGGTCGACAGCCGCTCGTCCCAGAAGGCGATCGGCAGGTCGCGCAGCTTCAGCAGGTCCTTGGCGAAGGCCCGCACCGACTGGCAGCGCGGCCCTTCGCTGCCGTCCATGTTGACCGGCAGGCCGATCACCAGCGCGGCGACGCCGCGGTCGTCGACGACGCGCAGCAGCTCATTGGCGTCCGGCGTGAACTTGGTGCGGCGGATGGTGCCGATCGGCGAGGCCAGCGACAGGCCGGGGTCGGACACTGCCATGCCGATGGTCTTTTCCCCGAGATCCAGGCCGATCAGCCGCCCGCCGGGGGGCAGCAGGGGCTTCAGGTCGCGAAGATTGCAGACCGCCATATCGGGTGTTACCTTCCGCGCCGTTTTCCGTCGGCCATCCCCCGCGGCTCCGGCCCCATGCCGGCCCGGTTCGGCCTCCGATCCCCGGAGATGACTACGACATGTCGCTCGACAGAGCCACCGTCGCGAAGATCGCGCATCTGGCCCGTATCCGCCTCGACGAGGCGGAGCTCGATTCCATGACCGGCGAATTGTCGGGGATCCTGGACTTCGTGGAGCAACTGGCCGAGGTGAACACCGACGGTGTCGAGCCGATGACCAGCGTGGCGCAGCAGGGCCTGCGGCGCCGGCCGGACGAGGTGACCGACGGCGGCTATCCCGAGAAGGTGCTGGCCAACGCGCCCTCAGCCAAGGCCGGGTTCTTCACCGTGCCGAAGGTGGTCGAGTGATGACGAAGCCGACCCACTTCACTCTCGCCGGGGCGCGCGACGCGCTGAAGAAGCGCGAGATCTCCTCGGTCGAGCTGACCACCGCGCATGTCGCGGCGGTGGAGAGCCTGCGCGGCCTCAACGCCTTCGTCACCGAGACGCCGGAGAAGGCGATCGAGATGGCCAAGGCCTCCGACGCCCGCCTGGCGCGTGGCGAGGGCGGCCCGCTGGAAGGCCTGCCGATCGCCATCAAGGATTTGTTCTGCACCGAGGGTGTGCGCACCACGGCCGGCAGCAACATCCTCGGCAACTTCGTGCCGCCCTATGAATCGACCGTCACCAGCCAGCTGTGGCGCGACGGCGCGGTGATGCTGGGCAAGCTGAACATGGACGAGTTCGCCATGGGCTCGGCCAACATCACCTCGGCCTACGGCAATGTCGAGAACCCATGGCGGCGGCAGGACGGCAGCAACGCCAAGCTGGTGCCGGGCGGCTCCTCCGGCGGCTCGGCCGCCTCGGTCGCGGCCCGCATCACCCTGGCGGCGACCGGCACCGACACCGGCGGGTCGATCCGCCAGCCGGCGGCCTTCACCGGCATCGTCGGCATCAAGCCGACCTATGGCCGCTGCTCGCGCTGGGGCGTGGTGGCCTTCGCCTCCTCGCTCGACCAGGCCGGGCCGATGGCGCGGACCGTGCGCGACGCGGCGATCATGCTGCGCTCGATGGCCGGCTTCGATCCCAAGGATTCGACCAGCGTCGACCTGGCGGTGCCGGATTTCGAGGCGGCGCTGACCGGCGACATCCGCGGTCTCAAGGTCGGCATCCCGAAGGAATACCGGGTCGACGGCATGCCGGCGGAGATCGAGCGCGTCTGGCAGCAGGGCGCCGACTGGCTGCGCGCGGCGGGGGCGGAGATCGTCGAGGTCTCGCTGCCGCACACCAAATACGCACTGCCGACCTACTACATCGTTGCCCCGGCCGAGGCCTCGTCGAACCTGGCGCGCTATGACGGCGTGCGCTATGGCCTGCGCGAGACCGGCAACAGCCTGAACGAGCTGTACGAGAACACCCGCGCCGCCGGCTTCGGCCGCGAGGTCAAGCGCCGGGTGATGATCGGCACCTATGTGCTGTCGGCCGGCTATTACGACGCCTACTACACCAAAGCGCAGAAGCTGCGGACGCTGATCGCCCGCGACTTCACCGAGGCGTACAGGCAGTGCGACGTGATCCTGACGCCGACCGCGCCGTCCACCGCCTTCGCCATCGGCGAGAAGCAGGACGACCCGATCGCCATGTACCTCAACGACGTGTTCACCGTGCCGGCGTCGCTGGCGGGGCTGCCGGGCCTGTCGGTGCCGGCCGGCCTCGGCGATGACGGGCTGCCGCTCGGGCTGCAGCTGCTCGGCCGGCCCTTCGACGAGGAGACGGTGCTGCGCGTCGCCGAGGTGATGGAGCAGGCGGCCGGCTTTACCGCCCTGCCGCAGACCATCTCCTAAGGCGGGGGCCTCTGACCGTGACAGGCTTCGTCATCCGCCGGCTCGGTCCCGAGGATGCCGCGGCCTATCGCGAGATCCGGCTGGAGGGGCTCGAGCGCCATCCCGAGGCCTTCGGTTCCACCTATTCGGATGAGGCGAAGCTGTCGCCGGACGACTTCGTCCGGCGCGTGGTCGAGGTGCCGACCTTCGCGGCCGAGCGCGACGGCCGGCTGCTCGGCCTGGCCGGGCTGGCGCGCGAGACCTCGACCAAGCGCCGCCACCGCGGCACGCTGATCCGGATGTATGTGCGGCCCGAGGCGCGCGGCACCGGCGCTGCCGATGCGCTGGTCGAGGCGGTGCTCGATCTCGCCCGGGCGGAAGGCTTGGACGCGGTGCTGCTGGCGGTGATTACCGAGGCCGAGCCGGCCCGCCGCCTCTATGAGCGGCACGGCTTCACCGTCTACGGGGTCGAGCCCGGCGCGTTGCGGATCGGCGACCGCGCCTATGACGACGAGCTGCGCATCCGCTTCCTCTGAGCCGCTCTCCGGCGCGGCGCCGCGTCGTCTTCGGACGGTCATGGAAAGCTGCTATGCCGGCGCCGGGAAGGGGCAGCAGCCCGAGGAGGCCGGCCATGACCACGATTCCCTATATGCCGCGGCGGTTCCGCACCGCGGCCGCCCATTACCTGCAGGGCCGGCCGCCCTATGCCGCCGGCCTGTTCCCGCGGATCGCCCGGACTTGCGGCCTCGGCCCCGACCACCGGGTGATGGATCTCGGCTGCGGGCCGGGGCAGATCGCGGTGGCGCTGGCGCCTTTCGCGGGCGAGGTCGTCGGCATCGATCCGGAGCCGGAGATGCTGGCCGTGGCGGCGCAGACGGCGGCGCAGGCCGGCGTCCGGGTCACCTGGCACCAGGGCAGCTCCTACGATCTGGGGCCGCAATTCGGGGTGTTCCGGCTGGTGACCATGGGCCGGTCCTTCCACTGGATGGACCGGATGGAGACGCTGCGCCGGCTCGACGGGATGATCGACCCCCAGGGCGCGGTGGTGCTGATCCATGACGACCACCCCAAGGTGCCAGACAACCGCTGGGTGAAGCCCTATCGCGACCTGCTGGAGCGCTATTCCGAGGAGGATGTCGGCCGGCAGATCCGCAAGTCGCCGGACTGGCTGAACCACACGGCCGTGCTGCTGGATTCGCCGTTCAGCCGGCTGGAGGAGGTCGCGGTGATCGAGCGCCGGCGGATCGAGGCAGACTCGCTGATCGACCGGGCCCTGTCGATGTCGAGCGTGATGTCGGGGGCGATCGGCGACCGGGTCGAGGCGCTGATCGCCGAGATCGAGGGGCTGACGGCCGAATACGAGACCGACGGCATGCTGGGCGAGGTGGTCACCTCGACGGCGCTGATCGCGCGGCGGCCGGGGACCGACTGACGCAGGCTTGCACGCTTGCGCCGGCGGCGCAGGCATCGCAAAGATCGCGGCTCACCGTTCAACCCGCCCGTATCGGGAGAGTCCCTCGTGACCCTGAAGCTTCATACCGTGATCTGCAGCACCCGGCCGAACCGGATCGGCCCGGTGGTCGCCTCCTGGTTCCAGGAGATCGCCGCCGCGCATGGCAGGTTCGACGCCACCCTGGTCGACCTGAAAGATTTCGACCTGCCGGTGTTCGACGAGCCGGAGCATCCCCGGCTGCAGCACTATGTGCACGAGCACACCAAGCGGTGGAGCGCCAGCGTCAGCGCCGCCGACGCCTTCGTCTTCGTCACGCCGGAATACAATTTCGGCCCGCCGCCGGCGCTGCTGAACGCGCTGAACTACCTGTACCTGGAATGGAACTACAAGCCGGCCGGCTTCGTCAGCTATGGCGGCGCGTCGGGCGGGCTGCGGGCCGTGCAGGCCGAGAAGCTGACCCTGACCACGCTGAAGGTGGTGCCGCTGACCGAGGCGGTGGCGATCCCGATGGCCTGGAACGCGGTGGCCGACGGCAAGCTCACCGTCCCCGAGGCCCAGGCCAAGGCCGCGACCGGAATGCTGGACGAGCTGGCCCGCTGGGCCGAGGCGCTGAAGCCGCTGCGGGCGAAGTAAGGGCCCTGCCCTTCATTCCCTGTCATGCCCGGGCTTGACCCGGGCATCCAGAGAGCGTCGACATCCTCTGGATTGCCGGGTCAAGCCCGGCAATGACATCAGGGGGAAGTCGAAGCTCGATCACCCCGCATGGATCCACAGGATCTCTGCCTCCTCCGGCCCGTCCGAGATGCAGGCATGCGGGGTGCGGGCGTCGAAATACAGGCTGTCGCCGGCGGCCAGGCGGAACGGCGCCTCGCCGGCGAAATGCATCGTCACCGCGCCGGACAGGACCAGCAGGAACTGCTGGCCCTCATGCCGGTCGAGCGGCCCGTACTCCACCAAGGTGCGCGCCTTGACCCGGGCGCGCACCGGGGTGACGCGCTTCTCCGCCATATCGGCGGCCAAGAGCTCATGGCTGTAGCTGCGGGTCTCGTGCCGCGGCCCGGTGCCGGCCCGGGTCAGGCTGCGCGCCGCCGGGGCCGGGCGGGCGTCGCCGAACAACCCCGCGAGATCGACGCCGAAGCCCTGAGACAGCTTCAGCAGCACCTCGACCGTCGGCGACATCCGGCCGTTCTCGATCTTCGACAGGGTCGACTTGGCCAGGCCGGTGCGCTCGGACGCCGCCTCCAGCGTCCAGCCGCGGGTCCGGCGCAGCGCCTTCAGCCGCGGGCCGAGGCTCTGGGGCGCATCACTGTCCATGCGCCGCAGCTAAGCACGTGCCGCTCCGCATCGCATCTGTTTCCGATCGGAAAAACCCGATTGCGCGGCCGCGGGCGGCGGCGTAGGAGTCGGGAAACTCCGGGACGGGTACGGGCATGGCTGACAGCTTCGACGTGGTCATCATCGGCGGCGGCGCCATCGGCAGCGCCATCGCCTGTTTCCTGATGCTGGAGCCGGGCTTCGACGGCACTGTCGCGGTGGTCGAGCGCGACCCGACCTACCGCACCGCCTCCTCGGCGCTCTCCGCCTCCTCGATCCGGCAGCAATTCTCCACCCCGTTCAACGTCGCGGTCTCCCGCTTCGGCCTCGAGGTGCTGAAGCACCCCGAGCGCTGGCTCGAGGTCGAGGGCGAGGTGCCGGATTTCGGCTTCCACGAGAAGGGCTACCTGTTCCTGGCCACCCCGGCCGGGCAGAAGGTGCTGCAGGCCAATCACGAGATGCAGCTGGGGGAGGGCGTCGCCGTCGACCTGATGGCGCCGGACCGTCTGGCCGAGCGCTTCCCCTGGCTGAATGTCGAGGGCCTCGCCGCGGGTTCCCTCGGCCTGGCCGGCGAGGGCTGGTTCGACGGCTACAGCCTGTTGCAGGCGTTCAAGCGCAAGGCGCGGTCGCTCGGCGCCACCTATATCGCCGACACCGTCACCGGCATCGACCGGGCGGGCAGCCGGGTCACAGGCGTGACCCTGTCGGATGGCCGCCGCATCGGCTGCGGCACGCTGGTCAACGCCGCCGGGCCGCAGGCCGGCAAGGTCGCGGCGCTGGCCGGCATCGACCTGCCGGTCGAGGGCCGCAAGCGCTGCGTCTTCGTCTTCGACTGCCGCCAGACCCTGGCCGATTGCCCGCTGGTGATCGACCCCTCGGGCGTCTGGTTCCGGCCCGAGGGCAACCTGTTCATCTGCGGCGCCCCGCCCACGGGCGAGGACCCGGACACCGAGGACCTGACGGTCGACCACGCCCTGTTCGACGAGATGATGTGGCCGGCCTTGGCCGAGCGGGTGCCGGCCTTCGAGAGTCTGAAGGTGGTGAATTCCTGGGCCGGGCACTACGAGATGAACACGGTCGACCACAACGCCATCATCGGGCCGCATCCCGACCTGCCGAACCTGATCTTCGCCAACGGCTTCAGCGGCCACGGGCTGCAGCAGTCGCCCGCGGCCGGGCGGGGCGTGGCCGAGCTGATCGCACACGGCGGCTTCCGCAGCCTCGACCTGTCGCCCTTCGCCTTCACCCGGATCCTGGAGAACCGGCCGATCGTCGAGCTGAACGTGGTGTAAGACCAGCATCCGGAGGGGGTAACCCGTCATCCCGGGCGCGGCGCAGCACGCAGTGATGCGCTGCAGACCCGGGATTTCTTCGCGCCTCCTACGAGATCCCGTGTCTGCGCAGCAGCGCTTCGCGCCGCAGCGCGCACGGGATGACAGGATAGCGTTCCCGCCCCTAAGGCCGGCCGCCGGGCCTATTCCTGCATCTGCTGTTCCTGCTGCTGCTGGTATTGCTCCTGCTGCTGCTCCTGTTCCTGTTGGTATTGTTCCTGCTGTTCCTGCTGCTGCCGGTAGATCTCTTCCTGCTGCTGTTGCTGTTCCTGCCGCTGCTGCTGCTGTTCCTCGAACCATTCCTGCTGCTGGCGCTGCTGCTCCTGCTGCTGCCGCATATAGACGTCCTGCTGCATCATCTGCTGCTGCTGGTCGTCGTATTGTTGCTGCTGGCCGCTGTTGTCCTGGTATTGCGGGCCTGGCGGCATTCCCGGGTTGTAGCCGCCGACCACTGGCCCTGACGACCTGGTCAGATCCGCCAGGTTGCCCTGTGCCTCGCGGTTGCCCTGGGCCGCCGAGG
>NZ_JBCNNF010000211.1:0-11820 GCF_039594555.1 Inquilinus sp.
GCAGGCCAGCTCGGCCATGCGCGAGATCAACGACTCCAGCCGCAAGATCTCCGACATCGTCAGCCTGATCGACGAGATCGCCTTCCAGACCAACCTGCTGGCGCTCAACGCCGCCGTCGAGGCAGCGCGTGCCGGCGAGCAGGGCCGCGGCTTCGCGGTAGTGGCGACGGAAGTGCGCAACCTTGCCCAGCGCAGCGCGGGCGCGGCGAAGGAGATCAAGGGCCTCATCAACGACAGCGCGGAGAAGGTGCGCGTGGGTTCGTCGCTGGTGGACCAGTCCGGCAAGGCGCTGGCCGACATCGTCGACAGCGTGAAGAAGGTCACCGACATCGTGGCCGAGATCGCCGCCGCGTCGCAGGAACAGTCGGCCGGCATCGACCAGGTGAACCACGCCGTGCTGCAGATGGACGAAATGACCCAGCAGAACGCCGCGCTGGTGGAGGAGGCCGCTGCGGCCGCCCGTGCCATGCAGGAGCAGGCCGGCGAACTGGCACGCCAGGTCGGCTTCTTCCAGCTGGGCGAAGGCAACGCCGAAGTGGCGACCGAGAAGGCGCGTTCGCAGTCGGTGATGGCCGAGGCCGAAGCGGTGTTCGCCGCCGTGCGCAGCTCCAACGCGCCGGCGCCGCGCGCGCCGCGAGGCGAAGCCGCTGACGCGGGTTCCTGGAAGGAATTCTGAGCATGAGCATGGCTGCCACGGTCGACAACAACGCGGGCGTGGCCGCCATGGGCGGACCGTCGCTGGGCAATGCGGAGTTCGAGTTCCTGCGCGCCTTCGTGTACGAGCAGTGCGGCATCTCGCTGGGCGAGCACAAGCGCCAGCTGGTGCAGGGCCGCCTGCTGCGCCGCCTGCGTGCGCTGAAATTGCGCGATTTCCAGGCCTATTGCGAGCTGCTGCGGCGCGAACCGCTGGTCTGGTTCGGGTCGCCCGACCACGACCCGCAGGCGGAGGAGCCGCTGCCGGTGGCCCTGTACGAGCCCGGCTGCGTTGCCCGCGGCGTGACGCTGGAGGCGCTGGCCGCGGCGCAGCGCCCCTATCGCATCGCCTATTCCAGCCCCAGCCTGGTCGGCCTGCTGGCCGTGGTCCGCGCCGGGCTGGCCGTGGCCGTGGTGGTGGGCTGCAGCCTGCCGGAGGGCATGCGGGTGCTGGGCGAGCGCGACGGGCTGCCGCCCCTGCCCTCGCTGGAGATCGGCCTGGCTTGGGGCGCCCGGCCGCGCACGCCCGCCGCCGCCCGGCTGGCCGAGCAGATCCACGACTCGGTCGGCCGGCCGGAAGCGCTGGCGGCTTAGGTCGCTCTCACTGCACCGCCCAGGCCTTGCCGTCGGCCGACTGGCAGCCATAGGGCGGCAGGGCGCCGGCGAAATGCGCCTTCAGCTGGGTGCAGCCCCAGTCCCGCAGCGGCGCCGGCATGCGGCTGTTCAGCTCGATCCCGACCTCGTCATAGGGGCTGCTGGTGTTGGTGACGTAGCGGTACCAGGTGAAGCCGAACACCACGACGACGGCGACGACGACGCCGATCAGCACGCTGATGAGCTTGCCCATTTCTCAATTCCTGTTGCGGTGCGAAACGATTCGGGACTCCGCTGAATGGGAAGGCATTCCCGTGGCAGTTCGATGGCACGATTGCCCCCGCCGAGAGTTAGTGGTGCAATCCGCGGGCTCGCTCCGCTGATCGAGGGGGATCGGATGCGTCGTTTCACCGGGCTGATCGTGATCGTCGTCGTGGTCGTGGTGGCCGCGATCTGGGGCGGCAGCGCCTATAACCGCTTCCTGGCCGGCGACGAGACGGTCAAGGCCGCCTGGTCCGAGGTGCTGAACCAGTACCAGCGCCGCGCCGACCTTGTGCCGAACCTGGTCAACTCCGTCAAAGGCTACGCCGCCCAGGAAAAGGATGTGCTGACCCAGGTCACCGAGGCGCGGGCCAAGGTCGGCACCGTTCAGGTGACGCCGGAAACGCTGAACGACCCGGCGGCGCTGCAGAAGTTCCAGGCGGCGCAGGGCGAGCTGTCCTCCGCCCTGTCGCGGCTGCTGGTGGTGACCGAGAACTATCCGCAGCTGAAATCCGACACGCTGTTCCGGGATCTGATGACCCAGCTGGAGGGCACCGAGAACCGGATCACCACGGCCCGCAACCGGTCGATCCAGGCGGTGCAGGACTACAATGTCAGCGTCCGCCGCTTCCCGGGCAACCTGGTCGCCGGCCTCTTCGGCTTCAGCGCCAAGCCCAATTTCAGCGTCGAGAACGAAGCCGCGATCTCGACCGCGCCCAAGGTCGATTTCGGCACATCCCCGGCGCCGGCGCCGAAGCCCTAGCATGACGGCGATGCTGCGCCGGCTGGCCCTGATGGCCGGATTGCTGCTTCCGGCCCTGCCGGCCGCCGCCGCGCAGCTTGTCGCCGTGCCGCCGCTGAACGGCCTCGTCCTCGACCTGACGGGCACCCTGACCCCGGACCAGAGCCGCGTGCTCGAGACCAGGCTGGACTGGATCGAGCTCAGCCTCGGCGCGCAGATCGCCGTCGTGATCATCCCGACCACCGGGCCGGAGAGCATCGACGCTTATGGGCTGCGGGCCTTCAACACCTGGGGACTCGGCCGGCGCGACATCAATGACGGCGTGCTGCTGCTGGTCGCCAGGGACGACCGCACGGTGCGGATCGAGATCGGACTCGGCCTGGAGCAGGCAATCCCGGACGACGCAGCCGCCGCGATCATCCGGGACACGATCGTGCCGGCCTTCCGGAAGGGCGACTTCGCCGGCGGCCTGGCCCGGGCCGTGTCGGTGCTGGTTCCCCGGATCCAGGGGGCCGACCTGCCGAGGCCTCGAAACGGCACGGATGCCGGACGCATCGCCGCCCCAGCACTGCGAGACGCGGCATGACCGCTGCCATCCGCACCCGGGCAGGCAGCTTCCTCGCCGCGCTGACGATCCTGCTGCAACTGGCCTTCGCCGCGACGGCCCTGGCCCAGCAGCCGGTCGCGGTGCCGCAGCTGAGCGCCCGCGTCACCGACCTGACCGGCACCCTGTCCACCGCCGACCGGCAGGCGCTGGAGAGCAAGCTGGCCGCGGTCGAGCAGCAGAAGGGCGCGCAGATCGCCATCCTGCTGGTGCCGACCACCGGCGCCGACACTGTCGAGCAGTACGCGCGGCGCGTCTTCGACCAGTGGAAGCTGGGCCGCAAGGGCGTCGATGACGGCGTGCTGCTGCTGGTGGCCAAGAACGACCGCACGGTGCGGATCGAGCCCGGCTACGGGCTGGAGGGGGCGATCCCGGACATCACCGCCGGCCGCATCGTCCGCGAGCAGATCACCCCGGCCTTCCGCGAGGGCGATTTCGCCGGCGGGCTGGGTGCCGCCGTCGACAGCCTGATCCGGCTGATCGACGGCGAGGCGCTGCCGCCGCCCCCGCCGGAGAGCCGGCGCGAGGCGCCGCAGGACCTGTTCGCCTATGTCATCCCGGCGATCCTGTTCGGCGCCGCCATCCGCGCCGTTCTGCGCGGCGCCGGGCTGCCGATGCCGCTGCCGGCCGCCGGGGGCGCGCTGGTCGCGGGCGGCATCGGCTGGGGCCTGACCGGCATGGTCTTCTTCGGTGCCTTCTGCGCCATCGGCGCGGTGATTCTCGGCGGCATCGGCGGCGTTCTCGGCGGGCCGGGCGGCGGCACCTTCAGCAATCGCCGCGGATCCGGCGGTTTCGGCGGCGGCTTCGGTGGAGGCGGCTTCGGCGGCGGGTCGGGCGGCGGCTCCGGCGGGGGCGGCTTCAGCGGCGGCGGCGGATCGAGCGGAGGCGGCGGTGCGTCCGGAAGCTGGTAGCATGCTCAGGCGGTTCCGCCCCGTCGCCGAATGGCACGGCCACCGGCTGCTGCGCCGGCATTTCGGCCCGGCGGTGATGGCCCGGCTGCACGACGCCATCCGCGGCGCCGAGCGCCGCCACCTGGGCGAGATCGTAATCGCGGTCGAGGCCTCGGCCCCCCATCACATCCGCGACAGCCGCACCCGGGCGCTGGAGGTGTTCGGCCGGCTGCGGGTATGGGACACGGCGCAGGCGACCGGCGTGCTGCTGTACCTGCTGCTGGCCGACCACCGGATCGAGATCGTCGCTGACCGCGGCGTCACCGCCCGGGTCGACGACGCCGCCTGGCCGCGGATCTGCGCCGCGCTGCAGGACCGGTTCCGGGCCGGCCGCTACGAGGAGGGCGTGCTGGAGGCGCTGGCCGCGATCGACGGCGAGCTGCTGCGGGCCTGGCCGGCCGCTCCCGGTGACGCTAACCCCGACGAGCTGCCGGACGCCCCTGTCATCCTGTGAACCATGACAGGTTTCTGCGACGGTGCTTGTGAAAGCCGCACTGCCTATGATACGCCCGGCGCTATTGACTCCGGGAGCAGTGACGCGTGACGGCGATCCAGTCGGACCGGCCGACGGTCCTTATCCTCAACGGCCCCAACCTCAACATGCTGGGCGTGCGCCAGCCCGAGATCTATGGCCGGGACACGCTGGCCGATATCGAGCAGGCCTGCGCCGACGAGGCCGAGCAGCTGGAGCTCGAGATCGATTTCCGGCAGTCGAACCATGAGGGGGAGCTGGTCACCTGGATCCAGGAGGCCCGCACCGCCCATGACGGCATCGTCGTCAATGCCGGCGCCTACAGCCACACCTCGGTCGCCATCCTCGACGCGCTGAACGCCGCGGAACTTCCGGTGATCGAAGTCCATCTCTCCAATATCTTCCGCCGCGACGCGTTCCGGCACCATTCCTATGTCTCGCTGGCGGCGACGGGTGTGGTGTGCGGGCTCGGCGTGCATGGCTATCTTCTGGCCCTGCAGGCGATGGCGCGGCTCCTCGAAACCGACCGGTGAAGACCAGATGACCACCTTCAACCTCGATCCCGAATTCGTCCGCGGCCTGGCCAAGCTCCTCGACGAGACCGGCCTGACCGAGATCGAGTATTCGGAAGGCGACCGCCGCATCCGGCTGAACCGCCAGCCGGCGCCGGTCACCGCCTATGCCCCCGCCCCCGTGGCCGCCCCGGCCGCCGCCGCCGCGGCCCCGGCCGCCGCCCCGGCAACGCCGGCCGGCCCGCCGAAGAACGCCGTGACCTCGCCGATGGTCGGCACCGTCTACCTGTCGCCCGAGCCCGGCGCCGGCGCCTTCGTCAAGGTCGGCGACAAGGTGGCCGAGGGCGCGACGCTGCTGATCGTCGAGGCCATGAAGGTGATGAACCCGATCCGCAGCCCGCGCTCCGGCACGGTCAGCGCCATCCTGGTCGAGGACGCGCAGCCGGTCGAGTTCGGCGAACCGCTTGTCGTGATCGACTGATGTTCGAGAAGGTCCTCATCGCCAATCGCGGCGAGATTGCGCTGCGCATCCACCGCGCCTGCCGCGAGATGGGCATCCGCACCGTGGTCGTGCACTCCACGGCCGACAGCGACGCCATGGCCGTGCGCTTGGCCGACGAGGCGGTGTGCATCGGCCCGCCGTCGGCGCGCGACAGCTACCTCAACATCCCGGCCCTGCTCTCGGCCGCCACCATCACCGGCTGCGACGCCATCCATCCGGGCATCGGCTTCCTGGCCGAGAATGCCCGCTTCGCCGAGATGGTGGAGGAGCACGGCTTCGCCTTCATCGGCCCGACCGCGCAGCACATCCGGGTGATGGGCGACAAGATCGCGGCCAAGGACGCGGTCAAGGCCGCCGGCCTGCCGGTCGTCCCCGGCTCCGACGGCGCCGTCGACACGGTCGAGGAGGCCCAGGCGCTGGCCCGCGACATGGGCTATCCGGTGCTGGTCAAGGCCACGGCGGGCGGCGGCGGCAAGGGCATGAAGGTCGCGATGGCCGATGCCGAGTTCCCCGAGGCCTATACGATGGCCCGGAACGAGGCCCGCGCCGCCTTCGGCAACGACAGCGTCTATATCGAGAAATATCTCGACCATCCGCGCCACATCGAGATCCAGCTGCTGGCCGACACCCACGGCAACGTGGTGCATTTCGGCGAGCGCGACTGCTCGATCCAGCGCCGCCACCAGAAGGTGATCGAGGAGGCCCCATCGCCCGCCCTCAACGCCGAGGAGCGCGCCTTCATCGGCGGGCTGGCGGCGGAGACGGCGCGCAAGCTGGGCTATCGCGGCGTCGGCACGATGGAGTTCCTGTACCAGGACGGGAAGTTCTACTTCATCGAGATGAACACCCGGCTGCAGGTCGAACACCCGATCACCGAGGAGATCTCGGGCATCGACCTGGTGCGCGAGCAGATCCGCGTCGCCACCGGCGCGCCGCTCGGCTACACCCAGGCCGACATCGAGTTCCAGGGCCACGCCATCGAGTGCCGGATCAACGCCGAGGACCCGGAGACTTTTACCCCCTCCCCGGGCCGGATCGACGGCTACCACGCCCCCGGGGGCCTGGGCGTGCGGGTCGACAGCGCGATCTATGACGGCTACCGCATCCCGCCGCATTACGACAGCCTGATCGCCAAGCTGATCGTGCGCGGCAGCACCCGCAACGAATGCCTGATGCGGCTGCGGCGGGCGCTGGAGGAATATGTCATCGACGGGGTGAAGACGACCCTGCCGCTGCATGCCCGGCTGATCGCGGAACCCGACTTCATCAATGGCGACTACGACATCCGCTGGCTCGAAAGGCTGATGGCGAAATAGGGCCCTAGCCAGAATTCAGCCTAAATCTGAGACTAAGACTATGCGGTGTCCCGGGCGCCGCGCCCGGGATGGCGATCGAGGGGATGCGATCGCTGTCGCAGGCTGGTCTGCGGGTCCGGTGCCGCCCCGATATGCGAGGAGATGCTTGATGAGCGTGTTTCGTGCTTCGACGGCGGCGGCCCTGGTCGCGCTGATCACCGCCCCGGCGTTTGCGGCCGAGGTCCCGTCCGACCCGGTCGAGCGCTGCAAGGGGCTGCTGACCATCGCCCCGGCCGACTCACCGATGCACAATGCCCAGGTCGGGTCGGTCGAGTCCTATGGCGACTCCGGCTGCAAGTTCACCGATGTGAAGATGACCGAGCCGGCCGACAAGGTCGCGGCGGGCGAGACCCCGACGACGGTCTCGATCGAAGAGCTGACCATCGACAAGCTCGACTTCGCCAAGGCCTATGACAGCAAGCCGTCGAACACGATGACGGCGCAGGCCAAGGGCATCTCGATCGACAACCCGCAGGTCAAGGCCGTCCTCGGCGAAGATCCGTTCAACGTCGCCATCGACTACCGGCTGGACGAGGGCAGCAAGCAGTTCAGCCTGAACCAGTTCGAGCTCAGCGGCGACTCGCTGGGCCAGCTGTCGCTGGACGGCGCGCTGGACGGCATCAACTCGGCCGACCCGACGGCCGCGGCCGACCCGAGCCAGCTGCTGGGCACCGCCTCGCTGCGCAAGATCAAGCTGCATTTCGAGAACAAGGGCATCATCGACAAGGTGATCGCCTTCGCGACCGCCCAGGGTGAGGACCCGAAGACCGCGATCGAGCAGGGCAAGAGCCAGGCCGTCCTCGGCATGGCGGCGCTGTCGGCGATCGGCGTGCCGGAGGCCGCGGTGAAGAGCCTGATGGCCTTCGCCCAGGACTTCCCGGCGCCGAAGGGCCCGCTGACCATCTCGATGGACCCGTCCGCCCCGGTGCCGCTGGCCCAGTTCGCCACGATCAAGCCGGGCGACGCCAAGTCGATGGATCTGGTGAAGAGCCTGAACGTCGCCGTCACCTACAACTGATCGGCTGCGATCGGACCTGATGTGACGCGATGGCCGGGGCGATCCCCGGCCATCGTCGTTTCGGGAGACCGGCATGAAGATTGTGGCGATCCTCGCGCTGATGGCGGCCGCATGAACCTGACCGTGACCTGTTGAGCCCGCCCGACCCGACCGAGACGGAGATGACCATGACCCGCATCCGGATCGCCGCCGCAGCCCTCGTCGCAGTGGCCGGCATCGCCCTGCCCGCCTGGGCCGCTCCGGTGCCGGCGGATCCGGTGCAGCGCTGCCGCGACCTGCTCCCGATGCTCGGCAAGGCGACCGAGGAGGCGCCCACGGTCGGCCAGGTGACGCCGGTCGGCGATACCGGCTGCCGCTACACCGACCTGCAGCTGTCGCTGAGCCGGTATCAGGGCTGGAAGGTGGGGGCGCTGACCCTCGACCGGATCGATTTCGAGCGCTTCTACACCGACCGGGCGCCACTGACGCTGTCGCTCCGCGCCGAAGG
This sequence comes from Inquilinus sp., assembly GCF_039594555.1. Classification (GTDB taxonomy): domain Bacteria; phylum Pseudomonadota; class Alphaproteobacteria; order DSM-16000; family Inquilinaceae; genus Inquilinus. The sequence goes on from NZ_JBCNNF010000211.1 coordinate 8,191, forward strand.
CATCCGCTTCTTCGCGCCAGCCCTGCCCGCGGCCAACGCCTATCAGATGAAGCTGGTGCAGAAGCCGCTCGAGATCACCTTCGACTATGATTACGACAGGGCTGCCGATGTCCTGACCATCCGCGACGCCACCTTCCGCGGCGAGACGATCGGCCATCTGACCGTCACCGCCGCGATCCAGGGCATCAAGCTCGACACGCTGGCCGCCGACTCAATGCCGGACACGGAGTTCGTGGCCGGGCTGTCGCTGCGGTCGCTGACCGTGGAGTTCGACAACCAGGGCATGTTCGAGAGCATCGCCCTGCTGCCGCTGCTGATGGCCCTGCCGGACGGCGAGACCGACCCGGAGGGGGCGGTCGCCGCGGCCAAGGCGCAGGGCATGGCCGCCCTGGTCGTGCTGACCGGGGCCGGCGTGCCCGAGGCGTCGGTGTCGGCGATCGGCCGCTTCATCCAGTCCATGCCGCAGCCGCGCGGGCCGTTCCGGCTCTCGGTCGCGCCGCAGCCGCCGCTCGCCGCCGCCGAGGTGGCGGCGATGGAATCGGGCGGAGCGGCCAAGCTGATGGAGCTGGTGAAGCGGCTGAACCTCACCGCCAGCTACTGAGCCGGGCGCTCACGGCCGGACCAGCCCGAACACGCCGCGCACCGCGTCCAGCACCTGCGCCGCCTGCTGCCGCGCCGCCTCCGTGCCCCGGCGCAGGACGGCCCGGACCTCGCCGGGGTCCCGCGCCAGGGCGGCGCGGCGCTCGCGGATCGGGCCCAGCAGCGCCTCCAGCACCTCCTCCAGCCGGCGTTTCACCGCCATGTCCGGCAGCCCGCCGGCGCGGTAGCGGCGCTTGAGGTCGGCCACCGCCGCCGGGTCGGGGTCGAAGGCGTCGAGATAGGCGAAGACGACATTGCCCTCGACCTTCCCCGGATCCTCGACCCGGAGATGGTTGGGATCCGTGTACATGCGGCGGATCTTGGCGCGCACCGTGTCGGAATCGTCGCGCAGGTCGATGGCGTTGCCGGCCGATTTGCTGGCCTTGCCCTGGCCGTCCAGCCCCGGCAGGCGCGGCGTGGTCGACAGCAGGATGCGCGACTCCGGCAGCACCGCGGCGCCGGCCAACCGGTTGATCGCGCGCACGATCTCCACCGTCTGCTCCAGCATCGGCGCCTGGTCGGCGCCGACCGGCACCAGCGTCGCCGCCACCGCGGTGATGTCGGCCGCCTGGCTGACCGGGTAGCACAGGAACCCCGCCGGCAGGTCGCGGGCGAAGCCGCGCTGACGGATCTCCTCCCGCACCGTCGGGTTGCGCTCCAGCCGCGCCACGGTGACGAGGTTCAGATACAGCATCGCCAGCTCGGCCATCTCCGGCACCGCCGATTGCAGCACGATGGCGCTGCGGGCGGGGTCGAGGCCGATGGCGAGGTAGTCGAGCGCCACCTCCATGACGTTGCGGCTGACCCGGCCGGGATCGGCGGCATTGTCGGTCAGCGCCTGCAGGTCGGCGATCAGCACGAATTGCCGGCACAGCCGCTGCAGCCGCAGCCGGTTGGCCAGCGAGCCGGCATAGTGCCCGAGATGCAGCGGCCCGGTCGGCCGGTCGCCGGTCAGCACGACATCGGAAGCGGCGACCTCGGGCGCCGGGGTCTCGAGGGCAAGGGCAGACATGGAGCGAATCCTTTCAAGCAGGGTGAAGGGCCGCTCGGATGGATCGCCGTCTCGGGACATGAAAAAGGCCGCTTCCATCGGAGCGGCCTTGGGTGCAGGACGAAGCACGCGCAGCCGCCGTCAGGCGCTGCGCCACCAATTCCGGAACAGGGTCGCGGTCTTCGTCATGGCGGGCATCCTACAGCAGCCGGGCTGTCGGGAAAAGACAGGGCCGAAAGGACGGCGACGGGTGGACGCGGCCCCTCCCCTCCGCTATCGACGGGACATGACCGCCGCGCCGCACCATATCCCTGGGGCAACCTTCCGGTCCCGGCCATGACCCGCGTCACGCCCCAGCTGCTGCTCCGCGCCTATGCCGCCGGCCTGTTCCCGATGGCGGAATCGGCGGACAGCCCCGAACTGCACTGGTTCGACCCGCCGCGCCGCGGGATCCTGCCGCTGCACGGCATGCATGTGCCGCGCCGCCTGGCCCGCACGATCAGGGCCGGCCGCTTCAAGGTGACCGCCAACCAGGCCTTCCACGCCGTGATCGCCGGCTGTGCCGCGCCCGCGCCGGACCGGCCGAACACCTGGATCAACGACGAGATCGTCGCCCTCTACACCACGCTGCATCGTGCCGGCTTCGCCCACAGCATCGAGAGCTGGGACGGCGACGTGCTGGTTGGCGGCCTCTATGGCGTGGCCCTGGGCGGCGCCTATTTCGGGGAGAGCATGTTCAGCCGCGCCACCGATGCCAGCAAGGTGGCGCTGGTCCATCTGGTGGCCCGGCTGCGCGCCGCCGGCTTCGCCCTGCTGGACACCCAGTTCGTGACCGACCATCTGGCCCGCTTCGGCACCATCGAGATCGAGCGCGCCGAGTATCGCCGCCGCCTGGACGCCGCCCTGGCGCTGCGGCCGGACTGGGCCGCCGCCGATCCCGGGCCGGAGCTGGAACGGTTGCTGCACAACCGGGCCGAGGAGCCATGACCGCCCTGCCCCTGCGCCGCCGGCCGGTGCCGCCCGGCCCGATCGATGAGGCGCTGCTGCGCTTCGTCGCGGCGCATCCGGTGCCGACCACGCCCTTTGATCCGCGCTGGGGCCTGTCCACCCTGGTGCTGGGGTCGGGCAGCATCATCGACGTGGTCGATGCCGAGGGCCGGCGGGTCGCCGTCGCCGCCGTGGTCGACGCCACCACCAACGGCCGCAACGCCGCGATCCTGGTGCCGCTGTGCCTGCTGCCCGGCTGCAACGGCGACGCGCTGGCCGCGCTGCTGCTGGACGAGGCCGAGGCGGCCACCGCCGCCGGGCCGCGGCGCAGCCTGGAAGTCGGCACCGAGGATGTGTTCGAGGGTCGCGCGGCCGATCTCGAGGCCCGCGGCTATCGCGAGGCCTACCGGATGCATGTGATGCACCGGCCGCTCGACACGCCCCTGCCGCCGGTGCCGCCGCTGCCGGAAGGGCTGCGCTGGTCGCCGCCGACCGAGGCGACGATGCGCAGCCAGCACGAGGCCGTCTGCCGCGCGATGACGCCGGTCCCCGGCGCCAGCATTCCGGATTTCGAGAGCTTCGCGGCCCGCGCCCGGGCGATGCCGGAGAACCATGGGCTGATCCTGCGCGGCGACGCCGTGGCCGGCTTCCTGCGCGTGCATCCGCCGCCGGCCCCTGGCGGCGAGGGCGATGTCGCGCTGATCGGCCGCCACCCGGAGCATCGCGGCGGCGGGCTGGGCGACATCCTGGTGGCCGAGAGCCTGCGCCGGCTGCACGCGGCCGGGGCCGGCACCGCGGTGCTGGAGGTGGCGGCGGTGAACGACGCCGCCCTGGCCCTCTACCGCCGCCACGGCTTCGCCGTTACCGAGACCATCCCGGTCTATGCCAAGGACGTGCCGGCCGGGTAGCCGCGCCTTACTCATAGCCAGCACCGTCATTGCGAGCGCAGCGAAGCAATCCAGGGGCCGGTGCGCACCGGCCCCTGGATTGCTTCGTCGGCTTCGCCTCCTCGC
>NZ_JBCNNF010000212.1:0-11780 GCF_039594555.1 Inquilinus sp.
GAGATCGTGCAGGTACTTCTGGACGACGACATAGCTGCCGCCGGCGAAATCGGCGTCCTCGTCCCCGACCAGCGCCGAGGCGGGCAGGTCGAGGCCGGCCGGATTGGCCGTGCCGTCGACGAAGCCCAGCAGGTCGCGCGCGTCGAAATAGCGGAAGCCCGAGACCTCGTCGACGACGGTCGCGGCGGCGCCGAGGCTGTCGAGCAGGATGCGCTCGAACTCGAAGCAAAGGTCGGGGCGCTCGGACCGGATGTGGAACAGCAGATCGCCCGGCGTCGACGGCGCCGTGTGGACCGGCCCCTCGATCGGCGCGAAGGCCTTCAGCTCCCGTGGCCGCCGGTCGAGGGTGAGACGATCCCAGAAATCGCGGCCGAGGCCGACGACGCAGGAAAGCCGCCCGGACAGGTCGCGGAACCCGACGGTCTTGACCAGGTCGTCGAGCCCGTCGAGCACCGAGCAGGCCGTGGCGAGGGCCTCCGGTCTGTCCGCCACGGTGACCACAAGAAAGACGGCCGCGCGCGACAGCGGCGCGTCGATGCTCTGGGCGTCGATCGGCACCCGGTCCCAGTTCTTCCCCGACATCGCAGCTGCTCCACCCGGTTCCCCCGGATGGATTACAGCCGCCCCGCGGGGCTGCCGTCCAGAGCCGATGTCGCCGGCAGCACCCTATCCCTCGAACCGGCCACCGATCAGGAACTCGACATTGCCCTCCGGGCCGGTGATCGGGCTTTCGGTCACGCCCAGCACCTGCCAGCCGGGGCGGGCGGCCAGCCAGGCGGTGATGCGGTCGCAGACCTCGCGGTGCAGTTCCGGGTCGCGCACCACCCCGCCCTTGCCGACGCGGTCGGGCCCGACCTCGAATTGCGGCTTGATCAGCGCCACCAGCCAGGCGCCCGGGGCCGCTAGGGCCAGCGCCGCCGGCAGCACCGTCTCCAGCCCGATGAAGCTGGCGTCGCAGACGACGATGCCGACCGGGTCGGGGATGAGCGTCCGGTCGAGGTGCCGGGCATTGGTCCGCTCCAGCACCACCACGCGCGGATCCTGGCGCAGCGACCAGGCCAGCTGGCCGTGGCCGACATCGACGGCATAGACCTTCGCCGCCCCGCGGTTCAGCAGCACGTCGGTGAAGCCGCCGGTCGAGGCGCCGACGTCGAGGCCGGTCAGGCCGGTCGGGTCGATGCCGAAATGGTCGAGGCCCTTGACCAGCTTCAGCCCGCCGCGGCTGACCCAGGGATGGTCGCGGCCGCGCACCGTCAACGCCTCCGGCTGCGCCACGCCGTCGCCCGGCTTCTCCACCCGTTTCGTGCCCTCATAGACCAGACCGGCCAGGATCAGCGCCTGGGCCCGCGCCCGGCTTTCCGCCAGGCCGCGCTCGACCAGCACCAGATCCGCCCGCGGCCGCTTCGCCATCGATCCCTCCGACATCCCGTCGGATGCGGTTTACACCCTTTGCGGTTCCGGGGTGAGATTCCGATCCGGCTCCCGAGTCTCCCCGAGGGAAGGAATCCGCCCATGCCCGCCTGCAGCTTCGCCATCGTTGGCCCCGGCTGGCGCACCGAGTTCTTCCTGCGCGTCGCCCGCGCGCTGCCCGAGCGCTTCCGCGTCGAGGGCGTGGTGGTGCGCGACCCGGCCCGCGGCGCCGCCGTTGAGGCGGAATGGGGCGTGCCGACCTTCCGCACCGTCGAGGCGCTGCTGCGCCTGACCCGGCCGCGCTTCACCGTGGTGTCGGTGTCGCAGCCGGCCGCCCCCGGCGTGATCGCCGAGCTGGCCGCCGCCGGCCAGCCGGTGCTGACCGAGACGCCGCCGGCGCCCGATATGGAAGGCCTGCTGCGGTTGTGGGCGCTGGTGCAGGGCGGCGCCCGCATCCAGGTGGCCGAGCAGTATTTCCTGCAGCCGACTCATGCCGCCCGCTTGGCGCTGATCGCCGCCGGCCGCATCGGCACGCCGAGCCACGCCCATGTTGCCGTGGCGCACGGCTATCACGGCACCAGCCTGATCCGGACCTATCTGGGCCTCGGCTTCGAGAACGCGACCATCCGGGCCCAGGGCTTCACCGCCCCGATCATCGCCGGCCCGACCCGCGCCGGCCCGCCGGCGGAGGAGCGCATCGCCCAGTCGGAGCAGACCATTGCCACGCTGGATTTCGGCAGCCGGTCGGCGGTGTTCGACTTCACCGGCGACCAGTACCACCACTGGATCCGCAGCGCGCGCCTGCTGGTGCGCGGCGAACGCGGCGAGATCAAGGATGATGAGCTGCGATATCTGGCGGACCACCGCACGCCGGTGACCTTGCGCCTGCTGCGCCAGGATGCCGGGCAATACGCCAACATCCGAGGCCATCACCTGATCGGCATCCAGGCCGGGGCGGAATGGGTGTACCGCAACCCCTTCGCCGGGGCGCGGCTGAACGACGACGAGATCGCCGTCGGCGCCTGCCTGGCCGGCATGGCGCGCTATGTCGAGACCGGGGAGGAGATCTACGGCTTCGCCCGGGCGGCGCAGGACCAGTATCTGGCGCTGTCGATCGCGGCGGCGAAGGCGTCGGGAGAAGCAGTGCGGACCGAGACCCAGCCGTGGGCCAGGTGAATCAACCTCGACAGCGATACCCTGCCTGTCATCCCGGGCGCGGCGCAGCACGAAGTGGTGCGCTGCAGACCCGGGCTCTCTCTCCGGATTGCGCGAGATCCCGTGTCTGCGCAGCGGTACTCCGCACCGCAGCGCGCACGGGATGACGATCAGATCAATGATTGATCAAGCCGGCCGTCAGTGGATGCTGGCCTCGCCGGAGCGGGTGCTGAAGATCGACTGCACGAGGCCCGAGAAACGGCGCGGGTCGTAGGGCTTCGGCAGGATCGGCAGGTTGCGGTAGGCGGCCGGCAGGCTTTCCCGCGGATAGCTGGTGGCCAGGATCACCGGCACGCCACGTTGCAGCAGGATGTCGACCGCCGGGAAGGCGGCCGCGCCGGACAAATTGAGGTCGACCATGGCGCCGTCGATCGTCTGGCTGCGCGCCATCTCGACCGCGCGCGACACCGTCGTCGCCGGGCCGACCACCGTGCCGCCCCAGGTCCGGAGCGTCAGCTCTAGGTCGAGCGCCACGATCTGCTCGTCCTCGACGATGAGGATACGGCGGCCGTGCAGATCGACCGCGTCCTCCGCTTCGCTGTAGAGCAGTCCCATTCCACCCGTCCCGGGCCGGCCGTGCAGGAGCCGTTCTCCGGGTCCCTTCCAGGGCCGCTGTGTCGCAGCGGCTGAACTCGTCATATCATCGCCATAAACACTGGATTTCGTGGCCTGTTCCCTCGCGCAGGGCTGGTGCGACGGAATCTCCGGCCTGTGCCGTGAAGAACACAGCCCGGCATTCACAAACAAGAAACGGGCGATTGATAGTAGAATGCGCCCGTAAGGACGGGTGCGCGGACGGAAGGGGGCTTCGCGGACGCATGCGCGCGTGGAAACAATTGGTGGCGGTCGGCCTGCTCGCGGCAGCGGCGGCGGGCGTGTGGCGCTATGCGCCGTTCCAGGCCGACGGAGCCACCGGGCCGCATGGCGGGCCCGTGGCCGTGCCGGTGATCCTGGCCCCGGTGCGCACCGGCACGGTGACCGAGGCGATGGACGCCGTCGGCACAACCCGGGCGCGGGAGGCGGTGACCATCACCGCCAAGACCACCGGCATCGTCGACAGGATCGAGTTCGAGGACGGCCAGATCGTCGCCGCCGGCGCCCCGATCATCCGGCTGGACAGCGCCGAGCTGGAGGCGACCGTGGCCTCGGCCGAGGCCGAGCTGCGCAACGCCCGCCAGTCGCTCGACCGCGGCGAGGCCCTGTCGAAGTCGAGCAACATGGCCCAGGCCCAGCTCGACACGCTGCGCGCCGACCTCGCGGTCAAGACCGCGGCGCTGGCGGCGCAGAAGGCGCGGCTGGCCGAGCGGGTGATCGTCGCGCCCTTCGCCGGAACGCTGGGCATCCGCCAGGTTAGCCCGGGCGCCCTGGTGTCGCCCGGCACCGCAATCGTGACGCTGGACGATCTGAGCCGGGTAAAGATCGACTTCAACCTGCCCGAGGTGCTGCTGCCGCGCCTGGCTCCCGGCGTGGCGCTGGAGGTCCGCAGCGATGCCTATCCCGATCGCGCCTTCACCGCCACCGTCACCTCGGTCGATACCCGCATCGACCCGGCCACCCGGTCGGTCACCACGGTGGCGGAGGTCGACAACCGCGAGGGCCTGCTGCGCCCGGGCATGTTCATGACCGTGCGGGTGCAGCTGTCGACCGATCCGGCCGCGCTGCTGGTGGCCGAGCAGGCGCTGGTGCCGCAGGGCAGCCGGCAGTTCGTCTATCTGGTGGTCGACGGCAGGGCGGTGCGGCGCGAGGTGACGCTGGGCACGCGGCTGCGCGGCGAGGTGCAGATCCTGTCCGGCCTGGCCGCCGGCGACGCCGTGGTGGTCGAGGGCACGCAGCGCCTGCGCGACGGCCTGCCGGTCAAGGTGCAGGAGGCCGGCGCGGCGCCGGCCGCGTCCTGACATGGTCCTGTCGGATACCGCCATCAAGCGGCCGATCTTCGCCGTCGTCGTCAGCCTGCTGCTGGTGGTGCTGGGCGCCTTTGCCTTCCAGCGGCTGACGGTCCGCGAATACCCGAACATCGACCCGCCGATCGTCTCGATCACCACCACCTATGAGGGCGCGTCCGCCCAGGTGATCGAGAGCCAGATCACCCAGATCATCGAGGAGGGCGTATCCGGCGTCGCCGGCATCCGCACCCTGCGGTCGACCAGCCAGGAGGGGCGGTCCAGCGTCCGGCTGGAGTTCAATGTCGAGAGCGATGTCGAGAGCGCGACCAACGACGTCCGCGATTCCGTCAGCCGCGTCATCGGCCGGCTGCCGGACGACGCCGACGCGCCGATCATCCGCAAGGTCGACAGCGACGCCAGCCCGATCATCTATGCCACACTGACCAGCGACGGCCGCTCGGCGATCGAGCTGAGCGACATGGCCAAGCGCTATGTCGTCGACCCGCTGTCGGCCGTGACGGGCGTGGCCCAGGTGACGATCGGCGGCGAGCGCCAGCCGTCGATGCGCGTCTGGCTGGACCGCAACGCCATGGCGGCGCGGCGGGTCACGGCCCAGGATGTCAAGGACGCGCTGGAGGCCCAGAATGTCGAGCTGCCGTCGGGCCGGGTCGAATCGAACGACCGCGAGCTGACGGTACGCACCAACACCCGGCTGACGACGCCGGAGCAGTTCGCCCGTATCGTGCTGCGCCGCGAGGGCACCACCCTGGTGCGGCTGGGCGACGTGGCCCGGGTCGAGGTCGGCCCCCGCGACGACCGCAGCGGCTTCCGGGCCGACGGCAAGCCGGCCATCGGCCTCGGCATCGTCAAGCAGTCCACCGCCAACACCCTGGATGTGGCCGAGGCGGTGCGCCACGCGCTGGACACGCTGCGTCAGTCGCTGCCGCCGGATGTGCGGATCGAGGTCTCCTCCGACGACAGCGTGTTCATCGACAAGTCGATCGAGGAGGTGTTCCTGGCGCTGGGCATCGCCCTGGCGCTGGTGATCGGCATCGTCTTCCTGTTCCTGCGCAGCATCCGCGCCACGCTGATCCCGGCGGTCGCGGTGCCGGTGTCGATCATCGCCTCCTTCATGATCCTGGCGGCGCTGGGCTATTCGATCAACGTGCTGACCCTGCTGGCCATGGTGCTGGCGATCGGCCTGGTGGTCGACGACGCCATCATCGTGCTGGAGAACATCAGCCGCCGCATCGAGCATGGCGAGCCGCCGCTGGTCGCGGCCTATCTCGGCTCGCGCCAGATCGGCTTCGCCGTGGTCGCCACCACCGCTGTGCTGACCGCCGTGTTCGTGCCGATCTCGTTCCTGCAGGGCAATATCGGCCGGCTGTTCAGCGAGTTCGGCATCACCGTCGCCTCCTCCGTCCTGTTCTCGGCCCTGATCGCGCTGACCCTGACGCCGGCGATGTGCAGCCGGCTGCTGCGGCCGGCCAACGAGGAGACCTGGCTGCACAAGGTGACCGAGCACGGCTTCGAGCTGCTGAACCGCGGCTACAAGGCGGCGCTCGGCTTCGCGCTCGGCGCGCCGATCCTGGTCTGCGCCATCGCCGTCGCCCTCAGCCTCGGCGCCGTCGCCCTGCTGCAGGGCCTGCCGCAGGAATTCGTGCCGACCGAGGATCGCGGCCGGGTGGTGATCAGCGCCACCGGGCCGGAAGGCTCGAGCATGGAGTACACCACGGCGCAGCTCGAGCGGATCGAGGCGGCGCTGGCGCCCTATGTCGAGGCGGAGGACGTGACTCGCCTGCTGGCCATCCTGGCGCCTGCCTGGGGCCCGACCGGGGTGAACCGCGTCACCGTGGTCGGCCAGATGAAGCCGTGGGAGGAGCGCACCCGGTCGCAGCAGGACGTGGTGCGAGAGCTGGGGGCCAGGCTGGCCGGCATTCCCGGCATCCGCGCCGTCGCCATCAACCCCAGCGGCCTGGCCCGCGGCTCCGGCGCCCCGGTGCGCTTCGTCATCGGCGGCAACACCTATGAGCAGCTGGCGCAGTGGCGCGACCAGCTGGACGACCGGCTGCGCAACTCCCCGGTGCTGCGCAACCTGCAGGCCGATTACGACGAGACCAAGCCGGAGCTGCGCGTCACCATCGACCGCAACCGCGCCGCCGATCTCGGCATCTCGATCCGCGCCATCGGCGAGACGCTGGAGGCGATGTTCGGGTCGGTCGCCGTCACCCGCTACGAGGATGACGGCGAGGAATACGACGTGGTGCTGCAAGCCCGGCCGGAGGACCGGCAGACGCCGCGCGACCTGTCGAACATCTTCGTCCGCGCCTCCGGCGGCACGCTGGTGCCGCTGACCAGCCTGGTGAAGCTGCAGGACGTCGCCGGCCCGGCCAGCCTGGGCCGCTTCGACCGTGTTCGCGCCATCACCTTCACCGCCAGCCTGACCGACGACGCGACGCTGGGCGACGCGGTGACGGAGATCCGCGCCGCCGTCGCCGATGTGCTGCCGGTCGAGGCGCGCCTGTCCTGGGACGGCGACACCCGCGAGTTCCTGGAGAGCAGCGCCTCGCTCTACATCACCTTCGGCACCGCGCTGCTGATCGTGTTCCTGGTGCTGGCGGCACAGTTCGAGAGCTTCGTCCACCCGGTCACCATCCTGCTGACCGTGCCGCTGGCGATCTTCGGCGCGCTCGGCTCCGTCGCGCTGCTGGGCATGACCGTGAACATCTACACCCAGATCGGCATGGTCATGCTGATCGGGCTGACGGCGAAGAACGCGATCCTGATCGTGGAGTTCGCCAACCAGCTGCGCGACGAGGGGCTGGAGGTGCTGGAGGCGGTGCGCGAGGCCGCGGCGACCCGACTGCGGCCGATCCTGATGACCTCGATCGCCACCGCGCTGGGCGCCCTGCCGCTGGCGATCGCCACCGGGGCCGGCGCCGAATCGCGCCAGGCCATCGGCGTCGTCATCTTCGGCGGCGTCATGGTCTCGACCCTGCTGTCGCTGTTCCTGGTGCCTGTGATCTATCGCGGCCTGGCCCGCTACACCGCGCCCGCCAGCCGCACGGCGAAGGAGCTGGAGCGCCAGCTGCTGGTCCATCGCAGCGAGGGCTCGCCGGCGGAGTAGGAGAATCCGCCGAAGCACGGCGGATTTTTCGCCCCAGTTGCGTAGCTTGCGCTGCCAGAGTCACACATCATCCGACTGAATTTCTTAAGTCCCCCCTCCCCTTGCGGGGGGCAGGGGGAGGGGTCTGCGCGCGTCCGCGCGCGAATGCGCAGGGCCCGGAATCTGACGTGCGTGCCGGGTTTGCAGAGGTGGTCTGGGCCGGCCCGAGCCGAGAGAACCCCCTCCCCCTATCCCCCTCCCGCAAGGGGAGGGGGGACTTAAAAGGCGACATGCGAATGCTGTCGATAGCCGACGCAAAATCAGCCCTGCGGCCTCCTGGCACAGCGGTTGCAAAGCCTGCCCTGCCGGCCGGACCGGCCGGCGAAGCGGCGGGGAACAACCATGAGACGATGGGCGATCGCGGCCTGGATCGGGGCCGCGCTGATGGTGGCGGCCGGAACGGCGGCGGGGGCCGCCTACCTGGCCGTGATCCGGCCGAACTACCCGTCGCTGTCGCCGGCCGACGCGCCGGCGCCCGGCAGCCGCGCCAAGGCGCAGCGCCAGGACCTGGAGCGGCTGCGCCAGCTGCCCGAGATCGACCGCAGCTTCTCGCCGGAGGCTCTTTCGGCGTTCAACCAACAGATCGACGCGCTGGCGGCGCAGGCCTCGGCGGCCGCGCCCGGCGGGCTGGACGACGCCCGGTTCGAGCTGGGCGTCACCCGGGCCGTCGCCCTGGCCGGAAACGGCCACACCTATGTCCGCGGCGTCAGTATGGGCCGGTCGCTGAACACGCTGCCGCTGCGCCTGGTCTGGTTCGATGACGGCCTCTACGTCGTCTCGGCCCGGGAAGCGCTGGCCGAGCTGCTGGGCGCGCGTGTGCTGGCCCTGGGCGGCCACGCGCCGGAGGCGCTGGCCGGCACGCTGCGCCCCTATGTCGGCGGCCGGGACAGCCGGGCGCGGCTGCTGTCGGTGGACCTGATCTCGTCCCCGGCGGCGCTGCACGCGCTGGGCTTGCTGCCGTCGCCCGACGCGGCCACGCTGGAGCTGCAGCTGGCCGATGGCCGCCGGGTCACCCGCGACGTCGCCGCCGATCCGCGGCCGCCGATGCGCGGCGAGGGCGCGGTGCGCTGGCCGGCGCTGGACCTGCTGCCCGGTACGCTGCCGCAGGATGACGGCCCCTGGCGCCATGTCCTGTCCGGAGCCGACGTCCTGCCGCTGTACCTGCAGAACGGCGACCGGTCCTACTGGCAGGCCTATCCCGACCCCGCCACCCTGTTCGTCGAGCTGCGCAGCGTCAGCGACGATCCAGGCAGCAGCCTGGCCGAGTTCCTGACCGGGGTGATCGAGGAGGCCACACGGCGCCGGCCGCGGGCGGCGATCATCGACCTGCGCGCCAACCCCGGCGGCAATTACGAGCTGACGGCCGAGTTCACCCGGCGCCTGCCGGAGGCGCTGGGGCCGGACGGGCAGATCTATGTCCTGACCGGGCCCGACACCTTTTCCGCCGCCATCACCACCCTGGCCCGGCTGAAGCATTTCGCCCAGGGCGAGGTCGAGATCGTCGGCCGGCCGATGGGCGATGTCTCGGCCTTCTGGGCGGAAGGCGGACGGATGAGCCTGCCGAATTCCGGCCTCTCGATCCGCTACGCCAGCGCGTTCCACGACTGGGAGCATGGCTGCGGGCTGGCGCAGATCGGACGCTGCTTCTGGCTGAACTACGTCTACGGCGTCGCCGCGGGCGACCTGTCGCCGACCATGCCGACCGGCTTCACCTTCGTCGACTACCGGGCCGGGCGCGACCCCGCCTTCGACGCCATCGCCATCCGCCGCGGCACCGTGCGTCCGGCCGGCCGCTGAAGCCGCGCTGGCGGCGGGTTACGAAACTTTAACCTGCGCCGCGGGTTCAAGCCGGGTTCCCAAACCCGCCGGCTTCGTTCACAAGCGAGGCGGGCCCGTTTCACCCCGGAGCACTGACTTGGACTATCTGAGCGCGATCATCCTCGGGGTGATCGAGGGCATCACCGAGTTCCTGCCGATCTCGTCGACCGGCCACCTGATCATCGCCGAGCACTGGCTGGGCGAGCGCTCGGACACCTTCAACATCGTCATCCAGGCCGGCGCCATCCTGGCCGTGACCATCATCTACTGGCGCCGGATCTTCGACCTGATCCTCGGCTGGCGCCGGCCGGAAAACCGGCGCTACGGCATCCGGCTGCTGCTGGCCTTCGTCATCACCGGCGTGCTGGGCCTCGCCGCCAAGAAGGCGGGCTTCACCCTGCCGGAGAACATCCTGCCGATCGCCATCGCGCTGGTCGTCGGCGGCATCTGGATGATCTGGGCCGAGCAGCAGGCGGCGAAGCTGCCCGACAGCCACAAGATCACCTGGCTGGTGGCGATTGTGGTCGGCCTGGCCCAGTTCGTGGCCGGCATCTTCCCGGGGACCTCGCGCTCGGCGGCGACCATCTTCGCCGCCATGCTGGCCGGCGCCAGCAACCGCGCCGCGGCCACCGAATTCGCCTTCCTGGTCGGCATCCCGACCATGTACGCGGCCAGCGCCTATGAGCTGTATGGCCAGTTCAAGCAGGGCGGCGCGCATGAGGATTGGGGGGCACTGGGCGTGGCCTTCGTGGTCTCGACCATCACCGCCTTCGTCGCGGTGAAGTGGCTGCTGGGCTACATCCAGACGCACCGCTTCACCGCCTTCGCGATCTACCGGATCGTCTTCGGCGCGCTGCTGCTGGGCGCGGCGGCGCTGGGCTGGATCGCTTGACCGGAGCGCCGGTCAGCGGTCGTTCTCGTGCCCTGGCCGGTAGAAGTAGTAGGGATTTCGGGAAGCGCCCCGGGACGAACCGCGATCGTAGCCGCGGTTGTCACCATCGTAGCGGCGGACGTATCGGCGGTTGTCGTCATCATAGCGACGGGCGTAACGGCGATTGCCGTCGCTCCAACCGTCATCGCGGCCGCTGTAGTACGAGCGCCGGTACCGTCCCCGGTCGTCGTAGTAGTAGGAGCCGCGGCTGCCGTAGTACCGCGGGTAGCTGTAGCTCCGCGGAGAGGAATACCGGCTGTAATAGCTGTAGCTCGGCCGGGAATAGCCGTAGCCATAGTCGTTATAGGCGTAGCTGTCGCCATATCCGCCATATCCGTAGTCGTCCGGATAGGCGACGCAGGCGCCCAGGCCGGCCGCAGCCGCCAGGGCACCGATCAGAAGCAACCGACGCGGACCGGTCGGGGACATGAGCTGACACTCCATCGGGCCGCGGGCGGTCTTGCAACGTCCACCCGCGGCTGGGCACAAAGCAATTGGCGGCTCGCTGTTACCGCCGGCTGCCGCGATCGTAGGCGCCATAGCCGCCATAGCCGTAGCCATAGCCGCGATAGCCGTAGTGCGGGTATCCATAGCCGTAACGCGGATAGCCATAGTACCGGGACGGGCCGTAGTAGCGCGGCGGTCCATAGTACCGGGGATAGTTGTAGTAGGTGCGGTACGCATAGGGCCGCGCATAGACGTAAGAACTGCTCGGCGCGACATAGGCGTAGTCGTCATAGCCGTAGGTGTCGTAGCCGGCATAGCCGACCGGATAGGCGTAGCAACCGCCGAGGCCGACCGCGGCGGCAGCCAGGGCACCGGCCAGCACCAGCCGGCGCAGACGGGTCCGAGACATGACCTGACACTCCATCAGGCCGCGGCTGGCGCTGCGACGGCGTCGCGGCGTCCCCCCGCGGCGTGACGAATCAACGCAGCGCCGGCCATCAGGTTCCTCCCGCATCCGCTGTCACGGCGAATGGCGCATCCGCAGATGGGACTCGACAGACAGGCCGGCATCGGCCTCTCGGTCGATCCGCACCCGCTCCATCCGCGCCGCCGCGCGACGCGTCGCGGCCGCTCCGCCTTATCCGCGGATCCGGCGTTGCAGCCGGCACCAGCTGTCCTTCGGCAGCGGCGCGTCGGCCCGCCGGTCCCAGGCGACGAGGCCGGCCGGCGGCGCGGCGCCGTCATCCAGCACCGGGCCGAGGAACGCCGTCGCCAGCGGCACGCCGGCGGCAAAGGCGGCCTCTGCCGCCTCGAGATGCGCCTCCAGCCCGTCGATCCGGGCGCCGTCCTCGACCCGCCCCTCGCGCAGCGGCGGATCCTCGGCCGCGATCCGCAGGGTGAGATGGAGCGG
>NZ_JBCNNF010000213.1:0-11765 GCF_039594555.1 Inquilinus sp.
TGGATCTGCGTCACCGACAGCACGGCCTGCCTGAGCGGGCTAACGTTGCGGCTGACGATCGACTGCAGCGACTGGACCAGCGCGGTCGCGACGATGATCGGGTCGCGCGAACGCTCGGGCATCGCGCCGTGGCTGCCGCGTCCGCGGATCCGGAAATCGAAGAAATCCGCGCCGGCCATCGCCGGCCCCGGCTTGATGCCGATGCGATAGGGCTCGTCGTCCGGGGCGTTGTGCAGCGCGTAGATCTCGTCGCAGGGGAAGCGCCGGAACAGCCCATCGGCCAGCATGGCGCGGGCGCCGCCGCAGCCTTCCTCTCCCGGCTGGAAGATCAGGACGGCGGTGCCGGCGAAGTCGCGGGTCTCGGCCAGATAGCGCGCGGCTCCCAGCAGCATCGTCGTGTGCCCGTCATGGCCGCAGCCATGGAAGCGCCCCAGGATCTTCGAGGCATAGGCGAGATTGGTGCGCTCTTCCATCGGTAAGGCGTCCATATCCGCCCGCAGCCCGATGGTGCGGCCCGACCCGCGGCGGCCTTCGATGATGCCGACGACCCCGGTCTTGCCGAGGCCGCGATGCACCTCGATCCCCCAGGCCGCCAGTTTCTCGGCGACGATGCCGGAGGTGCGCACCTCCTCGAAGCCGATCTCCGGATGCTGATGAAGATCCCGCCGGATGGCGGTCAGTTCGTCCTTGTAGCTGTCGATGCGATCGATGACGGGCATGGCCGGACCCTTGCGGATGGTGGAGAGGGAGGGGTGAGCGGATGTGACCTGCGCCCGCCGTGTTGACGGAACGGCAGGTGTCGACCTAGGCGGGCGTCTCGTAGGAGACGGCGAGGTCCTTCGGGTCCGCGACCAGCTCGCTGCCGCCGACGAACAGTCGGTCCGAGGTGCCCGAGGCGCCGACGCTGCGCTCCACCGCCTCGCCATGGCTGGCGAAGCCGTTGGCAAGCCTGACGCGGCCGCGATCCGGCCCGGTGATCTCGATCTCGGTGGCATCCGCGAAGGGCTTGAATCCCGCCGGATCGGCGGCCAGGACCAGATCGCCCATCGGCACGAGATCCACGACGCGCCAGAGATTCCACCAGCGCCCGGCCCAGCCCGCCACCCCGGCCGACGGTGCCCCGTGGCTGGCGAATTGGTGCAGGATCGAGACCATCCCATCCAGCCAGGCATTGGCGGGGCCGTCGATGGCGTTGGTGACGACGGAGAGGCCGATGCCCCAGTCCGGCACCGTCGCGGAGCGGCTGATGAAGCCGGGGAACGAGCCGCCATGGCCGATCAGCGTGTGGCCGTCGACCTGCCCGATCATGGTGCCCAGCCCGTAATGGCGGGGCTCCGACTGATGCGGCACCTCCCAATGGCGCCGGGTCATCTCCCGCCGGCTGGCGACCGACAGCACGCTGGTTTCGGCGGCGGGGTCGAGGCTGGCGAAGAAGCGGGCGAGATCCCCGGCCGTGCTGACGAAGCCGGTCGCCGCGGCCAGCGCGAAGGTGGGCTGGTCGCCGCCGAGAGCACCCCGGCCGAAGGGCAGCCGGTTGCTGTGCCCCGTCGCCAGGGGCGCTCCGGCCCCCAACGGCGTGTCGGGCGCGGTGTTCTCCAGCCCCGAAGCGCCGACGACCTCGCGCGCGATCCAGCGTGCATAGGGTTCGCCCGTGATCGCCTCGATGGCGAGGCCCAGCAGGCCGTAGCCGAGATTGGAGTATTTGAAGCGGCTGTTGGCGTCGAGGACGAGAGGAAGGGCGAGTTCGGCCCGCAGCGCCGCCGCGTCGAAGAAGGGGGCGCGGACCTGCCAGTGCGGGGACCGGGTCCCGTCGCGCATCACCCCCGCGGCATGGGCGAGAAGCTGGGCGATCGTCGTCTCCGCCACCAGCGGATGCAGGCCCGGCACATGGGTCCCGATCCTATCGTCCAGATGCAGCCGACCGGCCTCCTGCAACTTCATGATGCCGACGGCGGTGAAGGTCTTGGAGTGGGAGGCGACGCGGAAGCGGTGGGCGGTGGTCAGAGCCTCACCGGTCCTGAGATCCGCCACGCCGAAGGCGCGCTCCCAGACAACCTGTCCGCCCTTCGCGACCGCGACGGCGCAGCCGGGCTGTTCGGTCACCTGCAGCTGGTGGTCGATCCATCGGCCGCCATAAGCCAGCGCGGCATCGAGCCATTCGGTCA
Organism: Inquilinus sp.; assembly: GCF_039594555.1. GTDB lineage: Bacteria > Pseudomonadota > Alphaproteobacteria > DSM-16000 > Inquilinaceae > Inquilinus. The sequence continues at coordinate 2,166 of NZ_JBCNNF010000213.1, forward strand.
TGAGCGTTTCTTTCTTCGCTTGGTCCGGGGTGTCGTTCAGCCACCTGCCATGGCGGGCTTCGGGAAGGCAGCGCCCTCCGCCGCCCAGCAGGCGACGGCATGCCCGTCATCGATATCGGCCAGTCCCGGCTCGTGCTCAGCGCAGCGGGGGGTGGCGATCGGGCAGCGGTTGCGGAAACGGCAGCCGCTGGGCAGGCGGGCCGGGTCGGGCGGGTCGCCCAGCCGCGGTACCGGATCGTCGCGGCGGGCGACGTCGATCGACGGCACGGCGGCGAGCAGCGCCTGGGTGTAGGGGTGGCGGGGGGCCTGGAACAGCTGCTTCGCCGGGGCGGTCTCGACGATCCGCCCGTAATACATGACCGCGACGCGGTCGGCGATGTACTCGACCACGGCGAGGTTGTGGGACACGAACAGCAGCGCCAGCTCGAACTCCGCGCGCAGGTCGCGCAGCAGGTTCAGGATCTGCGCCTGCACGGACACGTCCAGGGCCGAGACCGGCTCGTCGCAGACGATCAGGTTGGGCTTGAGGATCAGGGCCCGCGCAATGCCGATCCGCTGCAACTGGCCGCCGGAGAGCTCGTGCGGGTAGCGGACGCGGTGTTCGGGCCGCAGCCCGACCTTGCGGAAGATCTCGGCCACGGCCTCGTCGCGCTCCCGACCATCCAGCATCTCCTGGATGTCGAGGGCCATCCGGACCGAGGCGCCGACGGTGCGGCGCGGGTCGAAGCAGGTCCTGGGATTCTGGAAGATGAGCTGGGCATGGCGCCGCTGCCGCTTGAGCTGATCCGGCGGCAGGGCGAACAGGTCCTGGCCGCGGAACCGGACCGTGCCCGCGCTCGGCTGCTGCAGGGCGATCACCGTCCGGCCCAGCGTGCTCTTGCCGCAGCCGGATTCGCCGACCAGCCCCAGCGTCTCGCCGCGGCCCAGGGCCAGGCTCACGCCGTCGACGGCGTTGATGGTGCCCACGACGCCCCCCAGCAGGCCCTTGCGGACCGGATAGCGGACATGCAGGCCTTCGACCTCGAGGAGCGGTGGACTGCTCACGCCCTGTCCCCCGTTGCGTCCGGTGTCGCCCAGCAGCGCGACCGGTGGCCCGGCGCGGTCACGGCGAGGGGAGGCATCTCGTCGAGGCAGCGCGCCAGAGCGAGGCTGACGCGGCGGCCGCATCGCGGCGCGAAGGCGCAGCCCGGCATCGGGCGGCTGAGATCAGGGATGCCGCCGGGAATGTCCTGTAGCCGTTCGCCGCCCGACTGTCCCAGCCGCGGCGCCGCCCGCAGCAGGCCGCGCGCATAGGGGTGGGCCGGGTTGCCCAGCATCGCCGCGACCGGACCGTCCTCGACGATCCGCCCGGCATACATGACCGCCACCCGGTCGGCGAGCTTCGCCACGACCCCGAGGTCGTGCGTGACCAGCAGAAGCGAGGTGCCGGCATGGAGGCAACTGTCGCGCAGCAGCTCCAGGATCTGCGCCTGGATGGTGACGTCGAGCGCCGTCGTCGGCTCGTCGGCGATCAGCAGCCGCGGCTTCAGCGCCAGGGCGATCGCGATCATGACGCGCTGCGCCTGGCCGCCGGACAGCTGGTGCGGATAGGCGAGCGCCTTCTCCTCCGGCGCCGGGATGCCGACCGAGCGGAGCAGGGCGACGGCGCCGTCCCATGCGGCCCTGCGGCTGAGCCGCTCCTGATGGCGCAGCGGTTCGGCGACCTGCCAGCCGACCCGGCGCACCGGGTTCAGGCAGCCCTGCGGCTGCTGGAAGATGATGCCGATGTCGCGGCCGCGCCAGCGGGAGAGGTCGCGGGCCGACATGGCAAGCACGTCGCGTCCGTCGAACAGGATCTGCCCGCCGGTGATCCGGCCCGGCTTCTGGATGAGCCGCAGGATGGACAGGGCCAGCACGGATTTGCCGGAGCCGGACTCGCCGACCAGCCCGACGATCTCGCCCGGTGCGATCCGCAGGTCCACGCCCTGCACGGCGTGGACCGTGCCGGGCCCGGAGCCGAACCGGGTGCGCAGGTCGCGGAGGTCGAGGAGCGGCCGGTCGGGCCGGGGCGGGAGCATCACCGTCATCGCCTCAGCTCCTCGGGTCCAGCACGTCGCGCAGCCCGTTGCCCAGGATGTTCATGCCGAAGATCGAGATGAACAGCGCGGTGCCGGGGGCGGCCACGGCCCACCAGGCGGAGAACAGGTAGGTGCGGGAGTTGACGAGCATGGCGCCCCATTCCGGCGCCGGCGGCTGGGTGCCGAGGCCGGCGAAGGACAGCGCCGAGGCCAGCAGCGCCGCCAGCGGGGTCGCGAAGGAGAGATAGACGATCAGCGGCGACAGCACGTTCGGCAGCACGGTGCCGAACAGGATCTCCGCCTCGCTGGCGCCCAGCGCCCGGACGCTGACGACATAGTCCTCGGCCTTGACCGTGAGTACCGTGCTGCGCACCAGCCGGGCGTAGCCGGGAATGCCGGCGATGCCGACCGCCGCCATGCCGGTCCACAGGCTCGGTCCCAGGATGGCGACCACCACCAGCACCATCAGGATGTAGGGGAAGGCCAGGAGAACGTCGATCATCCGCATGACGATGCCGTCGGTCAGCGACGACCCTGCGCCGGCGACGAGGCCGAGCACGGTGCCGACGGAGGCGGAGATCGATGCGGTGACGGCGCAGATCAGAAGGAAATAGCGCGTGCCGTAGATGATCCTGCTCAGCAGGTCGCGGCCGACCTCGTCGGTGCCGAGCCAATGCAGCGCGCCGGGGGGCATCAGGCGCTGGGCCGGGCTGATCTTGAACGGGTCGTACGGGGCGATCACCGGGGCGAAGGCCGCGAGCAGGATCAGGACCAGAAGCACGGTGCCGCCGGCCACCGCCGACGGATTGCGCAGAAGCCGCCCGAGCAGGAGCCGCCAGCGCGGGACGGCCTGGAAGACCGCTTCCTGGAGGATCGCTTCGCTCACGATACGAGCTCCACGCGCGGGTCGAGCCAGGCGTAGAGCAGGTCGGCGACGAGGTTGATCACCAGATAGGTGACGGCGCTGATCAGGATGATCGCCTGCGTCAGGGTGAAGTCGCGCCACTGGATGGCGTTGACCGCCAACTCGCCGATGCCGTGCCAGCTGAAGATGGTCTCGACGATGAAGGCGCCGCCCAGCAGGTTGCCGATCTGCAGCCCCACCACCGTCAGCACCACGATCAGGGCGTTCGGCAGGGCATGGCGCAGGATCAGCGCGATCTCGCTTGCCCCGCGCGCCCGCGCCGCCTGGATGTAGTCTCGCCTCAGCACGTCGATCATGCTGCTCCTCGCCACCCGCGACAGCGGGGCCGCTTCAATCAGGCCGAGCGCGATGGCGGGCAGCACGATCGCCAGCGGGCCGTGGGGGACCACCGGCAGGAGCCTGAGCCAGACCGAGCAGAGGAGGATCAGCAGCAGCCCGAAGAAGAAGGCCGGCATCGAGATGCCGAACAGTCCGATCGTCGTCGCGGTCACGTCCAGCCAGGTGTTGCGCCGGGCCGCGGCGAGGATGCCGGTCGTGAGCCCGACCACCAACGCGATCGCCAGGGCTGCGCCGGTGAGGAGGATGGTGTTGACGTATCGGAAGCCGATCTCGTCGATCACCGGCTTGCGCAGCCGGATCGACTCCCCGAGATCGCCCTGCGCGAGATCGCTGACATACAGGACGAACTGCTGATACCAGGGCAGGTCCAGGTGGTATTTCGCACGCAGGGTTGCGATGGCCTGTGCCGCGTCCTGTTCCGAGAGCTGGCCCTGATACATCGCCGTCGCCGCATCGGTCGGGATCAGGGCCTTCATCAGGAAGGTGATCAGCAGGATGCCGATCACCACCGGAACCAGGAGCAGCAGGCGCTTCAGGACATACCGGGCCATCGCGCTCTATCCCACGATCTTAAGGTCCGTGGCGTAGATATAGCCGAGATAGTCGAGGCGATAGCCCTGCAGCGCCGTCCGGGTCACCGTCATCGGCCAGTCGGTGAGCAGCGGCAGGATCATCCGATCCTCCAGGATCGCCGCCTGGGCGGCGCTGACGAACTGCATGCGCTTGGCCGGGTCGAGGGCGGTATCGGCCGCGTCCAGGGCGTCGTCGATTGCCGGGCTCGACGGCAGCAATTGGCGGTGGCCGGGGGACCGGAACAGCTGCGACATGACGCTCGGGTCGGACCATGTCCAGCGATTGAGATCCATATCCCAATCCGGCTTCAGCAGGCCAGGATAGAAGGTGCCCCAATCCGCCGTGCCGACATCGACCTGGATGCCGATATCGCCGAGATTGGCCTGGATGACCGCGAGCGCCCGCTCGGTCGTGCTGTCGGCATAGCTGCGGATGGTGAACTTGGCCTGGGTGCCGTCCTTGGCACGCACCCCGCCATCATCCCTCCAGCCGGCGGCGTCGAGCAGGGCCTTGGCCTTGTCCGGATCGTAGGGGGTGCCGTATTTCTGGGCCACGGCGTCGTCATAACCAGGGATGCCGCGCGACAATGGACCGAGGGCGATCGTGCCGTTGCCACCGAAAGCCGCGGCAAGGACGGCTTCACGGTCGACGGCATGGCTGATCGCTTCGCGGAAGGCCTTGTCGCTGAACGGAGCCTTCTTGTAGTCGAACTCCATGAACATCAGGTTCTTGGCGTTCTTGTCATTGATGACGACGAATTGCGGATCGTCGGCGAGCGGCCGGACCGCATCCGCCGTCAGCTGGGCGGCATCGAGCTCGCCGGTCTGCAGAGCCGACGTCACCACGCCCTCTTCGGCCATCACGTTGAGGACAATGCGGTCGAGATAGGGCAGGCCCTGATTGGCCGCATCCGGCCGGAACTGCTTGAAGTTCGGGTTGCGGACCAGTTCGATGCGCGTGCCGGGGGTCCAGCTGTCGAACATGAAGGGCCCGGTCCCGACCGGGTGGCGGGCATAGGCCGAACCTGCCGCCTTCACCGCGGTCGGAGAGTTGAAGCCGAAATAGGATTGGCCCAGCAGGTTGATGAACGGCGCGAAGGGCTTGGTGAAGTGGAAGACGACCGTGCGGTCGTCTGGGGCATCGACCTTCTGCAAAGGCCCGACGATGCCCTTGGAAGGGGAGGCGCTGTTCGGATCGAGGATCGTGTCGAAATGGAATTTCACGGCCGCCGCGTCGAAGGGCGTGCCGTCGTGGAAGGTCTTGCCGCCCCTGAGCTTGAAGGTGATCGTGCGGCCGTTGGCGTCTGCCTGCCAGGATTCAGCCAGCCAGGGCCGGGCCTGCCCCTGGTCGTCGAGGTAGATGAGCGATTCCAACAGGTAGTTGCCGAGAACGCTGCTCACGGCCAGGGAAATGCTCTGCACATTATAGAGGCCTTCCGGGTCAATAATCAGGCGGAACCGGGCCGCCTGTTCGGCCTGGGCGAAGGACAATTCCGACCTTCCCAACGTGAAGGCACCGACGGAAGCCATGGAGGCGAGCGCAAATTGCCGACGGTTCAGCACCGGACTCTCCCTGTTCGTTATGAGAAAGAGTGATTGCGCGGCCGCCATTGGGCTGGTGGAGCGTGCGGCCTATAATCCGAATGATTACTCGGATTGAGGCGGTGTGCAAGAGCCGGCAAGGGGACCCATGCGATTTTGGATGCAATTTTCTTGCCAAAGAGGGATGAGGTGGCTGGAAAGGAGAGCCGCATGACCGGAAAGACGAGCGCGCCAGCGAAGCGCAGGCCGGTCCAGGCCCGATCGCGCAGGATCAAGGCGGCGATCATGGAGGCTGCGCACGATGTCATGCGCGAAAGGGGCATCAGGGCGATCACGACCAATGCCATCGCGGAGCATGCCGGGATCAAGATCGGTTCGATCTACGACTACTTCCCCAACAAGGAAGCGATCATCGCCGAGATCTACGAGGGAAAGCTGGCCCAGGTGCGGAGCTTCCTCGAAGCGGGGTCGGAGCGGATCGAACGGGCGGGGTGGCAGGCCCAGCTTGCAGATCTCATTCGCGAGACCTGGGCCTATCAGCTCGGCATCGGCCTCGACCGCACCATTGTCGATGCCTCCTACTACTATGAGGACCTGCTCCGGATTGCCCGCGCGCATTCGCAGCTCTTCGCATCGAACTACGTCCGCCTCCTTCGCCGGCTGGGCTCGGATTGGAGTGACGAGCGGCTCTTCGATCTCGCCATCAGCATCTACACCCTGGTCAATGCGACGTGGAGCTATTGGCGGTTGACGGAGAGCAGCGATCCGATCGCCATCGAGAGGCAGATCGTGCTGACGATCCGCCTCATCGAGCCGGCATTGGATCCGGCCCCCTAGCCGAGGCTGGCAGACGATGTTAATGGCCGTGATGCTGGAGAAACACGGCAGTCATATTCCTATCATGCGCCCGCTTGGCTGATGACCGCACAGGCGCGCTTCAGGGCGTCGAGCGTGTCCATCAGCTGCACCTCCTGACCGTGCCGCTTGATGCAGGTGATGATCATGCTGGCGACGGCATGGCCGTTACGGTCGAGGATCGGGCAGCAGATGTCGGTCAGGCCGACGAAGTCCCGGCTTTCGTGCAGCTCGAAGCCGCGGTCGCGGATGCGGGTCAGATCTTTCACCAGCTCCTCCTCGGTCACCCGGCCCTGGGCCTGGGGCAGGCTCTCGCGGATCAGCCGCTGCTGCACCTCCGGCGGCTGGAAGGCGACGATCACCTGGCCGGAGGTGGCGTCCACCGCCGGCCGGTTGAAGCCAAGATTGAGGGTGAAGCTGATGTCCGGCTCGCCCGAGACCGAGGCCAGCACCACGGTGCGGCCGCGATACAGCACCACCAGATGAGCGGAATGGCCGGTCTCGGCGGCCAGCGCGTTCATCACCGGCACCGCCTCGGTCACCAGGTTGCGCACCCGCGGCGTGCGCAGCCCCAGCGAGAACAGCCGGTTGGTCAGGGTCAGGTCGTCGCTGGCCGGGTCGCGGGCGAGGTAGTCCCGCTCCAGCAGCACCATCACCATGCGGAAGATCTCGCTCTTCGACCGGCCCAGCTCATCGGCGATCCGGGTCAGCGACAGCGGTTCGTCGCGGCTGGCCAGCAGCTCCAGGATGTCCAGGCCCTTCTCCAGCGCCGGCGCCGAATAGGCCGCCTTCTTCTCCGTCACATCCAACCCCCAAACGACCCCACGCGATTCCGGGGCGGGACTGTATCGCCGCCGCCGACGTTTCGATGAGTGTTTTATATATGATGTTGACATCATCAGTAAAACAACCCTAGCGTTCTCCCAACGGCGGCCGAGACCGCCACGCAGGAGGCGCAGCGTGGAAAGCATCGAAACCGTGACGGTCGGATCGAGCCGCGGCGCATCGACCGTCCGTCGCAGCACGGCCTTTACCGATATCGAGTTCGACAAGCCGGGCCGGCAGGTCGGCTTCTTCCACATCCCGCAATCGCCGGACGATGATGCCTGGGGCACTGTGCGCATCCCGCTGGCGGTGATCGCCAATGGCACCGGCCCGACCGTGATCCTCGAGGGCGGCAACCACGGCGACGAATACGAAGGGCCGATCACGCTCGGCGAGATCATCCGCGACCTCGACCCCGGCACGATCCAGGGCCGGCTAATCCTGATCCCGGCGATCAACCTGCCGGCGGTGGTGGCCGGCAAGCGCACCTCGCCGGTCGACGGGTTGAACTTCAACCGCACCTTCCCCGGCGACCCGGCCGGCACCATCACCCGGCAGATCTCGGCCTATGTGCAGGATGTGCTGCTGCCGCGCGGCGACGCCTTCCTCGACCTGCATTCCGGCGGCTCGTCGCTCGACATCCTGCCCAGCGCGATCGTCGAGCCGGCGGCCGATCCGGCGCATCAGCGCCGCAACATCGACGCCGTGCTGGCCTTCGACGCGCCGATCACGGTGGTCGTCGACAATCTGGGCGAGCCGCGCACCGCCACCGCCGCCGCCGTCGCCGCCGGGCTGACCGTGGTCGGCACCGAGATGGCGGGGGCGGGCACGGTGTCGCTCGACGCGCTCGACATCTGCCGCCGCGGCGTGCGCAGCGTGCTGGCCCATCTCGGCGTGCTCGACCCGTCCTTCGCCGCACCGCGCCGCCCGGACCCCAAGGTCTACGAGGTGGCGGGCGCGTCCTCCTATGTCCTCGCCGGCGACGACGGGGTCTTCGAGCCCTATCACCGCAACGGCACGGAGGTCCGCGCCGGGCAGCCCGCCGGGCGCATCCATTTCCTGCATGATCCGGGCCGGGCGCCGGCCGAGCTGCGCTACGGCGCCGACGGTATCGTCTATGCTCGCCGCCAGCCCGGCCGGGTGCGGCCCGGCAATTGCTGCCTGGTCGTGGCCTCGCCCTATCGCGGGAGCCTTGGATGATCGGGCTGCACGACATCCAGGCTGCTGGGGACCGGATCCGCGGCCATGTCCGGCGCACCCCGCTGGTCCGGGCCGACCAGCTGCTGCAGGCGCCGACGGCGGCGCCGCTGTGGCTCAAGCTGGAATGCCTGCAGGTCACCGGGTCCTTCAAGGCGCGCGGCGCGACCAACCGGCTCTTGGCTGCCGACCCGGCGACGCTGGCCCGCGGCATCGTCACCGCCTCGGGCGGCAATCACGGCCTGGCCGTGGCACGGGCCGGCCATCTCGCCCGGGTGCAGACCACCGTCTTCCTGCCCGGCAACGCGTCACCGGCCAAGCGCGCCAAGCTGGCCGGCTGGGGCGCCGAGATCCGGATCGAGGGCACGGTGTGGGATGACTCCGACCGCGCCGCCCGCGCCTTCGCCGAGCAGACGGGGGCCGTCTATTTCCATCCCTTCGCCGACCCCGAGGTGGTGGCGGGCCAGGGCACGGTGGCGCTGGAGATCGCCGAGGATCTGCCCGAGGCCAGCCTGTTCCTGCTCGCGATCGGCGGCGGCGGCCTGGCCGCCGGCATGGCCACGGCGATCCGGGCGCTGCAGCCCAAGGCGCGGATCATCGGCATCGAGCCGGTCGGCTCCCCGACCCTGCGCGCCAGCCTGGACGCGGGGCAGGTGGTGACGCTCGACGCCGTCACCACGGCGGTGCCGACCATGGCCTGCGGCCGCACAGACCCGCGCATCTTCGACATCATCCGCCGCAGCGTCGACGAGGTGGTGCTGATCGAGGACCGCGACATGGAGCGGGCGGCGAAGTGGCTGTGGTTCGAACTCGGCCTGGCTGCCGATCTCAGCGGCGCCGCCTCGGTCGCGGCGCTGCAATCCGGCCGGGTGGTGCCGCGTGACGGCGACGTGGTCTGCGGCCTGGTCTGCGGCGCGGGCCCGGACGGCCTCGCCGCCTGAACGCGGGGCCCGGAGGGCTGCGCCCTCCCAACAACAACAGGCGCAACCGAGGCTTCACAGGAGGACGAGAACCATGATGAAACATGTGCTGTCGGGCGTGGCCCTCACCGCGGTCCTGGCCCTGTCGGGCCTCGCATCCGCCGCCGAGCCGGTGCTCGGCCTCGCCGCCATCGACCTGCAGAACTCCTTCTTCGTGCGGATGAAGGAGGCGGGCGACACCGCGGCCACGGACTACGGCGTCAAGGCGACCTGGCAGAGCGCCGAAGGCAGCCTGGAGAAGCAGGTCGCCATCATCGAGAACTTCATCAACCAGAAGGTCGACGCGATCCTGGTCGATCCGCTGGACA
>NZ_JBCNNF010000214.1:0-11717 GCF_039594555.1 Inquilinus sp.
ATAGTCGAAGCCGCCGACCACCATGTGGCATTCCAGGATTTCGGGCGCCCGCCGCACGGCCTCGGCGAAATGATCGAAGACCTGCGGGGCGGTGTGGTCGAGCCGGACCTGGATGAAGACCAGCGTTCCGCGGCCGAGCTTCCGGGGGTCGAGCACGGCCCGGACCGCCGTGATGAACCCATCGCGGAACAGCCGCTTGACCCGCTGGCTGGCGCCGGTCGGCGACAGGCCCACCCGCGCGGCGAGGTCGAGTGTCGTCCGCCGTCCATCCTCCTGCAGCAGCCGCAGCAGCGTGCGATCGACTCCGTCGAGATCGCTCATGCTGAAAGCACTCTCCGATAGGCCTACTGGTTTGAATTTCACTCGGAATTCGCGAAATCACCGTATTTAGTCGCGCCAATTACCGCAATAGCCTTGTCGGCATCAGATCCACGCCGGTTCCGATCGGGACCGGCTCTCAGGAGGTTGAGGATGGACGAGGCTGCTGCGACCGGCGGGGTTCTCCTGTCGCTGTCGAAGGGAGAGACCAGGATCCTGACATTGAGCGAAGCGGATGTGCGGGCCTGCATCGACCCGCTTGAATTGCTGGACGCTCTGGCCGCCGGCTTCAGGGCCCTGGCGCTGGGCCAGGTCGTCACGCCGGCGCGGCCGCAGCTCGACATCCCGCAGGCCGGCTATTCCCTGGCGATGCCGGCCTGGGCGGAGGGCATGAATCTGACGGTGAAGATCGTCAACGTCTTCGAAGGCAATATCGGCCAGGGTCTTCCCAGCCATCTTGCCACCATCCACCTGTTCGACCCGGCCAGCGGCCTGCCGGTCTGCATCATGGACGGCACCTACATTACGGCGGTGCGGACCTCGGGCTCCGCGGTGCTGTCGGTACGCGAGCTCGCCCGCCGGAATGCCAAGGTGGCCACCGTGGTGGGGGCGGGCGTGCAGGCCGACCAGCATCTCCGCCTGCTGCCGTTGGTGCGGGACTTCGCCGAGATCCGCGTCGTCTCGAAGCGCCTCGAGGATGCCGAAGCCCTGGCCGCGCGCCATCCCGGCGTCACCGCGGTGGCCGGGCTGGAGGCGGCCATCCGCTCATCCGACGTGGTCTGCCTGGCGACCCATTCCTATGAGCCGGTGATCGATGCCGGCTGGGTCCGGCCGGGCACGCATGTCTCGTCGGTCGGGGTCGCGCCGCCGGGCGGCGAATTGCCTGCCGCCCTGGCTCGCACGGCCGTGCTCTACGTCGAGACCCGGGAGGCTTTCGAACCCACCCCGGTGGGATCCTGCGAGCTGGCCGGCATCGACCCGGACACCGGCATCACGCTGGGCGACATGCTGCTCGCGCGCCGGCCGGGCCGCGTCTCGGCGGACCAGATCACGGTCTACAAGGCGATGGGGACGGCGATGGAGGACATGGTGGCGGCGGACCTCGCCTATCGCCACGCCCGGCGGTCGGGCGCAGGCGCGACGATCATCCTGTGAGGCTCCGGATCAGATCGCCTCGGCGCCGAGCGCCGCCTGCCAGTGCTCCAGCCGCTGCTTCAGGCGCTTGTCGCGGAAATGGGTGGCGTCCTCCTCGGACAGGGTCTCGACCACCGCGAAGCTGAAGGCGGCCTCGCCATGCATGCGCCAGGCCTGCAGCAGGCCCGGATGGGTGTGGCTGCCGGTGCGCAGCGTAAACCAGACGCGGTTCCGCGCCGTGTCCAGGTTGGGGCTGCGCCCGACCCAGGCCTCGCCCGTGGCGGCGCAGCGCACCGCATAGATCCCGGCAGACACCTTCCGCTCCTTGTAAGCGGCGATGGCCGTCTTCCTGTCCTCACCCGTCATCGCTCGATCCGTCTCGTTGGTGGCGGCAGATTATTGCCCGGGTGATATTGACGCAAGATATTTTGCCCGGGTATAAATCGTCCGCCACTTCACCGGGATGATTGCCGTGACCGCGACCGCCGCCACACCCTGCACCGCCTTCGAAGGCCAGACGCTGCTGCGCTCCGGCCCGCTGGCCGAGGTCGCGCTGGCCGTGAAGGCCGCAGTTGAGCGCAACACGGGCGACCCCGTCCTTGTCTTCGCCGACACCACCGGCCGGGTGGTCGATCTCGACCTGCGCGGCAGCGACGCCGAGATCGTCGCCCGGCTGGCACCGGAGGAGGGCGCGGAGCCGGCGGAGCCTCGGGGGCGGGGGCGGCCGAAGCTCGGCGTGGTCGGGCGCGAGGTCACGCTGCTGCCGCGGCATTGGGAATGGCTGGCGGCGCAGCCGGGCGGAGCGTCGGTGGCGCTGCGCCGGCTGGTCGACGAGGCCCGGCGGGCCGGCGGCGCGGTGCAGCGGAGGCGCGCGGCGCGGGAAGCCGGCTACCGCGTGATGTCGGCGATGGCCGGCAACCTGGCGGGATTCGAGGAGGCGTCGCGCGCCCTGTTCGCCGGCGACCGGGCCCGCTTCGAGCAGGAGACCGCGGCCTGGCCGGCCGATCTGCGCGGCTACGTCATCCGGCTGGCCTTCGTGGCCGACGACCTGGAGGGCTGAGCCGTGCCGCAGGTCCGGGCCAACGGCCTCACCCTCGAATACGACAGCGTTGGCGAGGGGCCGGCGATCCTGCTGGTCTCCGGCCTCGGCGTGCCGATGACCCGCTGGGCCGAGCCGTTTTGCGAGCGCCTGGCGGGGCAGGGCTTCCGCGTGATCCGCTTCGACAACCGCGATGTCGGCCTGTCGACCCATCTGCACGGCGCGCCGGTGCCGGATTTCGCCGCTTTGGCCGCTGCCGTGGCGCGTGGAGAGCGGCCGGCGGTGCCCTACACGCTGGACGACATGGCCGCCGACACGGTGGGGCTGTTCGACGCGCTCGGGATCGAGCGGGCGCATCTCGCCGGCCGGTCGATGGGCGGGATGATCGCGCAGCTCGTGGCGGCCGGCCATCCGCATCGGGTCCTGTCGCTGGCGGCGATCATGTCCAGCACGGGAAACCCGGCCTTGCCGCAGGCGGCGCCGACGGTGATGGCGGCGCTGGCCCGGCCGGCGCCGGACCCGGCGGCGGACGAGGCCGGCTTCCTGGCCCACAGCGCGGCCTTCGCCCGGCTGATCGCAGGCCCCGGTTTTCCGTTCGACGAGGCGGCGCATCGCGCCCAGGCGCTGGCCGAGGCGCGGCAGTCCCGCGACCCTGCCGGCTTCGCCCGGCAGATCGCCGCCATCGCCGCCACCGGCGACCTGCGGCCCCGCCTGGCGCGAATCACCGCCCCGACCCTGGTGGTGCACGGCGCAGACGATCCCCTGGTGCCGCCCGCCGCTGGCCGGGACATCGCGGCGAACATCCCGGGCACCGAGCTGATGATCATCGACGGCATGGGCCACGACCTGCCGCCGCCGCTGCACGGCCCTGTGGCCGACGCCATCCTGCATAACATGCGGCGGACGAAATCCCTCTGGACTTGAAGCTGACTTGAACTTGTAGCGTGTCCCGACTCAGCGGAATCGAGGGGCATGTAGCATGGACACTCTGCGCATCGGCCTGATCTACGGCAGCGTCCGGGACGGCCGGTTCTGCGGCACCGTCGCCGGCTGGGCGGCCGGCGAGATCGAGCGGGCGGGCGGCTTCACGCTCGACATCATCGACCCGCGGGATCTCGGCCTGCCGGACTGGAGCGCGCGGCGGGACGGCGGCGGCGTGGCCGCCTTCCGCGAGCGCATCGACCGCGTCGACGCCTTCGTCGTGGTCACGCCAGAATACAACCACGCCTATCCGGCGGTGCTGAAATTCATGATCGATTGCGCCTATGCCGAATGGCAGGCGAAGCCGGTCGCCTTCGTCAGCTATGGCGGCATCTCCGGCGGCCTGCGCGCGGTGGAACAACTGCGCCTGGTCTTCGCCGAGCTGCACGCGGTGACGCTGCGCGACACGGTCAGCCTGGCCTGGGCCTCGCGCCGCTTCGACGCCGCCGGCCGGCTGGCCGAACCCGATCAAGCCGCCGCCGCCATGGCGGTGATGCTGAAGGCGCTGCGCTGGTGGGGCACGACGCTGCGCCAGGCGCGCACCGTCGCGCCCTATGCCGCGGCGCTGGCGTAACCGAGACCGGAAGGAAGCCGAACGTGGCAATCGTCCCGATCCAGTCCCTGTATGAGACCCATCTGACCGTCAGCGATCTCGACCGCTCCATCGCCTTCTACCGCGACGGGCTGGGGCTCGAGCTGGCGCACCGGATCCCGCAGCGCCATGTCGCCTTCTTCTGGGTCGGGGCGCGGGAGCACAGCATGCTCGGGCTCTGGTCCTATCATTCGAGCCCGCTGCAGCTGCGGCTGCACATCTCCTTCAAGGTCGCGCTGGCGGATGTCAGCCGCTCGATCGGGGCGTTGCGCCAAGCGGGGATCGGGCCGAAGCCGGCGCATGGCCTGTCGGGGGAGGAGCCGATCGTGTTCTCCTGGATGCCGGCGGCCAGCGTCTTCTTCGACGACCCGGACGGCCATTCGCTGGAGTTCATCGCCAACCTGCCCGGCCCGGCGCGGCCCGAACTGGGCATCGTCCCGCTCAGCCGCTGGCAGGCCATGAGCGCCGAGCCGGAGACGGTCCCGTAGGGGCGTCGGGCCGGCCCGCAAAAAGAACCCCGCCGGAGGAGGCGGGGCTGAGGGGTCCAGTGGTGGAAGGAGCTTTCGCATCCCCCATCACAAAGACGATGCAGGGCGGCATCCTCTTCCAAAATTAATCAGGACTTCGCGGAAGCCGGTGCCGAGGCGCGCCGCCGGCGCGCGGGCTCGGTGCTGTGGAGATGCACCGCATAGGTGTCCCAGGGCAGGCGGAGCCCCGGCGCCGGCCCGGCGGCGAGCCGGGTCAGGATCCGCCCGGCCTCGCCCCGGTGATAGCCGCCATGGGTGACGACATGGGCCAGCATCTCCTGCCGAGTCATGCAGCCCCGGTCGCCATCGGTGAAGGTGAAGGCCACAGCCTCGGACAGCTCGGCCGGGGTCACCCGATCCAGATAGTCGAGATACCAGCGGTCCGACTCCGCCAGGGCCGCGCGCAGCGCCTCGGGCTCCGGCGTCTCGGGCGTGTTGTCCGCAGCGTAGCCGTGGCGCCGGCCGGTGAGATGGGCGGCGAAGATCCGGCCGACCACATGGCAGTGGTTGAGCAGCCGCAGCACGGCGCGCCGGTCTTCGGCGCGCCGCTCCAGGTCGAGCTGCGCCACCGCGACCAGGAATTCCTCGTCGGCCCAGGCCTGGTAGCGGAACAGGCTGCGCAGCAGATCGGTGGCGCTCATGGCGGCCGGCCCCTATGAATGTGAGCTGAGTGTTCACATTTTCGCGGAGGCGGCGGCCATGTCCACTCGCATTCCCGGGCCGTCCTCGGCGATGCGGAAGCGGCCGCGCCAAGCCCGGTCCCGGGCGACAGTGGCGGCGGTGGTCCAGGCCGGGGCTCAGCTTCTGGGCGAGAAGGGATGGGCCGGCTTCACCACCAATGAGGTGGCGGAGGTGGCCGGGGTCAGCATCGGCTCGCTGTATCAGTACTTCCCGAACAAGCTAGCGCTGGTCGACGCCATCCGGCAGCGGCATTTCGACGAGGTGCTGGCGGTGCTGGACCGCGCCGCGGATGGTGGGACCCCGGCCGAGGCACTGGTCGACGGCATGATCGCGGTGCACAGCGCCAACGCGGCGCTGCACCGGGTGCTGCTGGACCTGCCGGACCCGGACGGGTCGGGCGCAGCTTACCGGGCGTTCCAGGCCGAGTATCTGCGCCGCTACGAGGCCGTCGTCGCCGCGCTGGACGGCGGCCGGGACGGGATCGTTGCCCAGGTGCTGTCCTCGGCGGTCGAGGGCGTGATCCACAACGCGGCGCGACGCGGGGTTCTGCAATCGCCGGAGGTGAGGCGGGAGCTGACGCGGTTGGTGCTGGGCTATCTCGGCCGGGGCGCCTGACCCGGCGTCACCGGGCGAAGGTGGCCAGGGCGACGCCGCCGAGGGTCAGGGCCAGGGCGCCGATCTCGCGCAGGCCGAAGGGATCGCCGAGCATGGCCACTGAGGCCAGCACGCCGATCACCGGCGCCAGCAGCGACCCGATGGTGGCGACCGAAGCGGGCAGCCGGCGCAGCGCCGCAAACCAGGCGACATAGGCCAGGCCGAAGGCGAGGGCGCCGCCATAGGCCAGCGCCGCCCAGTCCAGCGCGCCCAGCGCCGCGAAATCCGGCTGTTCCAGCAGCTGCCAGAACAGCAGCAGCGGCAGCAGGCCGAGGCCGGTCTGCCACGCCACCAGCGCGGTCGGCGGCATCGCCACCGGCGCCCGCTTGGCCAGAACGGTGCCCAGCGCGAACAGCATCGACCCGGCCAGGGCGAAGGCCACGCCCGGCAGCTTCTCGGCGAGATCCTCCTCTCCCGGCGTGCCGTGCGCCACCAGCAGGGCGATGCCGGACAGGCCGAGCACCAGGCCGACGCCGCGGCCCAGCGTCGGCCGCTCGCCCAGCAGCGGCCAGGCCAGGATCGCTGCCCAGATCGGCAGGGTGTAAGCCAGGATCGTCGTCTCCGACGCCCGCAGCCACAGCAGCGACAAGGTGGTCAGCGCCATCCAGGCGGTGACGTTCAGGGCGGCTGCCAGGCACAGCCGGCCCCACTGGCCGCGCGGCGGCATCAGGGATTCGCGGCGGGCCAGGGCGATGGCCAGCACGATAGCGGTGCCGATCAGGCCGCTGGCCGCCCGCACCGAGAAGGGCGGCAGCACCCCGACCAGATGCTTCACCAGCGGCCAGTTGAAGCCCCACATCAGGCTGGTGGCGACCAGGAAGCCCAGCCCCTGGATCGAGACGCCGGGCGCCCGGGATACCGTGCTGGTCGCCATCGGTGGCCTTACACGATGACCGGGCTCTGCAGCCCATCCATGGTGATGTTGACGCCGGTGATGTAGCTGGCCTTGGCCGAGGCCAGGAACAGCACGGCGTCGGCGATCTCCTCCGGCTGCGCGCCGCGGCCGAGCGGGATGCGCGCCACCGCGCGCTGCCGCGCCTCCTCCAGGGTGATGCCGTGCAGCCGGGTCTCCGCCTGCAGCCCCTCGGCCACGCGCTCGGTCTCGGTCAGGCCGGGGTTGAGGCCGACGACGCGGACACCCTTGCCGGCATAGGCGGTGGCCAGGCCGGCCGTGGCCAGCATCAGCGCGGCATTGGCGGCGCCGCCAGCGATGTGCACCGTCGCCGGCACCTTGCCGCCATTGCCGATGACGTTGACCACGACGCCGGTGCCGCGCGCGGCCATGCGCTTCACCACCGGGTCGATGACATTGATATAGGAGAAGAACTTGGCATCCATCGCCGCCCGGTAGGCGGCCGGCGTCAGCTCCTCCGCCGGGGTGCGGCGGGCGGCGCCGGCGGAGTTGACCAGCACGTCGATCGGGCCCAGCGCCCGCTCCGCCGCCTCGACCGCCTCCAGGGCGGCCGCGGCGTCGGTCAGGTCGGCGGCGAGGGCGACCACGCCCGGCAGCCCGGCCGCGGCGCGGTCGAGATTGGCCTGGGCGCGCGAGACGATCGCCACGCGCGCGCCCTCCGCCTGGAAGGCCTCGGCGCAGGCCAGGCCGATGCCCTTCGATCCGCCGGTCACCAGCACGGTCTTTCCGGTCAGGCCGAGATCCATGGAACGCTCCTTCGGATCAAATGATCTCGAAGTACCGTGCCAGTTCCCAATCGGTGATGTGCTTGCGGAATTCGCGCTCCTCCCATTCGCGGGTCGCGGCGAAATGCTCCACCCAATCCTCTCCGAACAGGCCGCGCGCGGCCTTGGAGGCGCGCAGCCGCTGCGCCGCGTCCCACAGGGTGCGCGGCAGCTCCGACTTGCGCGGGAAGGTCTTGGCGTAGGCATTGCCCTTCACCGGTTCGCCCAGCTCCAGCTGGCGCTCGATGCCCCACAGCCCGGCGCCCAGCGCCGCGGCCAGGACGATGTAGGGGTTGGCGTCGGCGGCGGCGATGCGGAACTCCACCCGCTGGCTCTTCGGTCCGCCCTGGATCACGCGCAGCGCCGTGGTCCGGTTCTCCACCCCCCAGGTGGCCGAGGTCGGCGCCCAGAAGCCGGGCACCAGCCGGGAATAGGCGTTCACCGTCTGCGCGATCATCGCCAGGAACTCCGGCATCAGCGCCTGCTGGCCGGCCACGAAATGGCGCATCACGGCGCTCATCCCATTCGGGTCCTTCGGGTCGTGGAACACCGGCTTGCCCTTGCCGTCGACCAGCGACATGTGGATATGGCCGCTCTGCCCCGGCACCTCGTTCGACCACTTCGACATGAAGGTGGCCATCAGGTTGTTGCGCTGGGCGATCACCTTGGTGAAGGTGCGGAAGATCGTCGCCTTGTCGGCGGCGGACAGGCCGTCATCGACGGCGATCGCCGCCTCCAGCACGCCGGGGCCGGTCTCGGTGTGCAGCCCCTCGATCTCGCAGTCCAGCGCCTGCATGGTCGACAGCAGCTCGTGATACAGGTCCGACCACACCGTGTTGCGCAGCACCGAATAGCCGAAGAAGCCCGGTGTCAGGTTGGTCAGGTTGCGGTAGTGCTTCTCGCGCACGGAATGCGGCGTCTCGTCGAACAGGAAGAACTCGTACTCGAACGCCGCCTTCAGGCCGAAGCCCATCTCCGCCGCCTTGTCCAGCATCCGGCGCAGCACGGCGCGCGGGCACACCGCCTCGGCCTGGTCGGCCAGTTCGCACAGGAAGAAGGGCAGGTCGTTCTCGAAGGGCAGGCGGCGCATCGTCTCCGGCAGGATGCGCACCGGCGCGTCCGGATAGGCCGTGTGCCAGCCGGTGTAGCGGGCATTGTCGTAGAGCTGGTCGTGGCTGTCCCAGCCGACGATCACGTCGCAGAAGGCGAAGCCCTTTTCCAGCGACGAGAAGAACTTCTCCCGCGACATGTACTTGCCGCGCAGGATGCCGTCGACATCGGTCAGCGCCACCTTGACGTGGTTGTACCCTCCGTCCTGCACCAGCTTGCGGGCGTCGTCGGCGGTGAAGCGGGGGGCGGCTGCGGCCGCACGGGGGGCCGCGGCCCGGGATGAGGGTTGCGCCATCTACTCGAAGTCTCCCGTTTCCTGTCGCCCGTGCCTGGTCCCCGGGGGAGCCGGCACGGGTCGAGTTGAAGCGCTATTCTGAGCATGCCGAGCGAAGCGGCGGCAAGACGGGCCGCGACGCTGCCCGCTCCGGGGCCGCCATTCCTGCAACACTCTTGCCGGCGCTGTGGTTCGGTGAGACAGTTTCGGCCGGATCCGGGCCGATCCGTGTGAGATCTTGCCCGTTTGTGTGAGGGAGCGATCCAGGAAGCCATCCAACGACAAACAGGGAGCGCACATCGATGTCCCAGGACGCTCACGGTCCGGGAAGCCCGCACGACATCTCCGACGATGTGAAGGTCCTGCACAGCATGGGCTATGCCCAGGAGCTGCTGCGCCGGATGTCCGGCTTCTCCAATTTCGCCATTTCCTTCTCGATCATCTGCATCCTGTCCGGCGGTATCAACTCGCTGGGCCAGGCGATCAGCGGCGTCGGCGGCGCGGCGATCGGCATCGGCTGGCCGCTCGGCTGTCTTGTGTCCTTCGTCTTCGCCCTGGGCATGGGCCAGATCGCCTCGGCGTATCCGACCGCTGGCGGCCTCTACCACTGGGGCTCGATCCTGGGTGGGCGCGGGGCGGGCTGGGTCACCGCCTGGCTCAACCTGCTCGGCCTGATCACGGTGCTCGGCGCGATCAATGTCGGCACCTTCACCTTCGTTCAGGGCGCCTTCGGGGCGCAACTCGGCATGGGCGCCGACTTCACCACCCAGGTCATCTTCGTGGTGGTGCTGACCGGCAGCCAAGCCCTGCTGAACCATCTCGGCATCCGCGTCACCACGCTGCTGACCGACCTCAGCGGCTATCTGATCTTCCTGGTCGCGATCGCCCTGACCGTCGCCTTCCTGGCCTATGCGCCGGCGATCGACATTTCGCGGCTGTGGACCTTCACTAATTACAGCGGCCTGCCGGCGGATGCCTCGGTGTGGCCCAAGCACGACAGCCTGTTCATGGTGTTCCTGCTGGGCCTGCTGCTGCCGATCTACACCATCACCGGATTCGACGCCTCGGCCCACACTTCGGAGGAGACGGTGCGCGCGGCCCATAACGTGCCGCGATCGATGGTGCGGTCGGTGTGGCTGTCGGCGGTGTTCGGCTACGCCATGCTGGTCGCCTTCGTGCTGGCGATCCCGAACATGGACGAGGCCGCGGCTCAGGGCTGGAATGTGTTCTTCTGGACTTCGGACGCGGTGCTGCCGGCCGGGTTGAAGTTCGTGCTTTATCTCGGCATCGCCGTCAGCCAGTACCTGTGCGGCCTGGCCACCGTGACCTCGGTGTCGCGGATGATCTTCGCCTTCGCCCGCGACGGCGGCCTGCCGGCCTCGTCTTCGCTGCGCAAGGTCAGCCCGACCTTCCGCACCCCGGTGGCGGCGATCTGGACCGGCGCCATCCTGGCCGTGCTGTTCACCGCCTACACCCCGGTCTACACGACGGTCGTGTCGGTGACGGTGATCTTCCTGTTCATCTCCTACGGCCTGCCGATCGCTCTCGGCGCCATCGCCTATGGCCGGACCTGGACCCAGATGGGACCGTGGTCACTGGGCGGCGCCTACCGGCTGGTGGCGCTGCTGTGCGTGCTGTCGGTGATCCTGATCTTCGTCATCGGCGTGCAGCCGCCGAACGACAAGGCGCTGTGGATCACCATCGCCTTCCTGGTCCTGACCGCCCTCGTCTGGTTCGGGCTGGAACGGCGGCGCTTCCAAGGCCCGCCGATCGGCGACACCATCCGCCGCCGCCAGGCCGAGATCGCGGCGGCCGAGCAGGCGGTGGGCGAAACGGCCGGTGCGGCTGTCGGCGAAGCCAGCAAGGCCTGACGCGGCGCCGATGTCATCCAGGGGCGCCCCGGCCGGGCGCCCCTTTTTCTTGCCGTGCGGCCGGGGCCGGCCTAAACCATTTAAGTCGTACAATAGAGCCGCCGGTGACCGGCGGCGGGTTCAGGGGAAACGCAGGATGAAGGTCGTCATCACCGGTGGTCTCGGTTTCGTCGGGCTGAACCTGGCGCGGGCGCTGCTGAAGCGGGGCACGCTGACCGGCATCTCCGGCCAGCAGGAGCCGATCGACGCGATCACCCTGTTCGACATGGCGGCGCCGGCGGAGCGGCCGGACGGCCTCGACGACCGGGTGTCGATCGTCACCGGTGACATCTCCGACCGTGCCACCGTCTTCGGCCTGGTCGACCGCGACGACATCTCGGTGTTCCATCTCGCCTCGATCCTGTCGGGCGGCGGCGAGAAGGATTTCGACCTGGCGCTGAAGGTCAATCTCGATGGCGGGCTGAACGTGTTCGAGGCGGTGCGGGCGCGCAAGGGCGGGGCGCAGCGCCTGGTCGCCGCCAGCTCGATCGCGGTGTTCGGCGGCTCGGTGATGCCGAAGACCGTGACCGACGCCACCAAGCAGACCAGCCAGACCACCTACGGCGTCACCAAGACGATCTGCGAGCTGCTGGTCAACGACTACAGCCGCAAGGGCTTCTTCGACGGCCGCTCGGCCCGGCTGCCGACCATCTTCATCCGCCCGGGCAAGCCGAACTCCGCCGCCTCCAGCTTCTGCTCCGGCGTGTTCCGTGAGCCGCTGAACGGCGAGGAATGCGTGCTGCCGGTCAGCCGGGCGCAGCTGCCGATGCTGGGCTACCGCAACTGCGTCGCCAGCTTCATCGGCCTGCACGAGGCCGGG
>NZ_JBCNNF010000215.1:0-11675 GCF_039594555.1 Inquilinus sp.
GACCCCGACATCACCGCGATCAAATACCCGCACCAGCTCAGCGGCGGCCAGCGCCAGCGGGTCAACATCGCCCGGGCCCTGGCGGTGGAGCCGGAGATCCTGGTGGCGGACGAGCCGACCTCGATGCTCGACGTCTCGATCCGCCTCGACATCCTGCGCCTGCTGGCCGAGACCAAGGCGGCGCGCGGCCTGGCCATGCTGTACATCACCCACGACATCGCCACCGCCGCGCATGTGGCGGAGGAGGTGGTGGTGATGTTCGCCGGCCAGATGGTGGAATGGGGCGATGCCGCCGCAGTGACCGGGGCGCCGCAGCACCCCTACACAAGGCTGCTGCTGTCGGCGGTGCCCGACCCGGATGTCCGGCTGCGCGGCCAGGGCAGCCGCGCCTTCCAGGCGAAGGCCGAGGCGATCCGCGCCGCCAGCCGCCGGGCCAGCGGCGAGATCGTGGCCCTCGGCCCGAACCACTTCATGCGCGCGGTGCCGGACGCGGCGGCCGCTTGACCGCCGGGCTTCGCGCCGGCTCTTGACCCGGCGCGGAAGGATGGACATCCTACCGCCAGCCTGCCCCCAGCCGGTACCCAGCCCGGCCCCAACCACGCCAGAGCGAGCGGGCTCGAGGCGGGGACGGCAGGCTCGAGAGGTCACGACCCCATGCATGCCCTGTGGTTCCGGACGACGGCCATCGCCGTCGCCGCGGCGAGCATCCTTGCGGCCACCGCGACGAGCGCCCTCGCCTTCACCAAGCCGCCCGCCAACACGCAGTTCGACTACCAGATCGGCGGCGTCTATCCGCCGGCGGCCGGCGTCGGCATCGTCGACCGCGACCGGCTGGCGGCGCCCGCGGCGGGCAAATACAACATCTGCTACGTCAACGCCTTCCAGACCCAGCCCGACGACGCGGTGTGGTGGACCACCAACCACCCCGACCTGCTGGTGAAGAAGAACGGCAAATACGTGATCGATCCGAACTGGCCGGACGAGTACATCCTCGACACCTCGACCGCGGCCAAGCGCACGGCGCTGATGGCGATCATCGGGCCGTGGATCGACAAATGCGCGACCGACGGCTTCAAGGCGGTCGAGCCGGACAACCTCGATTCCTGGACCCGGTCGAAGAGCGTGCTGACCAAGGCCCACAACACCGCCTTCGCCAAGCTGCTGGTGCAGCGCGCCCATGCCGCCAACCTGGCCATCGCGCAGAAGAACGCCGGCGAGCTGGCGCCGATCGGCATCTCGCAGATCGGCTTCGACTTCGCCATCGTCGAGGAATGCCAGGTGTGGACGGAGTGCGACGACTTCACCGACGTCTACGGCAACCAAGTCTACGAGATCGAGTACAGCGACAACAACCGGGACGCCGACGGCAACCCGGTCGATCCGATCAGCTTCTTCAACGCCGCCTGCGCCGCGCGCGGCAGCAGGATCTCGATCATCTATCGCGACCGGGACGTCGTTCCGGCGGGCAACTCCCACTACGTCGACAAATGGTGCTGAGCGGCTGACAGGCCCGCCCTCTTCACTCTCCCCCTCCCGCAACGGGAGGGGGAGAGCGGAAGGCCGGGCCGGTTGGGAATGGCAGGGGTACGCGCCGACGGCGGTCAGCCGCCGCCCGGTTTCAGCAGCCAGGGGGCGCAGTGGAGCCGTTCGCCGGTCTCGATGTCGTACCAGCCCTGAGCCAGGATCTTGTCGCTCTGGTCGAGATGCCAGTAGCGCGCGGCGTCCGGCCCGTCCTCGGGCCACCAGGGCGCGGGGGGCTTCTCGCCGTCCTCTCCCTCCTCGGCCCGCTTCCGCCGCCCGAACCAGTCGGCGCCGGAATAGTCCGGGTTCAGCCAAGCCACATCCGGGCGGATGCGCATGTCGCGGCAGAGATGGAAGACGATCTGCTCCAGCGAATGGCCGGCGGCATCCAGGTCGGCGTCGATCTCCGGATCGTCGACCAGCCGCCGCCACATCGCCGCGATCTGCGCCTCGCACGTCTCGGCATCGAGGTTGCGGTTGGCGGCGACCGAGCAGCTGACGGCCCGGGCCACCCGATTGCGGCGCACCTCCTTCGCGGCGGCGCTGTCGCGGGCGTGGAGCGCTGCCTTCTCCGCCATCTCCTGCCGCTTGCGGGCGAAATGGAGCTTGAGCGCCAGCATGCGGCTGACGCCGCGGCCGGCACGCTCGAAGGCCAGCCCGTATTCCTTGGTCTTGGCCGCGTCATCGGCTTCCACGGCGGCCATGGTGGCCCGGTGCATCGCCTCCGCCTGCGCCATCGCCATTTCGGCCAGCCGGTCGAGCAGACCCGCCGCCTGCTCGGCATCGGCGAGGGCCGGCGCGGCGGGCTGCGGGGTCGGGACGGAGTGCGCCGTGTTCATGGAACATATCATGAACGAAAATCAAGATAGCCGCAATGAACATTGTGTTTACGGCCGGGATTGTCAGTGTCCGGCACCGCTTTCTGGAAAGAGTGAGGGGCGGAAGCCACCCGGAGCCGCAGAATGACCGTTTCCAGGAATTCGGACGTTCCAATTGCGGTGCCGACGCCAGGCAAGATGACGAAAAGCCAGACGCGTTCCCAGGATCATCCCCGGGTGCGCCTGGGCCTTGGCGTTACGAGCGGGTCACTTGAATTCTCCGAGGAACCGCGGAGATGGCCGATGCGATCAGATGGAGTTCAGACCGAACCGGCCGGTGCAACGGCAGGAAAGTCCTTCTCGGGATCGAACACGTTGTTGAAGAAGTTGGTGAGGGAGTACATGGCCACCAGCGCCACGATCTCCATGACGTTCGCATCCGCGTGGCCGGCATCGCGAACGGCCTTCAGATCGGCGTCACTGACCTTGCCACGAGTCTCGATGACTTTGCGCGCGAACTGGACGGCGGCGTCACGCTTCGCGTCGGTGGCATGGCCCTTCCGAGCGAGAATGATGTCATCGGCCGGCAGCCTGGCCATGTGCTCGGCCGTGAAGCTGTGAACCGTCAGGCAGTAGTTGCAGCCATTCACTTCGGAGACGGCGAGCCCGATGCTGTCACGGGTCTTCACGTCGAGCGCCTTGCTCAAGGCGCCGAGCAGGGCGGCCCATGCGTTGAACGCGATCGGGCTCTGGGCGAAGGTCGCCATCATGTTCGGGGTGAACCCGATATTCCTGGTGAACGCATCGAGGGTCGGTTTCGAATCGGCCGGCACCTGCTCCGGCTTCAGAGCGGCAGTTCTTGGCATCATGGCCTTCCGCAAGTTACTGGCTTTACGCGAAATTCAGTACGTCGGCCACCGGACGGCGCGGCTTCTGCGGCCAGTTGCCCGGACGCTCCGGCCCCACGGACAGCAGCATCACCGGCACTTCGTCCTCGGCCAGCTGGAACGCGCGGTGCACCGCGTCGGCATCGAAACCGATCATCGGCGTCGAACCCAGGCCCCATGAGCGGGCCGCATAGATCATCGCCGCCGCGCCGAAGGTGGCGGTGCGCACGGCTTCATCGCGCTGGCGCTGCGGGAAATCCTGGTACAGGCCGCGTGCGGGGATTTCCCAATCCGGCACCAGGTCCGCCGGCATGATGCCCGCTTCCACCACCGGGGCCAGGCGCTCCGGTATGACGCTGGAATCGGCCAGCTGGCCGCAGACGATGAAGGTCACGGCCGCTTCGGTGATGGGCGGCTGGTTCCAGGCGATCGGCTTCAGCCGGGCCTTGGCTTCGGGCGTGCGCACGGCGATGAAGCGCCAGTTCTGCAGGTGGAAGGATGTCGGCGCGGTGGTGCCGATCCGCACCAGTTCGCGGATCTGGTCGTCGCTCAAGCAGGCGGAACGGTCGTAGTACTTGGCGGCGCTGCGGCTCACAATACAATCGATGACGGCATTGGTCATGGTGCATCCGTTGGTCATGGTGATTTCTACGGGTCGAGGGAGGATCTGAAGTAAAAAGAGCGGCTCTGCTCTTCTGGAGATGCTGCCGGGATGGAGCCTGTCGCCATCCCATTCCGGGAGCCATGGATCGCTTCCCGGGCTGCCCCGGCGCGTCCAAGAGCGCGCAGCCGGCCGTTCCGGCAGCGCCGGCCGGCCGCATGCAGCGATAGGCGCGTGTCGGTTACGGACGAATGCGGATGATCGTCTTGCCCATGCGCCGCTCGGTCGGGTTGAGGGCGGCGACGGCATCGTCGAGGGTCGAGACGGTGCCGATATGCGGTCGCAGTCGTCCGTCCCGCACCCGCCGGGCGATCTCGCTCAGCTGGGCGCGATCGGCCTCGACGACGAAATCGACCCCCAGGCCGTCTGCGGGCCGCGTCTCGATCGGCCCGACGACCGACACCAGCGTTCCCCCCGCCCGGATCAGGCCCGCGGACCGCTTGCCGATGTCGCCGCCGATGACATCGAACACGAGGTCGACCGCGCCGACATCTTCCAGGACGTCGTTGCCGAGGTCGACGAACTCCTGCGCACCGAAGTCGAGCGCCATCTTTCGGTCGGCAGCGCGTCCGGTGCCGATGACGTAGGCACCGGCCTCCCGCGCGAGCTGCGTCACCATCGACCCGACCGCGCCGGCCGCGCCATGCACCAGGACGCTCTGCCCCGCCCGGAGGCGACCGTGCTCGAACAGCCCCTGCCATGCGGTCAGGCCGGAGATCGGCAGGCTCGCGCCCACCGTGAAGTCGACGTCGCCCGGCAGCGGCGCCAGGTTGCGGGCCTCGATCGCCACATATTCCGCCAGGGTGCCGTCGCGGTACCAGTCGGCGAGGCCGAACACCCGCTGACCCACCGACAGCCCCGTCGTGCCGTAGCCGAGGGCGGTGACCACTCCGGCCAGTTCGTGCCCGGGGATCGACGGTGTCCGGTCGCGGTCGAGGCGATCGGTCCAGGTCGAGGGCCACGCCAGCTCGGTCGGGACGAACCCCGATGCGTGAACCTCGACGACGACGTCGTTGATCGCCGGCTGCGGCTCGGGCCGCTCGGCCAGCGTCATCCCCGCCGTTCCCGCTGCCTGGTCCGTCACCACGATTGCCTTCATCGTCCACCTGCCTGTGCGCGATCGCGCGTCGTCTTCCGAATTCCGAAGCCACGCTGCCACCGGTGCCGGCGCGATGAAACCCGCGCCGGGCCTCGCTGGACGGGCGGACACACATTCCGGAATCCGGAGCCGCCGGTGCCAGCGATCAGCGCACCGGGCGTGCGCGAACCCCGTTCAAGGACGAGACCTGCTCGGAATTCCCAAACGCGTCATCCCCGCGAAAGCGGGGATCTCTCAACGCTTTATCCGGAAAGAGATTCCCGCTTTCGCGGGAATGACGGAAAAGGGATTGAGCACCGTTTTGAAAAGCGTCGAGGCGTGGCGCCTGACTCAAGCGCCCTTGTCTGCCTCATCGGACTTCGCGCTCTGCCGGTACTCGCTGGGATCGACGCCGTAGGCTTTGCGGAAGGCCCGCACGAAGCTCGAGCGGCTTTCATAGCCGGCGTTATAGGCCACGACATCGACGGGAGCCGACGTCGTGGTGAGCTCGAGCGCCGCCTGCCGCATCCTGAGCTCCCGGAGGACGGCCATCGGCGAGCGGTCGAAGATCTCCGAGAACCGCGCCATGAAGGCCGACCGGCTCAGGCCCGCGCTGTGCGCCAGGCTCTGGACCGTGTGAGCGGCCCCCGGACGCGCGGCCATCTCGGCGAAGGCCCGCGTGATCTGCCGGTCCGCGAGGATCGAGAACCGATCCGTCCAGCTGCGGGAGGATTTCATGGATCGCCGCACCAGGGCGACGATGACCTGTTTCAGCAGGGACGCCGTCATGGCGCCCATGCCGATCTCCTGCGCGCACAGCTCTTCGACCGCTTCGCGAAGCTTCAGGTCGATCCTGTCGGTCGGCTCGAACTTCTCGACCACGGGGTCCCGCAATTCGCGAAACAGCCCGACGGATTGCCCAAAGGACGCGTTGAAGAAGCCGCAGATCTGGATGAGCTCGGGCTGCCCGGCCGGCATCGCGATGCGCAAGACACCGTCATGCCGCTTCCAGCAATCGCGGGAGATGAGTTTCTTCGGACCGCCGGCCCCGTCGACTTCGATCGCGAACGGCGTGTTCGGAGGCTTGATGACGAGCACGTGAGGCTCAAGCGGCATCGCAGGCCCATTGCCGATCGAGATCCGCCCCCTGCCGCTGACCGTGTAATGGATCGCCGGCGCGTCGATCGTCCCCATCTCGGCGCGATGGTCGGACGGGATCAGCATCTCGGTCAGGGCGATGACATCGATCTCGAGCGCCCGCATGAGGCTGTCGAGATCGGCGGTGGAGAGCTTCGAGGCGGAGCCGGCGATCAACGAACCGGTCCGCTCCCCCTGCCCGCTTCCGGCACGCGGCTTGGCCGTGTTCTGCATAGCGACCTGCTTACAAGATCAACCCGTAAACCCGCAACGGGCCGGATGCGGACGCCGGCGGAGGCGCGGATGATGCCGCCACCCGTCAGCCTCGGCCATCGGTAGGATCCGGCGGTCAGTCGATCGCCTCGATGCCCTGCGCCCTCAGGCGCTCGATATGGTCCTTCATATCCCGCAGCCGCTCTGGGGAATGGCCCTGCCAAGCCGTCACCTCGCCCGTCACCCGAAGCGGGTCGCGCGACCGGTAGGACTGCGTCGGATTGCCGGGGAACTTCTTGTCCGTCAGGTTGGGATCGTCGACGATCGGGCCGGTCGGCTCGACGATGTAGATCCGCTCCCGCCCGTCGCCGGCGGCCAGCTCGGCGCCCCAGATGGCGGCATCCAGCGTGCCGGTGAGATAGACCCAGGACGCCTGCTTCCGCGCGCCGTAATTGGAGCTGTGGCCCGCCTTGATCAGGTCGCCCGGCCTCAGGTCGGCCCGGGTGCCGTGGTAGAATTGCCGCGGGGTCGTGCCGTCGGTCGCCGTCATCGGTTCGTCATCCTCCATCGTGCCAGGCGGGTCTGCTCGCCGCCGCCCGCCATCGGGATCAATGCTCCGGGCGGCTATCTCGTCCCGGGGCCGGGATCGTCCCGCCTGCCGGTCACCTCCTCCACGCAGGCGCTCGCCTTGGGCACGTTCCGGCCGCTGCCGTCGCTCCTCGACTGGAAGCAGGCGACGAGCTGCTCGAACGGCCCGGACGGGCAGCCGGCGTCGAGGGCGGCGCCCATCTGCTGCGTCAGCTCGTCCTGGATCGCCTGCAGGCGGCTGGCCACACCGGGATGCCCCGTCCGCTCATCCTCGGCCTCGCGCAGGATCCCGCCGAGGGCATAGGCCGTCGCGGCATCGAGCACCGCCCGGTAGCAGACATCCGGCAGCCGGGCCTGGTTGGCCTGGAGAGCCCCCGCCCAGAGCACGATCGCTCCCGCCAGCGCCAGCACCCTTCCCGCTCGTTGCATGCGTTGCCCCTCCTCGCCGCCCATCGGCCCGGCCACCGTCCCACATCGTCGCCGCGGGGTCACGGCGCTTCCGGCACCCCTGACGCCCGCCCCGCGATCCGCGCATACTGCGGCCGGATCGCCATAGGAAAGTCGCCACGGCATGACCACGCCACCATCGCCGTCCGCAGCGGCGCGGGCGGACGGCCCCGCCATCCGCATCGGCGCCCTGGCCCCGCTCACCCCACCCGGCTGGGTCGCGGCGGGCCGGCACCTGCTGGCCGGGCTCGAGCTCGCCGTCCACGACGTCAACGGCGCCGGCGGGATCGCCGGGCGGCCGCTCGAGCTGGTGGTCCGCGACACCGCGGCCGATCCACAGAAAGCCGCGGCGGCCGTCGAGGAGCTGGCCCGGCTGGGCGGGGCGGGCTTGGCGGGGGAGTATCACAGCGTCGTCGCCCGCGCCGCCGCGGCCCGGGCCGACGCCCTCGGCCTGCCGTTCCTCTGCTCGTCGGCGGTGCTCGACGCCCTCACCGACCAGCCGACCGACCGGGTCGCGCGCCTCGCCCCGGCGCAGTCCCGCGGCTGGCGGATCTATGCGGAGTTCCTGCTCGGCGCCGGCCACCGCCGGATCGCCGTCGCGGCGCAGCCGAGCGTGTACTGGGCCGCCGGGACCCGCATCCTGCGGGACCACCTCGCCCCGCGCGGCGGCAGCGTCGTCGAGCTCGATGCGGGCTCGCTCGCCCCCGCGGCGCTGTGCGACGCGCTCGCCGGCAGCGGCGCGACGGCCCTGCTGCTCCTGGCCGGCGACCCGGAGCCGGCGGTGCCGATCGCCCGCGCCGTCCGCCGCGACCCGCGCCTGGCCGGGATCCTGATCGGGGCGCCGGCCGGGCAGCCGGAATTCGCCGAATGGGCGGCGCTGCCGGGCGGCGACGGCACAGCGATCCCGTTCCTGCGCTACCGGCCCGAGCGCCTCGGCCCGCTCGGCGCCCGGGTCGAGGCGGCGCTGCGCGAACGGCTGGGCGAGGCGCCGTCCTTCGTCGCCCTTGAGGGCTACGACACGGTGGCCGTCCTGGCCGACATGCTGCGGGCCCGTGGCGCGGACCGGGCGGCGCTGGCCGGCGCCTGGCCGGAGGTCGCGGTCGAGGGCACGCGCGGGCCGATCCGGTTCTCCCGCGTGCCGGGCATCGGCGTCTGGCAATGGGCCTGGCCGCCGATCCAGGTGGTCGACCGGGATCCGGCGGCCCCCGACCGCTTCCGCATCCTGCACGCGGGCTGAGGGAGCCGCCCGCCCCGCTTCAGCCCGGCCGCAGGCGGAAGTCGTGGCCTTCCGGCAGGGTCTGGCCGCCATCGACCACGATGGTGGTGCCGGTGATGTAGGCGGCGTCGTCCGAGGCCAGGAAAGCCACCGCCGCCGCCACGTCCTGCGGCGTGCCGAGCCGGCCCAGCGGCACCGCCTGCTCCATCATGGCGATGAATTCGGCGCTGCGGTGCTGCTGCATGCCCTCGGTCAGGATGTTCCCCGGCTCGACCCCGTTGACGGTGATGCCGTAGCCGGAGAACTCCAGCGCCGCGGATTTCAGGAAGCCGTTGATGCCGGCCTTGGTCGCGGCGTAGTGGCCGTGGCCCGGGCTGGTGACGCGCGGCCCGGTGATCGAGGAGGTGAAGATCATCCGCCCCCCTCCTCCCGCCCGCATCGCCGGCAGCGCCGCCCGCGCGGCGAGATAGGTGCCGCGCAGATTGACCGCCATCACCCGGTCCCACTCCTCGGGCTCGATGTCCTCGATCAGCGTCCAGGGATAGATCGCGGCGTTCTGCACCAGGATGTCGAGCCGGCCGAAGCCGTCGACCGCCGCCGCCACGGTGGCGTCGGCATGGTCCTTGCGGCTGATGTCGGTGGCGACGAAGCGGCCGCCCAGCCGCTCCGCCGTCGCCATGCCCGCCGCGGCCTCGGTGTCGCCGATCACCACTTGCGCGCCGTCCGCCGCCAGCCTTTCGGCGATCGCGGCGCCGATGCCCCGCGCCGCGCCGATCACAATGGCAACACGCCCTTCCAGTCTTCCCGGCATTCCCGGTTTCCTTCGCTTCTCAGTGATAGCGCGGCAGCAGGTCGCCATGCGCCTCGATCAGATCGTCCACCAGGCGCCAGATCTCGTCGAGCGACAGTTCGGCCGCCGTGTGCGGGTCCAGCATCGCGGCGTGGCGGATGGCGTCCTTGCGCTGGGTCAGCGCCGCCTCGACCACCAGCTGCTGGACGTTGATCGACAGGCGCATGATGCCGGCCAGATGCGCCGGAATGCGGCCGATGCGGATCGGCTGCACGCCGTTGCGGTCGACATGGCACGGCACCTCGACCACCGCGGCGTCCGGCAGGTCGGCGATCAGCCCGTCATTGCGGACATTGCCGTAGATCAGATTGTGCCGGCCGGTGACCACGGCGTGGACGATGCCGGCGGCGTATTCGTTGCTGCGACGGACCGGGATCGGGCTGTCATCCGCCTCCAGCCCGGCGCGCAGCGCGTGCCATTCCCGGATCAGCTCCTCGCAGCGCCGCGGATACTCGTCCAGCGGCACCTCGTACTTCGCCAGCAGGTCGTCGCGGCCGGCCTTGATGAACCAGGGGTTGTATTCGGCGAAATGGATGCTGGATTCGGTGACGAAATGCCCGGTCCGGCGCAGCATGTCGAAGCGCACCGCCTCGCCCGCCGGCACCGCCCCGGCCTCGGCCAGCGCCTTCAGCCGGGGGTACAGGTCCTCGCGCCCGCCATCCGGCAGCCGCTTCTCGAATTTCAGGAAATAGGCGACGTGGTTGATGCCGGCGCAGAGATAGTCGAGGGTTTCCGGCGCCTCGCCCAGCCAGCGCGCCATGTCGCCCGACGTCTCCTGCACGCTGTGGCACAGCCCGACCGAGCGGATGTCGGGCGCCGCCTCGGCGATCGCCCAGCAGTTCATCGCCATCGGGTTGACGTAGTTCATCAGCAGCGCGTTCGGGCACACCACGCGCATGTCCTCGCAGATCTCCAGCAGCACCGGGATGGTGCGCAGGCCGCGGAAGATGCCGCCGATGCCCAGCGTGTCGCCGATGGTCTGGCGCAGGCCGTAGCGCTTCGGGATCTCGAAATCCGCCACCGTCGCCGGGCGATAGCCGCCGACCTGCATCATCAGGATGACGAAATCGGCCCCCGCCATGGCCTGGCGCCGGTCCAGCGAGGCCTCGACCCGGAGATTGTCCAGCCCCAGCGCGGCGCCGATGCGGCGGGCGACGATGGCGGAGGTGTTCAGCCGCTCGCCGTCGATGTCGTGCAGGGCGACGACGCTGTCGGCCAGGTCCGGCTGGCTGAGGATGTCGCCGATGATCGACTGGGCGAAGACGGTGCTGCCCGCACCGATGAGGCAGATCTTGGCCATGACAGGTCTTTCTTGGAAACGGTCGGTTCGGTTGGGGTCACTTGAGGCCGGACAGCGCCATGCCTTCGATGAAGTGCCGCTGGGCCAGGCTGAAGGCGATCAGGATCGGCGCGATGCTGACCAGCACGGCGGCCATCATCACGGTCCATTGCGCGGCGTATTGCTGCTGCATCAGCGCCAGCCCGACCGGCAGCGTCGTCTTCTCCAGGTCGCTGGGCAGGTAGATCAGGGCGCTGAAC
The DNA here is from genome assembly GCF_039594555.1 of Inquilinus sp. Classification (GTDB taxonomy): domain Bacteria; phylum Pseudomonadota; class Alphaproteobacteria; order DSM-16000; family Inquilinaceae; genus Inquilinus. The sequence goes on from NZ_JBCNNF010000215.1 coordinate 10,956, forward strand.
AGGTCGTTCCAGGACGACAGGAAAGCGAAGATCGCCAGCGCCGCCAGGGCCGGCCGGGCCAGCGGCAGGTAGATCCGCCACCAGATGGTCAGCAGCGACGCGCCGTCCATCCGCGCGGCCTCCGCCAGCTCGATCGGGATGGTCAGGAAGTACTGGCGCAGCAGGAAGCAGCCGAAGGCGCCACCCAGGAAGCTGGGCAGGTACAGGGGCGCCTGGGTGCCGTACAGGCCGAGGGCCTTGAAGATGACGAATTGCGGGATCGCCGCCATCTGCGCCGGGATCATCAGCGTCACCAAGAGGGCCACGAACAGCACCTGCCGGCCGGGGAAGCGGACCACGGCGAAGACGAAGGCGCCCATCGAGCAGGTCAGCAGCTGGCCGATGGTGGAGATCGCGGCCACGGTCAGGCTGTTCCACAACAGGCCGCCGAAGGGCAGGATCCGCCAGATCGTCGCGTAGTTCTGCAGGGTCGGGTCCGGCGGGATCAGGTCGCGGCCGAACTGGTCGGCCGGCAGCTTCAGCGAGGTCGCCAGCATCCAGGCGAAGGGCGCGACCATGACCACGGCGCCGGCGATCAGCAGCGCATAGGCCAGAGCGTCGACGCCGAGGCGCAGGGTGCGCGTCCGGGGCCGTGGGCGGGGGATCGCGGGCATCGACGCGTCCATCACTGCGCCCCCCAGCGCTTCTGCAGCCGGAAATAACACAGCGTCAGCACCAGGA
>NZ_JBCNNF010000216.1:0-11627 GCF_039594555.1 Inquilinus sp.
CCAGCGCGGCGGGCCCCTCCCTCTCGCCGAGGAGAGGGGATCGGAGCCGTGGCCCTTTACCTCTCCTTGGGGAGAGGTCGAAATCGCGATAGCGATTTCGGGTGAGGGGGCGAGAGCCGGCGTATCCGTCCGCGCTGCCTGGGGAGACGTCGATGGTACGGCTGTTCCATTTCAGCGACGACCCGGCGATCGAGCGCTTCGAGCCGCGGCCGGTGCGCATGCCGTCGGCGCGCCCGGCCGGACGGGAATGGCTGAACGGGCCGCTGGTCTGGGCGATCGATGACGCCCACGAGATGCTCTACCTGTTCCCGCGCGACTGCCCGCGGATCGTCGCCTGGGCAACGCCGCGCACGTCGCTGGCGGATCGGGAAGCATGGCTGGGACCGGGCGATCCCCGTGCCGTCGCCTTCATCGAAACCGCCTGGATCGACCGGCTGCGCGCTGCCGAGATCCAGCGCTACGAGCTGCCGCCCGCAACCTTCAGCTGCCTTGAGGATGCCGGGATGTGGGTGTCCGAGGCGCCGGTCGTGCCGTTCGGCCGTGTCGTGCTGAGCCGGCTCGACCACGAGGTGGCCCGGCGCGGCGTCGACCTTCGCGTCGTCGACTCCCTGGCACCGCTTGCCGCGCTATGGGACAGCAGCCTGCATGTCAGCGGCATCCGGCTGCGCAACTCCGTCACCTGGCCGCTGGCGCAATCGGGCACGTCGCGCTAGGATCGTTCGATCTTTGTTCCTGGAGGATCCGTGGCGAAACGGGCCGGCAGCGCCGATCTGCCCCTGCATCACGGCCGGGTGCCCGCCTGGCTGGGCCGGCGCATGGCCCGGCTGGGTGCGGTGATCGCCGAGGCGATCATCCACCATTACGGCCGCGACGAGCTCCTGCGCCGGCTGGCCCACCCCTTCTGGTTCCAGTCCTTCGGCGCCGTGATGGGCATGGACTGGCATTCCTCCGGCATCACCACCAGCGTCATCGGCGCGCTCAAGCGCGGCCTGCAGCCGATGGCGGGTGAGCTCGGCCTGCATGTCTGCGGCGGCCGCGGGTCCCATTCCCGGCAGACCCCGGCGGAGCTGATCGCGATCGGCCAGCGCGTCGGCCTCGACGGCGAGGCGCTGGCCAAGGCCAGCCGGCTGGTCGCCAAGGTCGACAGCGCCGCGGTGCAGGACGGCTTCGACCTGTACCTGCACGGCTTCATCCTGGCCGATGACGGGCGCTGGGTGGTGGTGCAGCAGGGCATGAACGGCGACAGCCGCCTGGCCCGCCGCTACCACTGGTGCTCCGAGGACCTCAAGAGCTTCATTGAGGCGCCGCACACCGCGATCGAGGGGCCAGGCCAGGGTGTGATCGTCAACCTGACCGACCGGCGGGCCGCGGCGTCGCGCCACCGCCAGCTCGACCTGCTGCGCGATCTCGGCCCCGACCGGCTGGTGGGCGAGGTCGCGGCGATCGAGGGCCGGGTGGTGCCGCCACCGCCGGAGCAGCCGTCGCTGCCGCATCTGGTGATGCCAGCGCATCACGACGTCCGGCCCAGCGACGTCATCCTGCGCCGGCTGCACGGCGCGCTCAGCGCCGCGGCCGACCGGGCGCCGGAGGATTTCGCCGAGCTGCTGCTGGTGCCTGGCGTCGGCGCCCGCACCGTGCATTCCCTGGCCATGGTGGCGGAGGTGGTGCATGGCGCGCCCTGCCGCTTCGCCGATCCGGGCCGCTTCTCCCTGGCCCATGGCGGCAAGGACCGCCACCCCTATCCGGTGCCGACCCTGGTCTACGACCAGACCATCGCGGTGCTGAAGACCGCCGTCGCCCAGGCCAAGCTGGGCAATGACGAGCGGCTGGACGCGATCCGCTGCCTTGACGACCAGCAGCGGCGGGTCGAGCGCCACGCCACCGGCCCGACCCTGCCGGAGCACATCGCGGTCGAGCGCCGGCGGTCGCACGACTATGGCGGCCGCAGCGTCTTCGGCTGGGAGCCGCCGCCGGCCGACGTCTCGGCCGATAGTCCGGGCAATGCCACGAAAATGCCTTGATTGGAGCCGGATCGAAGCTCCGGGCCGAACGTTATGTCGGTCGTACGTTGGTGGGTCCGGCCCGATGGGCCGCCCGGCAGCAGAAGGACAGGACCTATGATCTCGACTCGCCGCATTCTGGCGGGCGCCCTCGCCGCAGCCGCGGTCACGCTGGCGGTGTCGGCCCCGGCTTTCGCCGACAGCTGGAAGAAGCATGGCGGCTGGGGTTGGGGGCCGCCCTGGCGCCACCATGGCTACTACTACGATCGCGGCCCGGATGTGGTCGTGGTGCGGCCGCGCCCGCGGGTCTACTACGAGCCGTCGCCGGTCTATGTCGAGCGTCCGCCCGTCTACTATGAGCGTCCGCCGGTCTATTACGAGCGCCCGGCGCCGGTCTATGTCGCGCCGCCGCCCCCGGTCTATGTGGCGCCGACCCCGGGCATCTCGGTCAACATCCCGCTGCGCTTCGACTGAGGCAGGCAGAGATGGGCCGTTCCCTCGCCCGCATATCGCTCCTGGCGCTGCTGGCCTTGACCGCCGCCGCCCCGACCCTCCTGCTGCATCCGGCGGCGGCGCTGGCGGATGATGACGACGACGATGATGGCGGCTGGCGCCATCATCACGGCCACCGGCATTGGCGCGACGGGCCTCCGCCCTACTACTATTACCGGCCGCATCGCGACCGGGTGATCGTCTATGACGATGGGCCGGCCTATGTCGTCCGGCGCCCGCGGCCTGTCTATGTCGAGCCGCCGCCCCCGGTCTATGTGGCGCCGACGCCCGGCATCACCGTCAACATCCCGCTGCGCTTCGACTGAGCTCTCGGGCTCCCCAAGCCGGCTGTGGTCGCGTGCCGCAGCTGGCTTTTTGCTGCCCGCGCCAAATCCGCTTGCATTCGCTCGGCGAACCCGTATTTTGAGATTGCGAATGATTTGCAGTTGCTTTTGGGAAGAAGGCCAGGATGGCGATGCGCCGACCTCGCCATCTCCAACGGGACTGCGGTCACTCACGAGATCACGGATCGGGCGGGCTGGACGACCTAGCCGACGCCATCGTGAAAGCCGTCGATCCGTCGACGATCGGGCCGGTCCCTGGCTGGCGTTCCTCCGGCCCGATCCACACTCAGGCCTCCGGAGCCTCGCTCCGGAGGCCTTTTTCATGGCGTGCGGCGGGCCAGGATGACGCCGGCCAGCACCAGCGCGCCCACGACCGCCATGCCGATGCCGGCCCATTGCATGCCGTCGGTGATGGCCAGCTGGTTGTATTGCCACCAGACCTGGCCGCCACGGTTGCCCAGCACGGCCGCCACCTGCAGCGCGGTCCAGGCGACTCCGACGCGCAGCGGCCCGGCGCCGCGTCCCAGGATGGCGGCGAAGCCGGCCAGCATCGCCAGGGCATAGGCCGGGTCGCTGCCGACGCCCCAGGCCAGCGACACCGGCACCTGGATGTCGAGGCCGTACAGGGCCCACAGCACGACAGCCGCGGCCAGCGGGCCGGCAACCAGCAGGCCGAGTCCCGGATGCAGCGCCGCCGCCAGCAGCACCACGGCGATGGCCAGGTAGCCGATCAGCGAGACCTGGCCCAGCAGGTCGGGCACCGACCCGCCGCCCACCGTCGCGGCATGGACCAGCAGCGGCAGGCGGATGGCGTTCAGCCAGACGATCGGGGCCATCAGCAGCACCAGCGCCAGCACCGCCGCCGCGACCGCGGCCGGCGCGGCATGGGTGGTGGCCGCCGGCACCGCGGCGGTCGGCGCGCGCCAGGTCACGAAGGCCAGGGCCAGCGCCATCGCCGCCCAGAACAGATGGGGGCCCAGCGGGATCGCCAGGGATCCGGCCGCCGGCTGCAGCACCACGGCCACGGCATTGACCAGGATCGGCCCGAACAGCGTCGCCGCGGCGACCGCGATCACGGTGATGCGGCCGCCCGACCCTCCGCCCAGCCGGATCAGGTGCAGGTGGTTGCCGACCACCAGACCGGCGGCACCGACCACTGCCGCGATCCACAGCAGTGCAGGCAGCAGGATGGAATCCTCCGGCGCCAGGGGCTGGCGCAGCACGGCCAGGAATCCCAGCAGCGCGAGGGCCACCAGCACGCCGCCGGCGATGATCGGCGGGCGCTCGCCGCCCCGCCGGGCCAGGGCGGCCCAGCCGAGGAAGGGCAGCAGCGCCAGCAGCGACTCGGCCGTCACCAGCCCGTAGGCGCCGGCCTGCACCTGCATCGCCGGCAGCATCGCCGGGAACACCCCGGCATGCAGCAGCGGCAGGGTGCTGGCACCCAGTGCCAGGCCCAGGATCGGCCGCACCAGCAGGGCGGAGGAGGGTCTGTCGCCGCGAACCGCCATGCCGGTTCCTTTCCGAATCGCCGGACGAGATCCCCGACGGTCTACGGCAAAGGCGGCCGGGACTCCACCGCCGGGGTCAGAGGTCGATGCGCCAGCGCAGCGATTCGCCGCCGCCATAACCCTCCGCCTTGCGGAAGCGTTCGACCAGCCGACCGCCATTGGCCAGGATCACCCGCTGCGAGGCGATGTTGTCGGGATCGGTGGTCAGCTCGACATAAGCCAAGCCCAGCGCCCGCGCCTCCGGCAGCAGCAGCGCCAAGCCGCGCGTGGCGTAACCGCGGCCCTGCTTCCAGGGCACCACGCTGTAGCCGATATGGCCCAGCACATGCGGCGGCAGGGCGGCGGTGCCGGGCTGCCAGCGGAAGTTGACGCTGCCGCAAAATTCGCCGTCCCACAGCCAGCGGTGAAAGCCGGGCAGGCGCGGCACCGTGCTGCCGTCCGGCAGGGTGATCGGCCCGCCGCGCGCCTCGCGGTCGTCCAGCCCGGCGACGAAGCCGGCCGGATCCTGGGCGATCCGCTCCAGCTGCTCGCGGGCCGCCGCGTCCTTGCGGACGGTGTCCGGCGACCAGCCGCGGCGCAGCGCGTCGGCAAATCCGGGCAGATGATCGAGGGGCGGGGCGATCAGGTCGACGGTCATCCGTCCCTGGTACCGGAAAGCCCGCCCGCGGCGCAATGCCACGGGCGGGCCTCCGATCAGGCTACGGTCTCTCAGCGCTTGAGCGTGGCGGCCGCATCCTCGAGCGCCTTGGCGACCACCGCGGGGTGGGCGACGAAGGCGGTGTGGCTGCCGGTCACCGGCACCACATGGGCGCCGATGCGTTCGGCCTCCCAGCGCTGCAGGTCCGGGTTGATCACCCGGTCAGCGGTCGACACCAGGAACCAGGAGGGCAGCTTTTTCCACGCCGCGTTTGTCACCTTCTCGCCAAAGACCGCGGCCGCGATCGGGCCCTGGGTCGCGGCCATCACCGCCGCCTGCGCCGGAGTCGAGTCGGCAGCGAACGAACTGTGGAAGCGGTCGGCCGGGATGGTGGCGAAGCCGTCCGGGCCGGCCTTGATCGCGTCGGCCTCGACCGCCAACGGCTTGTTCTTGAACACGTCGGCCGCGGATTCGCCGGCATCCGGCGCCAGGGCGGCGACATAGACCAGCCCGGCCACCTTCGGATCGTCGACCTGGGTGATCACCACGCCGCCCCAGGAATGGCCGACCAGCAGCGTCGGCCCATCCTGCTGCGCCAGCACCCGCTTGGTGGCGGCGACGTCGTCGGCCAGCGAGGTCAGCGGGTTCTGCACCGCGGTGACGTGGTAGCCCTTGGCCTGCAGGGCGGCGACCACGCCGGCCCAGCTGGAGCCGTCGGCGAAGGCGCCATGCACCAGGACGATGTTCTTGACGCCGGCGGGCGCGGCCTCGGCGGCCTGGGCCATGCCGAGCGACAGGGCGGCGGCGGCCGCCAGGGCCAGGGCCTTCACGGAAACGCTCATAGGGGAAACTCCGGGCGCGTTGCGGGGTGGGGCCGGCCGGATCGCCGGCCCCGGCTGCGATCGTCAGGCGACGGTCAGGCGGACGTTCAGGCTGCCACGGGTGGCGTGCGAGTAGGGGCAGACGACATGGGCGCGGGCCACCAGGTCCTCGGCCACCGCGCGCTCCAGCCCCGGCAGGGTGATGGTCAGGCCGACATCCAGGCCGAAGCCCTGGCCGTCATCGCGCGGGCCGACACCGACATCGGCGGTCACCGTGCTCTCCGGCGCGACCTTCACCTTGGCCTGGCCGGCGACGAACTTGATCGCGCTCAGGAAGCAGGCTGAATAGCCGGCGGCGAACAGCTGCTCCGGGTTGGTGGCGTCGCCGCCCTGGCCGCCCAGCTCCTTCGGCGTGGTCAGGGCAACGGACAGCTTGCCGTCTTCGCTGGTGGCCCGGCCGTCGCGGCCGCCGGTGGCAGTGGCCTTGGTGCGATAGAGGATGCTCATGATCGGTCTCGCTTGTTCGGGAGCGGCACGACGCCGCTTGCGAGAAATTAGATATCGCACAATTGAATTGCCCGCTATGCGATGCGCGAGAGGGTGGCTATGCGAAATTGAATGGTGCGCAATTCATTTGCCTGGAGTATCCGGTCGGATTGACCTTTCCATCCCCAGCCGGGGAGCCCCCCGATGCCCGACACCCTCGACGCCCCGTACCGCCTGACCGACCAGCTGTGCTTCGCCGTCTATTCCACGGCGCACGCCTTTAACCGCGTGTACAAGCCGCTGCTGGACCGGATCGGCCTGACCTATCCGCAGTATCTGGTGATGCTGGTGCTGTGGGAGCGGGACGGCCTTGCCGTGAAGGCGATCGGCGACCAGCTGTTCCTCGATTCCGGCACGCTGACGCCGCTGCTCAAGCGCCTTGAATCGGCAGGGCTGGTCGAGCGCCGCCGCAGCCGCGACGACGAGCGCGTGGTGCACATCCACCTGACCCCGGCCGGCCGGGCGATGCAGTCGGAGGTGGCGACGGTGTTCGAGGGAATCGGCTGCGCCTCCGGCCTGACGGCGGAGACGGCGGGCAAGCTCAAGGACGCGCTGGAGGCGGTGCGCCGTCAGCTGCAGGCCAGCGCCGCCGCCTGATGGCGGCGGGCCTGGCCGCCAGTCGTCAGCCCTTCTTGTCGGTCGACGGGTCCAGCAGCCGGTGCAGATGCACCACGAAATAGCGCTTCTGGGCGTCGTCCACCGTCGCCGCCGCCTTGGCCCGCCAGGCGGCGTAGGCTTCGGCATAGTTCGGATACAGGCCGACGATGTCGACCTTGGACAGGTCGGCGAACTCGACGCTCTGGGTGTCCTTGAGGTCGCCGCCGAGGACGAGGTGCAGGAGCTGCTTGGGCTGGTCGGTCATGGCGCTCACTTGGTGCCGAACATGCGGTCCCCGGCATCGCCGAGGCCGGGGAGGATATAGGCGTTGTGGTCGAGTTCGCGGTCCAGCGCCGCGGTGTAGATGCGCACATTGGGGTGCTTGGCATGCAGCGTCCGCACCCCTTCCGGCACCGCCACCAGCGCCATGAAGCGGATCAGCTCGTCCGGCACGCCGTGGCGGTTCAGCACGTCGACGGCATGGACGGCGGAGTTGCCGGTGGCCAGCATCGGGTCGACCGCGATGAAGATGCGGCCCTGCGGCTCCGGCAGCTTCACCAGGTATTCGACCGGCATCTTGGTGTCGTGGTCGCGGTACAGGCCGATATGCCCCTGGCGGGCGGAGGGGATCAGCTCGATCAGCCCCTCGGTCATGCCCAGCCCGGCGCGCAGGATCGACACCAGCGCCACCTTCTTGCCCAGCAGCACCGGGGCGTCCATCGGCTCCAGCGGCGTCTCGATCCGCTCGGTCGTCATCGGCAGGTCGCGGGTGATCTCATAGCCCATCAGCAGCGAGATCTCGCGCAGCAGCCGGCGGAATCCGTTGGTCGACCGTCCCTTGTCCCGCATGTGCGACAGCTTGTGCTGGATCAGCGGGTGGTCGAGGATGAAGAGGTTGGGGAATTCGGGCAGCGTCTTCATCGGGCCTCGGTGCACGGTGTCGGCCCGACCATACAGGGTGGGGCCCGCCGTTCCAAGGGCCGGGCCACCAGCCGAGGTGTCGGCTTTTCGCGTTGCCTCTCCCGCTTGCGGGAGAGGTCGGAGACGCGAAGCGGCTCCGGGTGAGGGGATTTCGTCGAGGCCGGGACCAGCCCTCACCCGGTCTCACTACGCGAGCCCGACCTCTCCCGCGTCCGGCAGGAGAGGCAAGGCGAAAATCAGAGCCTGTTAGGACTTCTCCAGCGCGAAGCCCTCGTCCAGCCAGCCCGTGATGCCGCCGATCATGATCTTCACCGGCCGGCCCAGCTCCGCCAGCTTGAGCGCGGCCCGGTCGGCGCCGTTGCAGTGCGGCCCGGCGCAATAGACCACGAACAGCGTGTCCTGCGGCCATTTGGCCATGCGCTCGGCGGTGATCGTCCGGTGCGGCAGGTTGATCGCGCCCGGGACATGCCCCGCGGCATAGGCCTTCGGCCCGCGCGCTTCCGCCAGCACGAAGCCGGGGGTGCCGGAGGCCAGGGCCTCATGCACGTCGGAGCAGTCGGTCTCGAAGGCCAGCCGGGCGCGGAAATGGGCCAGCGCCTCGGCGGCGGGCGCAGCGGGAATGGCGGTGACGGCGTTGCTCATGATCGGTCTCCCTGTCAGGCGGGCGGCACTGTGCCCAAACCGGACGGAGCGGGCCATTGGCACGGATGACAGCGATCGGGCAGATCTTGCCAAACCGCTTCCGTCCGCCCTTGATGCGGCAGCCTTCTCCTTGTCGTCATTCCCGCGAAAGCGGGAATCTCTTGCCGGTCAAAGCGTGACGAGATCCCCGCTTTCGCGGGGATGACGGGTTGGGGAGGCTGAAAAGGCCCTCCGCGCGGTCAGGGGCGGAAGAAGCGGTGGCCGCCGATGGTGATCAGATAGGCGTCGGGCGTGGCCCAGGCCGGGGCGCCGACGCGCGCGGGGGCGTAGAAATGGGTGGCGCCGCGGGTCGGGTCGGTGAAGATGCCCGCCATCATGTGCAGCGCCACCGACCAGGCGATGCGGAAGCGGGTGGCGTCGCGGATGGTCAGGTCGCCGGTGGTCCAGGGGAACTGGCCGCGGTCGGCGATCACGCGGCAGATGGTCTTGGGATAGGCCGGGTCGCGCAGCCGGTTCAGCACCACCTGCGCCACCGCCAGCTGGCCCAGCCGGGTCTCGCCCTGGGCCTCGAAATACACCGCATAGGCCAGGCAGCGGGCCTGGCGCAGCATCAGCGGCCGCAGCCGCGCATCGGTCAGCCGCAGCCGGCTGACGATCAGGCGGCGGATCTGGTCGGGGCTGGTGCCGCCGCGGATGGCGGGCGGGGGCACCTGGCCCGCGGCCGGCGCGTCCGGCCGGCTCGGGATCAGGCTGCCCGGCGTCTCGTCGGACGGCATGATCCAGCCTTCGCCCAATTCCTGGGGGGCCAACTCCTGGGCGCGCAGCCCCGGCGCCAGGCACAGCACCAGCAGCGCCGCCAGCAGCGGCGTGAGCAGGGCCGGACAGCGCATCAGGGCGGCGGGGGCGGGAACAGCGGCAGGTCGACCGAGCCGTCGGGGCCGGTCAGCGTCACCGAGCCGGGCTCGATCCGCTCGACACGCCAGCCGGACAGGTCGTCGCCCGGCCGGGCGGACACGACCTCGCCGGTGTCGTCGCGGCGCAGCAGCGCCACGGACTGATCGCCGGCCAGGATCACGCCCTGCACCGTGACCTGGGGCGGCGGTTCGGGCGGGGCCGGCGGGGGCGGCGGCGCCTCGGCCACCGGCGGCGGGGGCTGCGGGCCGCGGCGGCTCGGGTTGAACAGCGGCCGTTCCACCGTCGCGGTCAGGTCCGACAGCTCCGGCGCCACCAGCGGCGTGGGGCGCGGATCCTCGGCCGGCGCCGCCGGCGGCAGCGCCGCCTGGGCGTTGCCGGACCGCACCACCGCCGGCACCGCGGCCGGATCGTCCGGCCCCAGCAGGTAGGAGACGCCGATCGCCAGCGGCCCCAGCACGACCAGCATGCGGGTCAGGGGATGCCACGCCATGTCAGCTGCCCTCCGGCCGGCGCATCACGCCGTAGACATCGACCGAGACCGTCAGCTCGGGATCCTCTTCGCCCTCGGACGATTCGGTGCGGATGGTGAAGGCGGGGATGAACAGCGGCGGCGCCCCCGCCTCGAAGGCCTGCAGGATGTTGCGCAGCACCTCGATCCGGGCGGCGAAGCTGGCGCGCAGCCCGACCCGGCTGTAGCCGCCGGGGTCCTCCACCGCCGGCAGCACGGTCATGCTGTCGATCCGGCCGCCCTGGGCGGCGACGACGCCGGAGACCAGCTGCTGCAGCGCGGCGCCGGCGATGGCCGGGGTGGCGCCCTGCAGCGCCGGCGTCTCCCCGCCCGCCGCGGCGATCAGCGCGGCCTTGCGCTCTTCCAGCCGGTCGTGGGTCAGCGACAGCCGGGCCAGCAGCGCCAGCTCCTGCCGCAGCCCGGCGGCGGTGTTGTCGGCGTCGCGGATGGCGACCGCCCCGGCGGCGAAGCCGACGCCGATGCCGACCAGCAGCAGCAGCACCAGGCCGATGGCGGTGAAGCGGCGGACGGCCGGGCTCAGGTCGATGGTCATGGCGTCGCGCCTCCCGCCACCAGCGCGGCGCTGATGGCGAAGCGGTCCTGGCCGCGCTGCGGGTCGCGCACGCTCGGCGCAGCGAAGGCGACGGACCGGAACTGCGGCAGCGCCGACAGCACCGGGATCAACCCGGCCGAATCATCGGCGAAGCCGCCCAGCCGCAGGGTGCCCTGCTCCAGCGACAGCTCGGTCAGCCAGGCGCCGTCAGGCAGGGCCTGGCTGACGGTCTCGATCAGGGTCGAGACATAGGGCGTGGCCCGGCGCTGGGCGCCGAGATAGGAGCCCGCCTCCTCCAGCGCCCGGATCTCCGCCTGCAGGGCGCTGGCCGAGGCGGTCTGGGCGCGGGCGGCAGCCACCTGGTCGCGCAGGCCGGACACCACCGACCAGTGCCCGGCGACGGTCCAGACCAGCCAGGCCGCGGCGAGGACGGCCGGGGCGCCGAGGCCGAGCCCGCCGATCCAGCCCAGGCGCCGCAGCGCCCGGCGGCGTTCGGCATCGATGTCGCGGCGCAGGTCGGGGCCCGGCGGCGCCAGCGGATCCTCGCCGGCCAGATCGACCACATCGGGGGCCCAGCCGGCGGCGCCGGCTGCCTGCACCGCGGCGTCGACCTGCTCGCGCGGCATCGCCGTCAGCTCGACCGCCAGGGTGGCGGCGTCGCCGGTCGGGGGCAGGCGGCGGGCGCCGAAGGCGACGGTGCCCGGCGGCCAAGGCGTCAGCCGGTCGATCTCGAAGCGCAGCACCCGGCCCAGCGACGATTCGGCCTCGCGCGGCAGCACGATGCGGCGGCGCAGCCCGGCCTCAGCCGGGAAGCGCAGGACGACCTCGGCCCCGCGGCGATTCAGCGACGTGGCCGGGACATGGCCCAGCGGCACGTCGCGCAGCACCTTGCGGCCGCGGCTCTCGACCAGCCGGGCGCCGTCGTCGCGCCACAGCAGGATCAGCCGGCGCCGGCGCAGGACCGGGCGGAACAGCCAGCGGTCGGGCACCAGCCCGGCCAGCTCGCCCCCCCACCAACGCAGAAACACCGCCGCTCGACGGATCATGCCGGCGATCATGCCGGGTCCTCCCCCACGCGCCGGCCGAAGCCGGCCTCCCGCCAGTCCAGGACACGATAGAAGCTCTGGCCGTCCGCGGCGACCC
>NZ_JBCNNF010000217.1:0-11617 GCF_039594555.1 Inquilinus sp.
ATCCCTCGGAAGACCTCTCCGAAAAGCTGGACCAGCAGGCTTCGGTCGCGGACTCCCGGGACGCCTCCGACGCTTCCCAGGATGCGCCGGCGTCGCGGCGGACCATCGCCGAGCTGCGCGCCGCCCGGGCGCGAATGACCGCCCGCCGCGGCGGCGAGCCTGCCGGGGCCGAACCGGAGAACGAGGCCGCCCCGGCCGACGCCACCGTCACCTCGCTGCCCAGCCGGCGGCGATCGGCGGATGAGCTGGTGACCGGCTTCCGCGACGTGCCGGCCGTGCGCTCGGCGCCGCCGCCGACGGCCCGGCGCACGCCGCTCGAGCGCCGCTACGACACCCGCGCCGAGCCGCTGCGGCTGCCCAGCCGCAAGGCCAGGCTGTCAGCCGGGTTCTGGCTGTCGCTGCTGCTGATGGTGGTGCTGCCGACCGCGGCCGGCGCGGCCTACTACCTCTATTTCGCCGCCAACCAGTACGTGTCCGAGTTCCGCTTCGCGGTGAAATCCTCGAACGCCTCGGCCTCGTCCGCGACCACCGATCTGGTCGGCGCCGCGCTGGGCCAGTCGGCCCGGCTGTCGGCGTTCAGCGACAACTTCATCGTCGCCGACTACATCACCAGCCGCGAGGCGGTGGGCGACCTGCTGAAGAGCGTCGACCTGCGCGCGATCTACAGCAGCCCGCAGGCCGACTACCTCTCGCGCCTCGACCCCACCGTGCCGATCGAGAAGCTGGTGGAGTACTGGCAGAACCGGGTCGATGCCAGCTTCGACGTGTCGACCGGCATCTCGATCGTCCAGGTCCGCGCCTTCACGCCGGAGGATTCGCTGCGCGTCGCCAAGGCGCTGATCGCCTCCAGCGAGGACCTGGTCAACCGCATCGCCGAGCGCGCCCGCGAGGATTCGGTCCGCTTCGCCGAGCGCGACGTGAAGAATGCCGAGGACCGGCTGCGCGAGGTGACCGCCAAGCTGCGCCAGTTCCGCAACGTACAGCAGACCCCGGACCTTTCGACCAGCGCGTCCTCCACCCTCGGCCTGTCGCTGCAGCTGCGCACCAACCTGGCGCAGATGGAAGCGCAGCTGACCTCGCTGTCGACCCACATGTCGCCGGACGCGCCGACCATCAAGGTGCTGAAGAACAACATCGCCGCCACCCGGGACCAACTGAACAAGATCGAGGGCGAGCTCGGCTCCGGCAACGCCCCGGCCGCCGGCAACGGCAATGGCCCGGCCGGCAATTCGAGCAGCGAGGGCTATGCCGCGACCCTGTCGGATTACGAGGACATCCGGCTGGAGATGCAGTTCGCGCAGCAGAGCTACCAGAACATGCTGACGGCGCTGGACCAGGTGCGCAGCAGCGCCATGTCCGACCGCACCTATCTGATGCCCTATGTCGAGCCGCAGCTGGCCGAGTACGCGCTGTATCCGCAGCGCTACGAGGACGTGCTGATTGTGTTCCTGATCGCCTTCGTCGCCTGGGCCATCACCATGCTCACGGTCCACTCCGTGCGCGACCACATGATCTGAGGCGGGCCGGATGATGCCGACGATCGCCCCCCTGTCCGGAGCCGCGCCATGACCGTGCTGGCGCGGCCCAGCCTGGGCACGGCCCTGGCGGTCCAGGTCCGGGTCCTGGTGTCGCTGATGCTGCGCGAGATGCGGATGCACGCCAGGCATTCGCGCCTCAGCTACCTGCTCGAGATGCTCGAGCCGATGCTGCAGCTGGCGATGATGATGGCGGTGTTCTCCGCCATCGGCCGGCAGGCGGATTTCGGCACCAGCATGCTGCTGTTCCTCGGCACCGGCATGATCCCGTACTTCACCTTCATGCACATCTCGTCGAAGGCGATGACGGCGCTGCGCGGCGGCGGGCTGACCAAGGGCGTGCCGCTGGTCAAGCCGCTGGACCTGCTGCTGGCCCGCGCCTTCCTGGAGACGCTGCAGCTCGCGGTGGTGGCGATCCTGCTGTTCAGCTTCATCCACATCGTCATGGGGGTGCCGGAGGCGGCGCCGATCCAGCCGCTGAAGGTGGTCTCCGCCTTCCTGGTGATCGCGGCCACGGCGGTCGGCGTCGGCATCGTCAACGGCGTGATCGGCTCCTTCTTCCGGCTATGGGCGGTGGTGTACGGCGTGTTCGGCCGGTCGCTGCTGTTCCTCAGCGCCGTGTTCTACGTGCCCGACTACATGCCGGCGCAGATCCGCGACTGGCTGGTCTGGAACCCGGTGCTGCACGGCGTGGAGTGGTTCCGCACCGGCTTCTACCTGACCTATCCGACGGTGTGCCTGGACAAGACCTATCTGCTGTCCTGGGCGCTGGGGTCGATCTTCATCGGCCTGGTCCTGGAGCGGGCGCTGCGGACCCGCCGGATGACCGCGAAATGATCGTTCTGGACCGCGTCACCAAGCGCTACCGGTCGCACGGCACCGGCCACAGCCGGCTGGTGCTGGACGAGCTGAGCGCCGTGTTCGAGCCGGGGCAGACCGTCGGCATCCTGGGCCGCCGCGGCGCCGGCAAGTCGACGCTGATCCGCCTGATCGCGGGATCGATCCCGCCGGATTCCGGCCGGGTGCTGCGCCGCGGGCGGGTGTCGTTCCTGGTCGGCACCGCCGGCCCCTTCGTCAGCACCATGACCGGGCGCGAGAACGTCTGGTTCACCGCCCGCATCTACGGCGCCGACGCCACCGAGGTGATCCGCTTCGTCGAGACCCATGCCAATCTGGGCACCGATTTCGACAAGCCGTTCGCGAGCTACACCGGCGACAAGCGCAGCCGCCTGCTGTTCACCGCGGCCTATGCCCTGCCCTTCGACATCTACCTGGCCGATGAATCGGTGATCGGCGGCCCGCCCGGCTTCCGCGACTGGTGTGAGCAGCTGGTCGATGCCCGCCGGCGCGAGGCGACGCTGGTCTTCACCACCAAACGGCCACGCATGCTGCGCCGCTTCGCCGACACCGGCGCGGTGCTGTCCGACGGCCGGCTGACCACCTACGGCTCCGTGCGCGACGCCATCCTGGCGTTCAAGGACGACGAGTTCCCCGGCGACGACGAGCCGCCGATCGAGTTCGACGAGGAGGAGGAGGATGACGAGCTGCCCGCGCCGCTGCCCTGACCTCCGCCCGTCCGCCCCGACATGCTCGCCCGAGCATGCGCCATGGGTCCGGGGCTTCCCCGGGCCTGCCACCGGGTGCCATGCACCCATTGCCATCTAGAGGACCGCCGATGAACACCTCGGAGCTGATCGAACAGCTGGCCCAGGACCACAAGCTGTCGCGCGTGAAGGCCAAGCGCATCCTCACCAGCATCTTCCAGGCGATCACCGAATCGGCCGCGCGCGGCGACCAGGTCTCGATCTCCGGCTTCGGCCGGTTCAAGGTCGCGATCCGGCCGGAGCGCGAGGGCCGCAACCCGACCACCGGCGCGCCGATCACCATCGCCGCCTCGAAGAAGGTGGTGTTCAGCCCGTCCAAGCCGGTGCGCGAAGCTCTCAACGCCTGAGGGCGCTGACCCGGGACCCGGCCGCCCCGCCAGGGCCCGCTGAACCATAACAATCGATCCGATCCGAAGGCGTGCCTTCGTCCGTGCCGCCGATCCGGGACTGCCCCGGGTCGGCGATCGGGTTTCCGTTGCCTGCCCCTCCTCCCCCGCCGCCCCCGAGGATCCCGCGATGCTGCCCAAGCCCTCCGCATCATTGGCCCCCAACACCTACGCCTTCGAGACCACGCCACTGGTCAAGCCGACCGGCTTCCGCGAATACGATGCCCGCTGGTGGTTCGGCCATCCCGGCTCGGACAAGCCGCCGGAGCTGAACCTGATGGGCGTGCAGGCGCTGGGCCTCGGCCTCGGCACCTATCTGCACGAGGCGGGGGTGAAGCCGGAGGTCGTGGTCGGCCATGATTTCCGCGGCTATTCCATGGCCATCAAGATTGCCCTGGCGCAGGGGCTGATGGCGGCCGGCTGCATCGTGCACGACATCGGCCTGGCGGTCTCGCCGATGGCCTATTTCGCCCAGTTCGCGCTGGACGTCCCGGCCGTGGCCATGGTCACCGCCTCGCACAACGACAATGGCTGGACCGGGGTGAAGATGGGCTGCAGCCGCCCGGTCACCTTCGGGCCGGAGGAGATGGGCCGGCTGCGCGACATCGTGCTGTCCGGCGCCTTCGAGCCGCGCACCGGCGGCGGCTACCGCTTCGTCGAGGGCTTCGCCGAGCAGTATGTCCGGGAGCTGACCGAAGGCCGCCGGATCGAGCGCAAGCTGCGCGTCGTCGCCGCCTGCGGCAACGGCACCGCCGGCGCCTTCGCCCCTAGGGTGCTGGAGGCGATCGGCCTCGAGGTCATCCCGCTCGACGTCGAGCTGGACCACACCTTCCCGAACTACAACCCAAACCCCGAAGACATGGAGATGCTGCACGCCATCGCCGCCAAGGTGAAGGAAACCGGCGCCGATTTCGGCCTGGGCTTCGACGGCGACGGCGACCGCTGCGGCGTGGTCGACAACGAGGGCAACGAGATCTTCGCCGACAAGATCGGCGTGATGCTGGCGCGCGACCTGTCGGCGCTGCACCCCGGCGCCCAGTTCGTGGTCGACGTCAAGTCGACCGGCCTGTTCGCCGCCGACCCGGTGCTGCAGGCCCAGGGCGCCAAGACCGACTACTGGAAGACCGGCCATTCCTACATCAAGCGCCGGGTGCGCGACCTGAACGCCCTGGCCGGCTTCGAGAAATCCGGCCACTTCTTCTTCAACCCGCCGATCGGCCGCGGCTATGACGACGGGCTGGTCACCGCCATCGCCGTTTGCGAGATGATGGACCGCAACCCCGGCAAGAGCATGGCCGACCTCTACCGCGCCCTGCCGCAGACCTGGGGGTCGCCGACCATGTCACCGCATTGCGCCGACGAGGTGAAGTACGACGTCGTGCAGCGGGTCGAGACGCGCTTCCGCGAGATCGCGGCCAATGGCGGGCTGGCTGGCCACCGCATCGTCGACTTGGTGACGGTCAACGGCATCCGCGTGACCACGGAGGACGGCACCTGGGGCCTGGTCCGCGCCTCCTCCAACAAGCCGGAGCTGGTGGTGGTGGTCGAGAGCCCGGTGTCGAAGGACCGGCTGCACGAGATGTTCCACGCGGTCGACACGGTGCTGCGTGAGAATCCCGAAGTGGGCGCCTACAATCAGACGATTTGAGGACAGGGACCTGCCGCTGGAGCCGATGTGATGAGCACCCAAAACCCGACCGAGCAGATCGCCACCCTGCAGGGCCTGCGCGACCGGCTGATGACCTGGCTGACCGCGCAGGCGCTGCCGGTCTGGTGGGAGACCGGCGCCGACCGCGAGCGCGGCGGCTTCCACGAGAGGCTGAACCTCGACGGCACGCCCTGCCTCGAGCCGCGCCGCGCCCGGGTGCAGGCGCGGCAGGTCTTCACCTTCGCCGTCGCCGGCCGCCTCGGCTGGACCGGCCCGTCGCGCCAGGCGGTCGAGCACGGCCTGGCCTTCTTCCGGAAGGCCTATGAGCGGCCGGACGGCACCTTCCGCACCCTGGTCGGGCCGGACGGGGCGACCTTGGACGACAGCGTGGTGCTGTACGACCAGGCCTTTGCCCTGTTTGCCCTGGCCGTCGCCAGCACGGTGGTCGCCGACCCGGCGCCGCTGACCGCCGCCGCCACCCGGCTGCGCCAGCGGCTGGAGGCGACGCTGAAGCACGCGCTGGGCGGCTTCGAGGAGGCCGCGCCGCGCAAGCTGCCGCTGCTGGCCAACCCGCACATGCATCTGCTGGAGGCGTCGCTGGCCTGGGTCGAGCTAGGCCAGGGCCCCGACCAGCCGGCCTGGAACGCGCTGGCCGACGAGATCGCCGGCCTGTCGCTGTCCCACTTCATCGACCCGAGGACCGGCTACCTGCGCGAGTTCTTCGACGGCGAATGGCAGCCGGCCCCCGGCCGCGACGGCCGCATCGTCGAGCCCGGCCATCTGTTCGAATGGGCCTGGCTGCTGGTGCGCTGGGGCACGCTGCGCGGCCGGCCGGACGCCGTCGCCGCCGCGCGGCGGATGGCCGAGGCGGCGGAGGAGACCGGCGTCGACCCGGCCCGCAATGCCGCCGTCAACGCCATCCTGGACGACGGCGCGCCGGTCGATTCCGGCGCCCGGCTGTGGCCGCAGACCGAGCGGATCAAGGCCGCGGTGGCGCTGGCCGGCGTGGCCGAAACCGAGGCCGAGAAGGCACTGTGGCGCGGCCGCATCGCCGCCGGCGTCAACGGGCTGCTCAAGTACCTGGACGTGCCGGTGGCCGGGCTGTGGCGCGACAAGCTGCAGGCCGACGGGACCTTCGTCGAGGAACCGGCGCCGGCCAGCAGCTTCTACCACATCATCTGCGCCATCGAGGAGCTGGACAAAGCCTTCGCCGCCGGCCGGCTGGGCCCGGCCATGCCGCTGTCCGGGGCGGCGGCCTGAGAGATCGCCCGTAGATGCTGCTGGTGCGGCCGTCTGGCGGCGGTTTCTGCGCTTCCGGTGCTCACGCACGAAATGTGCGCTGCGCTCCGGGTCTCGAAACCACCACCAGCCGACTCACACCAGCGCATTTCCAGACGATTTCTCATTGACCGGTTTGCCTCTCCAACACCGTCATTGCGAGCGCAGCGAAGCAATCCATGCAGCCGCTCGTGCGGGACGATGGATTGCTTCGTCGGCTTCGCCTCCTCGCAATGACGGTTGCGGGGGACAGGGCCAGCAGCTTCGGCCCCTCCTGCGGCGCGGGAGAGGCGAAACATCTGGTTCTCGTAGTTGGGTTCGCGGCCGCGAACCCGACCACCGCGCTCACCCCGTATCCGGCGGCCTGGGCCTGCGGCCGGGGGCGGAGCGCGGCCCGGGCAGATCCTCCGGCGGATCATCGGCCGGCGCCAGGAAGCCCAGTTCCTCCAGCGCCGCGTCGGCGATGGCCAGCCACTCCTCCATGTCCTCCGGCAGCCCGTAGCGGCGGCACAGCTCCGCCACCATCGCCGGCGCGGGGCAGGACTCCACCCGCTCCGCCACCTCCGACCGCTCCAGATAGTCGCGGATCTCGTGGCAGAGGCGGGCATCCTCTACCTCGCTCTCGGCGGTCTCGCCGACCTCCGCGGCCATCGCCAGGAACACCCGGTGCGAACGGTCGCCCTGGGTGACGGCCACCTGCCACCCCGCCGCCCGGCGCCGCGCCTCCCGCCGCACCTCGCAGGGGCGCGGCGGGGTGGCGCCGAACCGGCAGAGAACAATCCCGGCCCCGCGTGTCGGACTCCACCCCGGACGATCGTCTTCCAGGCAGACATTCCCTGGAGACCGACCATGACCGTGACCATCACCGCCTTCGAACGCTCGCCCGATCGCGGCAACGGGCTGGCGCGCGACATGCGCGTCCGTTGGGCGCTGGAGGAGGTGGGCCAGCCCTATGACGTCCGCCTGCTCTCCTTCAAGACGATGAAGGAGCCGGCGCATCTCGCCCTGCATCCCTTCGGGCAGATCCCGACCTATGAGGAGGAGGGCGGCCCTGCCCTGTTCGAGTCGGGGGCGATCGTGCTGCATATTGCCGAGAGCCATGGCGGCCTGCTGCCGGGCGAGACGAACGCCCGGGCGCGCGCGATCATGTGGATGTTCGCCGCCCTGAACACGGTCGAACCGCCGGTGTTCGAGCGCGCCCTGGCCCGGATTCTCGAGCGCGACGAGCCCTGGTACGAGCAGCGGCTGCGCGTCCTCGAGGACGCCATCCGGAAGCGGCTGGACGGGCTGTCCAGGCATCTCGGCGATGCCGAATGGCTCGACGGCGGGTTCAGCGCCGGCGACCTGCTGATGGTGACGGTGCTGCGCCGGCTGCAGGGGTCGGATCTGCTCGGGGAGTATCCGGGCGTCGCCGCCTATATCGCCCGCGGCGAGGCACGGCCGGCCTATCAGCGGGCCTTCGCCGCCCAGCGGGCGGTCTTCATCGCCGCATCGGCCGGCTGATCGGCCCCTACTCCCTGTCCGAAGACAGCGCCGGCAGAGCGTGGTGCAGCGTCACATGCCCCCACAGCGCCAGCAGCCCGCAGAACAGCGCGGTCGACCCGAACCACGGCCAGCCCCAGGCGGAGCCGGCGGCGAGGATGGCGAGAATCGTGCCGGGCCCGGGCACCAGCCCAAGCAGCGTCGCGATCGGCACCGCGGCGGCGGCCGGGATGCCGGTCCAGGCGACGAGGCCGGAGCAGATGATCACCGCCTGGAAGGTCGACAACGCGATATAGGCGGCGAGGATCAGGAAACGCATGGTCCTCCCGGAGCCTATGTGAGGATCTCTCCCCGGTCACGATTGGGTATCGGCGGCAGAGCGCATGGCCTCTCCCGCTTGCGAGACCCTTTCACAATAGCCGCGACCTTCTCTTTCTTAGTCCCCCCCTCCCCTTGCGGGAGGGGGGAGGGGGAGGGGGGAGGGGGAGGGGGGACTCGGTCTGCTTTCGTATTCAGCGCCCAGGACGATCCGAGGGAATTCCGAAAGGCCTCGCAAGCGGGAGAGGCCCCGCCAACGACACCCGCGCCGTCAGCCCTGCTGCCGGGCCAGCTGGTCGCAGATCCGGGTGGCCAGGCCGCTCTGCCAGTCCTCGAAGCTGTAATCGGCGAAGATCCGCGCCTGGCCCTTCAGCGCCCGGGCCTTCGCCGCCTCGCGGTCTTCCAGGATGGCGCGCATCGCCGCCGCCGCCTGGTCGACCCGCGGGCTGGCCCAGTGGCCGACATACGACTTGCTGCGCATCTGCTCCGGCGGCGTCGGCACCACGTCGACATCGACCAGGAAGGAATTGTCCGCCGTGCAGAAATCCTGGGTGCCGGAATAGTCGGAGACGATCACCGGCTTGCCCAGCATCATCGCGTCGGCGATGCCGTAGCCGAAGCCCTCGGCCCGGTGCAGCGCCACGAACACGTCCGAGGAGTCGATCAGCGACCAGTACTCGGCGTCGGTCAGGTTGCCCTCGACGATCTCGATCCGGCTGTCGCCGGTGATGCGCTCCTCGACCTCTTCCCAGTAGCCGTCGAAGTTGCTCCAGTGGCCAGGGTCGATCTCGCGCATCTTCAGGAGCAGCCGCACCTCCTCGTCGCCCTCGGCGAAGGCCTGCTGGAAGGCCTTGACCACCGAGAGTGGGTTCTTGCGCACGATCGAGGAGCCGAACTCCGCCAGCGACAGGAAGATCAGCTCGCTCGGGCTGCGCCGGAAGCGGTCGAGGAACGGGCTGAACACCCGGGCCGGCGGCCTGGCCAGGCCCTTGCGGATGTTGCTGATCGGCGTCGCCGTGATCTTGCGATAGCCGTCGGCGACGAAGCCGGACGGGGCCCAGATCTCGTCCACCGCATTGGCGCCCAGCAGGTGGGTCTCCGGCGGCGTGTCGGTCTCCCACAGGTAGAAGCCGATGATGTGCGCGTCCTCGCAGATCGAGGCGAAGCGGGCGATCATCTCCGGCGCCCGGTCGGCGTTGACGCACAGCACCACCACCCGGGCGCGCAGGTTCATGTCCTCGCGGTACCGCCCCTCGGGGTTCACGCACTGGCCGTCATCGGCGTTGAACACCAGCGGGTCGAAATGCGACAGCGCCTCGACGAACATGTTGAGGTTGCGGCCGAGGCCGGTGGCGTTGGCATGGCCGACGATCACCAGGTCGATGTACTGGATCGCCGGGTCCGCCGCCGGGGCGGCCGCCAGCTCCGGCGCCACCGCGGAGATCGCGGCCAGGCGCGGCGACCGGCTGTAGACCTGGTCGATCAGCTGCCGGCGCAGCACGTCCGGCCCGCGCTCGGCGATCAGCTCCTCCGGCACCGCGCGGCCGTTGAGGAGCGAGATCAGCGCCAGGTCGAATCGGGTGAAGTGGCCCGCGACCTCCTGCGGGGTCGACCCCCAGTAGGACATCCAGTTGCGCGGGTTGAAGGAGCAGCGGTTGGGTTCGATCAGGTCGGCCAGCACCTCCTTGAACGACAGGGTCAGCGCATAGCCGGCCTCCATCATCTTGTGGGTGGTGCCTTCGTCCTCGTGCCGAAACAGCCAGTACCAGCTCCACGGCAGGGCCCGGGTGCGGTAGGCGTCGACCACCGCGCTCAGCCGCTCCTTCAGCGCCTTGGAGATCAGCAGTTGGTTGTTCTTGTCGCTGATGAAGGGCGCGGTGGCGAACTTGTACTGAACCTTGCGCAGCCCCTCGTCGCTGAAGATATCGATATGCTGGTAGTGCCGGCGCCAGAACGAGAACAGCGCCAGCGAGACGTCGTTCTTCAGGGCGCGCTTGTTGAACACGCCCTCGGACAGCGCCTCGTGGATCTCGTTGGTCATGCAGAAGATGCTGCGGCGGTCGGCATACTCCATGACGTCGGAGATGATCCACTGCGCCGTGCCCTGGTAGCCGACCAGGTTCTTGGTGTCGCAATCGTACCGGTTCGCCATGTAGCGGACGAATTCCGGGATGCGGCCCTTGACCTTGTCGCCGTCCTTGGCGACGTCGAGCCGCGCCATGGTCTTCGGCAGGTGGCATTTGGCGATGTAGCGGGCGCCGAGATAGTCGGTGCGGCCGACCATGTCCGCCAGGTGGTCGGCCAGTTCGCCCAGCGCGTCCGGGTCCTTCCAGAAGGACAGGGCGGTAAAGGCCGGGCCGGGGATCACGGTGCCGTCGAGCTCGAAGCCGAGCGAGCGGTGCCGGCCGTGCAGCCGGGTGGCGGCGAAGGCGACGCGGCCGGTCGACGGATCCGTCCGCGCATCGAAGATGCGGCGGCCGTCGATCACCAGGGCCAGCTCGACCGGCTCGGCCGGGTCCAGCTGGTTGATGCCCCAGAGATGCAGCATGCCGTCCTCGACGAAGACGCCGCCGATCGCCGGCTGCCCATTTGCCGGTTGATCAAGCGGCGACAGCACGTGGTTGTGCTGGGAGAGGCAAAGCGCCGCAGCCGCCTTGGCCGCGTCCGCCGGATTGAAATCCTCCTCCGAGTCGCGGGCGACGCTGTACAGCCGGTCCAGCAGCGCCGTGCGCCGCGGCTGCACGCCCGGCACCCCGTCGCGGGGCGGCGCGGCGCGCGACTCCAGCGACCGGGCGTTGACGCCGTCCCAATCCGCCGCGTCGATCAGATCCTGCAGCTCATGGGGATCGATCACCGAAGCGGAGGCATCAGGAATCACCGCTGCGACCAAGGCTTGAATCTTCATGGACGAGGACCCTTCGACCGGGGAAACCTGGGATTCGAACGGGCGGCTGGACGCCCCGCTCGGAATCGAAGACTATGCTGCAGCGCACATAAATTCAAATCATAACGACGCGAAATCAGATTTCGCGTCGGTCAGCGGCGGAAACACCCCAGGATCGGATGTCGCGGGAACAATCCGCAGATCCCAAGCGTCATAGCGCCGTATGGGACCATCGGGCGAGCTCGGGTTAGCGGAAGATTTTCCCTGAATTTGATGGTCTTCGAAGTGTTGAATTCGCCAACCTGATGGCTGATACAAGGTCAGCGCCTGAAATCTGGAGCAGGTCATGAATCGGATCGAGCAAGCGGTGGTTCCGGTGGTGTTGTCGGGCGGGTCGGGGACGCGGCTGTGGCCGCTGTCGCGGGCCGGCTATCCCAAGCAGTTCCTGCCGCTGGTCTCGGGCCAGACGATGATCCAGGAGA
>NZ_JBCNNF010000218.1:0-11606 GCF_039594555.1 Inquilinus sp.
TCGAGCGTGCGCGCCACCTGCTCGGCCGCGGCGACGCAATCCGGATGCGTGACGCCGGCGCCGGGCATGCGCGTCGCCAATGCCACACGCAGCCGGCGTGCGGGCGTGCGTCGAGCTGGGCGCCCTGCAATACTCGTCCTCCGGCTATTTCGGCGGCCGGCCGGCGGTGGTCGTCGCCGTGTTCCAGCAGCCCGGGTCGAACGCCCTGGCGCTGCAGGAGGCCGTGCAGAACAAGATGGAGCAGCTGAAGCAGCGCTTCCCGGCCGGCATCGAATACGGCATCCGCTACGACACCACGCGCTTCGTGTCGGCGGCGATGGAAGACGTGCTGAAGACGCTGCTGGAAGCGCTGGCGCTGGTCGTGCTGGTGGTTTTCATCTTCCTGCAGAACTGGCGCACCACCCTGATCCCGGTCATCGCCATCCCGGTGTCGCTGATCGCGACGCTGGTGATCATGGACGGGATGGGCTTCTCGCTGAACATGCTGAGCCTGCTCGGCATGGTGCTGGCCATCGGCCTGGTGGTCGACGACGCCATCGTCGTGGTCGAGAACGTCGAGCGGCAGCTGGAAGCCGGGCTGCCGCCGCTGGCGGCGACGCGCAAGGCGATGAGCGAGGTCACCGGCCCGATCATCGCCACCACCGCGGTGCTGATGGCGGTGTTCATCCCGGTCGCCTTCATCCCGGGAGTCTCCGGCCGGCTGTACAACCAGTTCGCGCTGACCGTCGCCATTTCGGTCGGCCTGTCAGCCTTCAACTCGCTGACGCTGAGCCCGGCGCTGAGCGCCGCCTTCCTGCGCCACCGGCCGCACACGCCCTTCATCCTGTTCCGCTGGTTCAACGCCGGTTTCAACGCGCTGTCGCACGGCTATGCGGCGCTGGTGCGGTTCCTGATCCGCATCCGCTGGCTGGTGATGATCCTGTTCGTCGCCGGCCTCGGCCTGACCTACTGGGTGTCGACGCGCCTGCCGTCGACCTTCCTGCCGGTCGAGGACCAGGGCTATTTCTTCGTCGTCATCCAGCTGCCCGACGGCGCGTCGCTGGAGCGCACCGAGGCGGTGGCGAAGAAGACCCGCGCGATCCTGGAGGCGACGCCGGGCATCGAGACGGTCGGCGAGATCGTCGGCCTGAACTTCCTGACCAGCGCCGCCCAGTCGAACTCCGCGGCGCAGTTCGCCATCCTCAAGCCCTGGTCCGAGCGCGGGCCGGATGAGAGCGCGTCGGCCCTGGCCCAGAAGGTCGGCGCGCAGCTGATGCAGATCCCCGAGGCCTTCGCGCTGGCCTTCGACCCGCCGTCTATCCCGGGCATCAGCACCACCGGCGGCTTCGAGTTCCAGGTCGAGGACCTGTCCGGTCAGGGTGCCATCGCGCTGAACGCCGCGACCCAGGCGGTGCTGGCCGAGGCCCGGAAGCAGCCGGAGCTGGACCCGCACCAGCTGTTCAGCAGCTTCAGCACCACGACCCCGCAGTACAATTACGACCTGGATCGCAACAAGGCGAAGATGCTGGGCCTGACCCTGCCGGACGTCTTCAACACGCTGCAGATCTATCTCGGGTCGCTCTACGTCAACGACTTCAACCTGTTCGGCCGCACCTTCCGCGTCACCCTGCAGGCGGAGAAGGACGCCCGCGGCTCGGCGACCGACATCTCGCGCCTCTATGTCCGCAATGCGGCGGGCGGCATGGTGCCGCTGAGCACGCTGGGCGACCTGAAGCCGATCGCCGGGCCGGACACGGTGCCACACTACAACAACTACACCTCGGCCAAGATCAACGGCGCCCCGGCCCCGGGCTACAGCTCGGGCCAGGCGATCGCGGCGATGGAGCGGGCGGCGGCCACGGCGCTGCCGCACGACTTCACCTATGAATGGACCGGCATCACCTTCCAGGAGCTGCAGGCGGGGTCGGTCGCGGCCCTCGTCTTCGGCCTCGCCCTCGTCTTCGTCTTCCTGATCCTGGCGGCGCAGTATGAGAGCTGGTCGATGCCGTTCATGGTGCTGCTGGCGGTGCCGCTGGCCCTGTTCGGGGCATTCGCGGCACTGTGGGCCCGGCAGATGCAGATCGACGTCTACTCGCAGATCGGACTGGTCATGCTGATCGGCCTGTCGGCCAAGAACGCCATCCTGATCGTGGAGTTCGCCAAGCGGCTGCGCGAGGATGGCCACAGCATCGTCGAGGCGGCGGCGGAAGCCGGCCGGCTGCGCCTGCGGCCGATCCTGATGACGGCCTTCGCCTTCATCCTGGGCGTGGTGCCGCTGATGATCGCCACCGGCGCCGGCGCCGCCAGCCGCCAGTCGATCGGCACCACGGTGTTCGGCGGCATGCTGGCCGCCACCATCCTGACGCTGATCTTCGTGCCCGTGTTCTACGCCGTCATCGAATCCTTCCGCGAACGCCGCGGCAGCACGGAAAGCCCCCATGCCACCGACGGCCATCGGCTGGAGCCGACGGCCCGCCCGGCCGAATAGAGTGGAGACCCGCGCCATGCGCGTCCGTACCGTCATCCTGGGATCGATCGTCGTGGTCGCCGCCGTCGGCGCCGGCCTGTACAAGACCGGCCATCTTCCCCCGGCCCTGCTGGCGCTGGGCAGCGAGACGGCGAAGGCCGAAGCCGCGCCGGCCGGCGGGCCGCCCCCCGCCATGCCGGTGCCGGTGGCGCCGGTGCTGAAGCGGTCGCTGCCGATCTATCTCGACTATTCCGCACGCACCGAATCGATCGCCGCCATCAGCCTGCAGGCCAAGGTCTCCGGCTACATCCAGGCGCAGCCGGCGGCCGACGGCAGCGACGTCAAGCAGGGCGACCTGCTGTACAAGATCGACCCGCGCGACTTCCAGGCCGCGCTGGACCAGGCCAACGCCCAGTTGCAGCGCGACCAGGCCAATATCGACTATCTGCGCTCGAACTACGACCGGGGCAGCGAGCTGACCAAGAACGGCTGGCTAGACAAGGACACCTTCGACCAGCGCCAGAGCAACCTGAAGCAGGCCCAGGCCGCCCTGGCCGCCGACCAGGCGGCGCAGCGCCAGGCCGAGCTGAATGTCGGCTATACCGAGATCCGCGCCCCCTTCGCCGGGCGGCTGGGCCGCAACCAGGCGCCGGTGGGCACGCTGGTCAGCGTCGGCGGCAGCGCCCTCAACACCCTGGTGCAGCTCGACCCGATCTACATCACCTTCAACCCCAGCGAGAGCGAGCTGACCAAGATCCAGGCGGCGAAGGCCAAGGGGAAGGTCACGGTCGACGTGCTGCTGCCGGGCGAGACCGAGCCGAAGCACCAGGGCGAGCTGACCTTCCTGGACAACGCCGTGGACAACCACACCGGGACGATCCTGGCGCGCGCCACCGTCGGCAACGGCGATTTCGGCGTGCTGCCCGGCCAGTATGTCCGCGTCCGCGTCCATCTGGCGCCGCAGCCGGATGCGCTGATGGTGCCGCAGGTGGCGGTCGCGGCCAGCCAGTTCGGGCGCTACGTCTATGTCGTCAGCAAGGACAACCGGGCCGAGCAGCGCCTGGTGACGCTGGGCCCGACGGATGGCGAGCTGGTCTCGATCCAGAAGGGGCTGGCCGAGGGCGACCGCGTCATCACCGGCAACCTGCAGAAGATCTTCTACCCCGGCATGCCGGTGCAGCCGCTGCCGCAGCAGCAGGCCAACGCGGGATCGTAACGGGCGGCGCCTCCCCTCACCGTCATTGCGAGGAGGCGAAGCCGACGAAGCAATCCATGGTCCCGCAACAGCGGCTGCATGGATTGCTTCCCCCGGCTCAAGGCCGGGGTCGCGATGACGGAGTGGGATGAGCGGGTCTGGCACCCCTACCCGTCCAAGCGCCGCATCAAATCCCGCGTCGCCGGATACAGGTCTTTGAAGACCCCGAACTGCCGCCGGTAAAGCTCGGCCTGGGCCGGGTCGGGCACGATCTCCGAGGCGGTCGGGTTCCACGCCCGTATGTCGCCCGGCTGGACGTCGCCGACCGCCAGCGCCGCCAGGAAGGCGTCGCCATAGCTGGCGCCGAAGGTCTTCTGCCGCAGGATCTGCGGATGGCCGGAGATGTCGGAGGTGGCCTGCGACCACACCCGGTTCTTGGTGCCGCCGCCGACCGAATACACCGCGCGCGGCACCTGCCCCGCCTCGCGATAGGTCTCGACGATATGGGCGGTGCCGCAGGCGATGCCCTCGAACACCGCGCGGCAGATGTCGCCGCGGGTGTGGGTCAGGTTCAGGCCGAACAGCGCGCCCTTGGCCTGCGGGTCGTGGATCGGCGTGCGCTCGCCGGAGAAATAGGGCAGCAGCACCAGCCCCCGCGCCCCGGGCGGCGACTGCTCCGCCTCCGCCACCAGCGCCTGGATCGCCGTGGCCGGGTCGAGCTCGCGCGCGAACTGGTCGCGGAACCAGTGGCTGAGCGTGCCGCTGGTGGCCAGGCCGGCCAGCGCCGCGTGCTGGCCCGGCATCAGCCAGGGCGCCCACCACAGCCGCGGGTCGCGGACCCGGGTGTCGCCGAGCAGGATGGTGAAGATGGTCGACCCGTACATCACCATCATGTCGCCGCTGTCGAGCACGCCGACGCTGACCGCCTCCGCCGCCGCGTCGATGGTGCCGGCGATCACCGGCGTGCCCTCGGCCAGCCCGGTCTCTGCGGCCGCCTGGCGGGTGACGGTGCCGACGATGTCGGTGCTCCAGGCCAGGTCCGGCATCAGCCCGAGATCGAGGATGCCGGGCGCCAGCTCGTCGCTCCAGGCCAGCTCATCGGCCAGGTAGAACGGGCTGGAATTGGCCGCGGTGTAGTGGTCGATGACGAAGCG
The DNA here is from genome assembly GCF_039594555.1 of Inquilinus sp. Lineage (GTDB taxonomy): Bacteria > Pseudomonadota > Alphaproteobacteria > DSM-16000 > Inquilinaceae > Inquilinus. The sequence goes on from NZ_JBCNNF010000218.1 coordinate 4,796, forward strand.
CCCGGTCAGCTTGTGCACCAGGAATGAGGTCGAGGTCAGGATCTTCGCCGTGCGGGCGAAAATCTCCGGCCGGTTGCGCTTCAGCCACAGGATCTTCGGCCCGACCGATTGCGAGGTCAGGGCGTTGCCGCAGCGCTCCAGCAGCACGTCCTCGCCGATCTGGGCCGTGAGATCCGCAATCTCCTGATGGGCGCGGGTGTCGACGCCGTACAGCACGCCGTTCATCAGCGGCTCGCCCGCCGCGTCGACCGGCAGCATGCACGGCCCGATGGCGCTGAGGCCGACCGCCCGGATCGATTCGGGCGGCACGCCGCTCTCGGCCAGGAGCGTGCGGCAGAGGAAGGTGACATCGTCCCACCAATCCTCCTTCGGCCGGTGCTCGGCCCAGCCGGGCTGCGGCACGATCAGCTTGTGCGGCTTGGCGGCCATCGCGGCGATGCTGCCATCGGCCGCCACCAGCACGCCCTTGGACTCGAAGGTCCCGATGTCGATGCCGAGATAGTGATGCGTCATGTCTCGTACCGGTCGCGGTCCAGGCTGAAGCTTTCGTCGATGCGGCCGATGCCGGCGGCCAGCAGGCGCGCCAGACCGGCCAGGTCGGAGAGGTCGCAGATCTCGAGCGAGGAATGGGTGCCGCGGGCCGGGTAGCCGAGGTCGATCGAGGCGACGCCTTCGTTGACCAGCTGCACATAGGAGGAATCGGTCAGCAGCCCGACATGCGCGCTCTTCTGCAGCGGGATGCCCTCGCCGCGCGCGGCCTCGCCGAACAGGGCGACCAGCGCCGGGTGCGGGATGGTGCCGTTCAGCGTGCCACGGCCATGGAAGCTGTACAGGCTCATCGCCGGGCCGCCGCCGAGCCGGACATCGCCGCGCTGCGCCATGTCCGGCGTGTCGGTGGCCAGCACGATGTCGAGCTGGATGGCGATGTCCGGCGCCAGCGCCTGCGCCGCCGTGACCGCGCCGCGCAGGTTGAACTCCTCCTGCACCGAGAACACCAGATGCACCGTCGGCCGCCGCGGCGCCGCCAGCAGGGCGCGGGCGACCTCGACGATCACGGCGCAGCCGGCCCGGTCGTCCACCGCCGTGCCGGCGATGCGGCCGCCCGCCAGCTCGACCACCTTCGGCGCGTAGACGACGGGCGTGCCGATGTCGATGCCGGCGGCCAGCACTTCGGCGGCGCTGTCGAAGCCGGCGTCGATATAGATCTCCGGATACGGCAGGACGCGGTACTTCTCCTCCTGCGAGGTGGCGTGGTGGCTCTTGTTTGCGATCACGCCCGGCACGTCGCGGCCGGCCCCGACGCAGAACACCACCGCCTGCGAGGCCAGCGCCTTCTCCGGCACCCCACCCAGCCGCTCCACCCGCACCAGCCCGCCGGGCTCAATCTTGCGGACGATCAGGCCCAGCTGGTCCATATGGGCGAACAGCATGACGCTGGGCCCCGCCACCGTGCCCTCGACCGTCGCGATCAGGTTGCCCAGCCGGTCGGAGCGCGAGGCGAGGCCGAGCCCGGAGAGCAGCCCAGCCAGATGCCGCCGCACCCGCCCCTCATGGCCGCTGAGGCCGGGGATCAGCATCAGCTCCGCCACCAGCCCACGCAGGCGCTGCTTGACCGGGTCGGCGCCCGGCAGGTCCTCCGTCGCCATCGCCGTCAGCCCTTCCGCGCCGCCCGCGCCAGGCGCATGAACTCCGCCGCCCGGTCGGGGTCCACCGCATTCCAGGTGTGGCCGTCGACCTTGAGCGAGGAGCCGACGATGCAGCCATCGGCCACCCGCAGCACGTCGGCCACCGTGGCGTGCTTGACCCCGGTGTTGGCGAGCACCGGTGTGTCCGGCAGCACCCGCTTCACCGCCTCGAGGTCGGACATCGCCGCCGCCTCGCCGGTGATGGTGCCGGAGACCAGGATGGCGTCCGGGATGCTTGAGAACACGGCGCTGCGCGCCCGGTCGGCCAGGTCGCGCCGGTCCAGCGACCAGGCGAATTCGGCCGAGATGTTGTACAGCATCGCCAGATCCTGGCGGCCGAGCCGGTTGCGATAGCGCATCGCCGCGCCGGCATCCGGGTTCCACGGCCCCATGTCCGAGGCATAGGTGCCGGTCATGATCTCGCGGATGAAGGCGGCGCCGGTGGCGGCGGCCAGCGCGACCGACCCGGCCGGGTCCCACAGCACGTTGACGCCGAAGGGCACCGTGATCTCCGGCCGCAGCCGGCCGATCAGATAGGCCATGGTCGCGACCGAAGCCGTGTCGACCTTGAACTCGTAGGGCCGGTCGTTCTCATTGCCGAACATCACGGCGTCGAAGCCGGCGGCCTGCAGCGCCTGCAGGTCGCGCCGCGCGCCCTCCAGCAGCCCGTCGAGACCGGCGGCCGAGTCGTAGAGCGGCGCGCCCGGCAGCGCCCCGAAATGCACCATGGCGATCACCGGCTTGGTCTCGCCGAACACCCGCTGGAAATTGCCCACAGCCACCTTCCGCGTCCTTCCCTGCTTGGGGTCAGGGCGGCTCCCGGCCGCTCCCTTGCACCCCTTTCGTCGCCGCATCATACTCAGGATCGCCTTCGGCACCCGCCGAAATCGCATCGTGTGGCAACGCTGTCATGAAACGTTTCACGAACCCTCGGGTCGGAAACGGTCGGGCGGCACGGCCCGTGGCGGTTGCGGCGCGGTCGAAGGCGGCGACAACGATAAGACCATCAAGACGATAGGGAGACTCCACGGTGAAGCGACAGGATTACGACCGCCTCGTCGGGATGCAGGCCAGCCGGCGCGCAGTGCTGAAGGGCGCGGCCGGGCTCGGCGCCGCTCTCGGCACGGCCGGGCTGCCCGGCCTCCTCTCCTCGACCGCGCTGGCGCAGGACAGCCTGCGCGCCCAGCTGCTGCAGATCCCCGGCGTGGGCAAGGGGTCACCGACCGATGCCGACTGGCAGAAGGTGGGCGAGCTGTGCCTGGGCCCGACCAAGGCGCAGGTCAAGGAGGGCGAGTTCAAGGGCGTCAAGCTCAGCTTCATGGGGCTGAACAACCAGAACCTGCACAACCTGCTGTTCCGCGGCTTCCTGAAGCCGTGGGAGGCCTATACCGGGGCCGAGATCACCTGGATCGACCTGGCCCAGGCCGACTACAACCCGCGGCTGCAGCAGGCCATCGCCACCGGCACGGTGGATTTCGACATCGTCGAGATGGGCGCCCCGTTCGAGGGCGATGTCTGCGGCAAGGGCCTGGCGTCGGAGATGCCGGACTGGGTCAAGACCCAGATCGAGATGGACGACTATGTCGGCTATCTGAAGGCGCCGGTCGGCACCTGGAACGGCAAGACCTACCGCATCTCGATCGACGGCGACTGCCACACCTTCAACTACCGCACCGACGTGTTCTCCGACGCCGACCTGGCCAAGGCCTGGAAGGATGGCGGCGGCCAGGGCGACTGGGGCGTGCCGAAGACCTGGCAGCAGGTCCAGGCGGCGACCAAGTTCCTGAAGGGCAAGAAGGTCGCCGGCCAGGACGCCTACGGCTATCTCGACGCGCCCAAGGCCTGGGGCGGCTTCGGCTTCTATTTCCTGGGCAGCCGCGCCTCGGCCTATGCCAAGCACCCGAGCGACAAGGCCTGGCTGTTCGACGTCGACACCATGAAGCCGCGGGTCAACAACCCGGCCTGGGTGCGCGCGATCCAGGACGTGATCGACGCCCTGCCGTCGGAGCCGGCGGACCAGCTGAACGCCGACCCGAACACCACCGCCTTCCAGCAGTTCCTGGCCGGCACCGGGTCGATGGTGGCGTGGTGGGGCGATGTCGGGTCGAACGCCAAGACCAGCGATTCCTCGGTGGTCGGCGACACCTGCGGCTTCAGCATCCTGCCGGGGTCGGACGACGTCTACAACGCCAAGACCGGGGCGTGGGACAAGCTGCCCGGCGGTCCGAACTATGCGCCGAACATGGCCTATCTGGGTTGGGGCGTCTATGTCATGGCCCGGGTCGACAGCGACCCGCAGAAGCACAAGGCGGCCTGGAGCGCCGCGGCCCATCTCGGCGGCAAGGACCTGTCGCTGTGGACCTCGGCCTACCCGTCCGGCTTCCAGCCCTACCGGAACAGCCACTTCCAGATCCCGGAATGGGTCGCCGCCGGCTATGACGAGGCCTTCATCACCTCCTACCTGAAGGCCAACGCCGACTCCTACAACCACCCGAACGCGGCGATCGAGCCGCGCATCCCCGGCATCTTCCAGTATTACAGCGTGGCGGAGGACGAACTGGCGAAGGTCTTCGCCGGCAAGAACACGGCCCAGGCCGGCGCCGACGCCATCGCCGCCGCCTGGGAGAAGATCACCGACCAGATCGGCCGCGAGAAGCAGATCGCCCTCTACAAGGCGTCGCTCGGGTTGTGAGGTCCGAGATCGTCCGAACAGTGCCGGAGCCGCTTCCGTCCTTGTCCCCCCTCCCCTCGCGGGAGGGGGCCAGGGGGAGGGGGTTTCCGCCACTGGGCCGGGGACCCACGAAGCATCAGCCCGGAGGCGGCTGTTCCCTTCGATCGACAACCCCCTCCCCCTACCCCCCTCCCGCAGGGGGAGGGGGGACGTTGTCTATCTGTCCTTCCGCAGCCATCCCTGGACCAGCATGAGCGAAGCGGAGATCGGCGCCGGCGGCCTGGCCGGCGACCACAGCATCAAGCCCGTCTCGTCCCACATCCCGGCCGGCCGCAAGGCCGCGGGGCGGTGGCTGATCGGGCTCGCCACGCTCGCACTCGCGGCGATGGCCCTGGCGCAGGTGCTGGATTCGGCCGGCACCGTCGTCCTCGGCTTCGAGAGCTGGCGCCCCCTGCTCTACGCCTATCTCGCCTGGGCGGTGGCGCTGGGGGCGGGCCAGGTGATGATCCGGGGCGAGGCCGGGCACCGGGCGCTGTTCCTGCTGCCGGCGGTGCTGTTCACCGTGTCGATGGTGATCTTCCCCACCATCTTCGGCCTCTACATCGCCTTCACCGACTGGAACCTCAGCTCCTTCGCCGGCCGGCAGCTCAACGGCCTCGACAATTTGCGCGCGCTGTGGGCCGACCCGTATTACTGGAACGCGCTCGGCAACATGGTCTGGTACGTGCTGGCCGTGCTGGTGCAATACGCCATCGCCTTCGGCCTGGCCCTGCTGCTGAACGCCGAGATCCGCGCCCGCAAGTTCTTCCGCGTCGCCTTCCTGATGCCGTTCATGCTGAGCCCGGTCGCGGTCAGCTGGATGATCGGCAAGTCGATCATGGAATACCGCTTCGGTCCGGCGGCCTCGCTGGCCCGGTTCCTGGGCTGGGAGAACCCGGCCTTCTTCGCCTCGCCCTGGATGGCGCGGATCAGCATCATGGCGATGGATGGCTGGGTCTCGATCCCGTTCATCATGATCCTGCTGCTGGCCGGGCTGCAGGCCATCCCGAACGACATCCTGGAGGCGGCACGGATCGACGGCGCCAAGGCCTGGCAGTCCTTCTGGAAGATCACCTTCCCGCTGATGCTGCCGGTCAGCGTCACCGCGGTGATCCTGCGGATCATCTTCGAGCTCAAGCTGGCCGACATCGTCATCAACGTGACGTCGGGCGGGCCCGGCGGTGCCACCGACACGGTGTCGAGCTTCATCTACCGCGAATACCGGGACCGATCCAATGTCGGCTACGGCACCATGCTGGCGCAGGTCTATTTCATCATGATCATCGTCTTCGTGACCGCGCTCCTGAACCTGGTCAGCCGCTGGATGCGGCGGCTGACGTGAGCGGCGCGGCAGCCTGGCGCGTGAAGCGCCTCTCCGGCCGCACGCTGCTCTACGCCGCGGCGCTGCTGTGGGCCTTCATCTCGCTGTTCCCGATCTACTGGACGGTGACGACCTCGTTCAAGACCGCGGTCGACGTCACCCAGGGGCACCTGATCCCCTTCGTCGACTACCAGCCGGACTGGCGCGGCTGGCGCTCGCTGGGCCTGTCGCCCGACACGATCGGCGCCACCTCGACGGTGCGGGAGGAGTTCCTGCTGCGCTTCGAGAACAGCATCGTCGCCTCGGTCGGCGCCTCGCTGCTGGCGGTGGTGATCGGCTCGCTCGCCGCCTACGGCCTCAGCCGCTTCCGCTACAAGTTCGGGCCATGGCGCAACAAGGACATCTCCTTCTGGTTCCTGTCGCAGCTGATCCTGCCGCCGGTGGTTTTGGCGATGCCGTTCCTGGTCCTGTACAAGGAGCTGGCGCTGCTGGACACGCGGATCGGGCTGATCCTGGTCTATGCGCTGATGGTGCTGCCGATCGTGATCTGGATCATGCGCGACCAGTTCGCCACCATCCCGATCGAGCTGGAGGAGGCGGCGCGGGTGGACGGCGCGACGGTGTGGCAGGCCTTCCTGCGCATCGTGCTGCCGCTGGCCCTGCCCGGCATGGTGGCGGCCTTCATCCTGTCGGTCGTGCTGTGCTGGAACGAGTATTTCTTCGCCGCGCTGCTGACCAGCTCCGACGCCAAGACGCTGCCGGTGATGGTGGCCAGCCAGACCGGGTCGCAAGGCATCAACTGGTGGTCGATGGCGGCGCTGTCGACCGCGGCGATCGCGCCGCTGGCCGTGATCGGCATCTTTCTCGAGCGCTACATCATCCGCGGCCTGACCGCCGGCGCGGTGAAGTAATCTAGAGCCACCTCAATCGGCGGTGACGCGTGCCTCTCCCGCTTGCGGGAGAGGTCGGAGACGCGAAGCGGCTCCGGGTGAGGGGATTTCGTCGAGGCCTGGGCCAGCCCTCACCCGGCCGTCCTGCGGACGCCCGACCTCTCCCGCCAGGCGGGAGAGGCAATCCGAGCTGCCTAGCCGTGAT
>NZ_JBCNNF010000219.1:0-11570 GCF_039594555.1 Inquilinus sp.
CGAGGCCGTGCGGCGGGCGCCCGAAATCCTGGAATGCCATATGGTGGTCGGCGGCTTCGACTATCTGGTCAAGGCCCGGATCGCCGACATGGCGGCGTTCCAGGACTTCCTGCAGCGGGTGATCCTGCCCCTGCCGGGCGTCAGGGAGACCCACACCTACGCGTCGATCGCCGCCGTGAAGCCGGACGCGCCCCTGCCGGTCTAGCGGCCGTGATCCGGCCTACCCCTTCACCCGCTCCATCCGCGGATCGTAGAGCGGGTCGAGATGCACGGTGCACGGCACCCGCTCGGTCGCGACCTCCAGCTCATAGGTGCTGCCCAGCACCGCTGCTCGGTCCAGCCCGGCCGGATCGCGGACATAGCCGAGGCCGATCGGCTTGCCCAGGGTGTGGCCGAAGCCGCCGCTGGACAGCCAGCCGGCCGGCCGGCCGTCGCGCAGGATGGTCTCGCGCCCCAGCAGCACCACCGCCGGGTCGTCGACGGTGAAGGTCGCCAGGATCTTCTTCAATCTCTGGCCACGCTGTGCCTCCAGCGCCTCCCGTCCCTGGAACGGGATCGGGGATTTCAGCTTCACCGCCCAGCCGAGCCCGGCCTCCAGCGGCGTGTGGTCCGGGCCGATGTCGCTGCCCCAGGCGCGATAGCCCTTCTCCAGCCGCAGCGTCTCGATCGCGCGGTAGCCGGCATTGGCGATGCCATGCGCCGCCCCCGCCGCCATCACCGCCTCATAGACCCCGACGGCGAATTCGGTCGGGATGTGCAGCTCCCACCCCAGCTCGCCGACATAGGTGATGCGCAGGGCCAGCACCGGGGCGCCGGCCACCGCGATCTGGCGCACCCGCCCGAAGGGGAAGCCGGCATTCGAGACGTCGTCGCGGGTCAGCGCCTGCAGCACGTCGCGCGCCTTCGGCCCCATCAGGCTGAGCACCGCATAGGCCGAGGTGACGTCGACCAGATGCGCGTCGGCGCCCGCCGGGATGCTGCGCGCGATCCAGTCGAAGTCGTGGGTGGCGAAGCCGGTGCCGGTGGTGATGTGGTAGCGGTCCGCCGCCAGCCGGGCGACGGTGAGGTCGCATTCGATGCCGCCGCGGGCGTTCAGCATCTGGGTGTAGGTCAGCGCGCCCGGCGGCCGCGCCACATCGTTGGCGCAGATCCAGGACAAAGCCGCCTCCGCATCCCGGCCGACCAGCTGGAACTTGGCGAAGGAGGACTGGTCGAACACCGTCACCGCCTCGCGCGTCGCCTTGTGCTCGCGCGCCACCGCCGCGAACCAGCTCGGCCGGCCGAAGCCGGGGATCTCCTCCGCCGCCTCGCCCGCTGCGGCGAACCAGTTCGGCCGCTCCCAGCCCAGCTTCTCGCCGAAGCAGGCCCCTTGAGCCTTCAGCCGGTCGTAGAGCGGCGACCGGCGCAGCGGCCGGGCGCTGGCATGCTCCTCATTCGGCCAGGCGATGGTGTAGTGCTTGCCGTACAGCTCCAGCGTCCGCCTGCGCACCCAGTCGACATCGGCCTGGGCCCGGCCGAAGCGGCGGATGTCGACCGGCCACAGATCGTAGGGCGGCTCGCCGCCGGCGATCCATTCCGCCAGCGCCTTGCCGGCGCCGCCGCCCGAGGCGATGCCGAAGGCGTTGAAGCCGGCGCCGACATAGAAGCCGCGCAGCTCCGGCGCCTCGCCGAGGATGAAGTTGCCGTCCGGCGTGAAGCTTTCCGGCCCGGCGATCAGCTCCTTCACCCCCGCCGTCTCCAGCGCCGGCACCCGGCCCAGCGCCAGCTCCATGATCGGCTGGAAATGGTCCCAGTTCGGCTGCAGCAGCTGGAAGTTGAATCCGTCCGGGATGCCGTCGACCGCCCAGGCGATCGGGTTCGGCTCGTAGCCGCCCATCACCAGCCCGCCGACCTCCTCCTTCCAGTAGGTCAGCCGGTCGGGGTCGCGCAGGGTCGGCAGGGTGCGGGTCACGCCTTCGATCGGCTCGGTCACCATGTACTGGTGCTCGACCGACACCAGCGGCACGTTGACCCCGACCCGGCGGCCGAGCTCGCGCGCCCATTGCCCGGCGCAGTTCACCACGGCCTCGCAGGCGATGCGGCCGCGGCTGGTCAGGACCGCCGTCACCCGCCCGTCCTTCGTCTCGATGCCGGTGACCTCGGTGTCCTCCCAGATCGTCGCCCCGGCCATGCGCGCGCCCTTGGCCAGGGACTGGGTGATGTCGGACGGGTTGCCCTGGCCGTCGGTCGGCAGGAAGGCGGCGCCGACCAGGTCGTCGACCCGCATCAGCGGCCACAGGTCCTGCGCCTCCTTGGGCGACAGCAGGTGCATCTCGAGGCCGAAGCTGCGGGCCGTGGTGGCCTGGCGCTTCAGCTCGGTCCAGCGCGCCTCGGTGCAGGCCAGGCGCAGGCCGCCATTCATCTTCCAGCCGGTGGCCAGGCCGGTCTCGCGCTCCAGCTCGGTGTACAGCCGCACCGAATGGCCCAGCAGCTGGGTGATATTGGCGCTGGAGCGCAGCTGCCCGACCAGGCCGGCGGCATGGAAGGTGGAGCCGGAGGTGAGCTTGTGCCGCTCGATCACCACCGTGTCCGCCCAGCCCAGCCGGGCCAGGTGATAGGCGGTGGAGACCCCGACGATGCCGCCGCCGATGACCACGGCGCGGGCCTGGGTGGGAAAGGCGGTCATGGCGCTCTCACATCCTCTGGAAGTCGTCCCAGGCGCCCTCGAAGCGCCGCAGATTCTCGTCGGTGTAGGCGGCGTAGTCGAAATCCAGCGTCGAATGGATTTCCGACACCATGCTCCACATCGCCTCGCGCAGCAGCGACGCCGCCTTCATCGCGGCGTAGCGCCGGCGCAGCTCCGCCGACGCCGTGGCGCCGAAATAGGCGTTCAGCATCGCCGCCTCCTCCGCCACCGAGAAGCCGTTGTTCGAGGCCAGGCCGCCGAGGTCGAAAAGCGGGCTGTTGAAGCCGGCATAGTCCCAGTCGACCAGCCACAGTCGTTGCCCGTCATCGATGAAGTTCGCGGCCAGCAGGTCGTTGTGGCCCAGCACCAGTTCGACCGGCCCGACCGCCGCCTCCAACTGCTCGGCGCGGCCCAGCAGCCCGGCCAGCTCCGCCGCCGGCCGCCTCCCGGCCAGGGCGTGGGCGTAGTCGCGCACGACATGGAACACCCAGAAGGAAAGCACCGGGCCGCGCAGATGGGCCGGCATGTCGTGATGCACCCGGCGCACCAGCTCCAGCACCCGCGGCGCCTCCTGCCGCACCCGCTCCGGCGTCAAGGTCTCGCCCTCGACGAAGCGCGTCACCAGGATGCCGGGCTCGGCATGCTCGACCGTGGGCGAGATGCCGGCGGAGGCCGCGGCGCGGCTGGCCGCCAGCTCGTTGAAGCGCAGGATGTGGTGGTGCGGGATGTCGGCGCCCAGCCGCACGACATGGACCCCGGCGGCATCCTCGACCCGGTAGTTGCGGTTGGTCAGCCCGCCGGCCAGGGGGGCGATGGTGACGCGCCCGCTCCAGCAGCCCAGCCCGGCGATGATGTCCGATGCCTCCGGCATTCCCGCCTCCCCTGATCGACGGATAAGCCGCGAGCCCTTGCCCGTCAATGTCGAAGCGACAGAAATCCACACCAAAGCAACATTTTATGTTGCGTCTCGTGGATATGGGCGACTTCCGCGTGACAATCCGCCGCGATTTCACGGCCGATTGCGATCGAAGCTGGACAGGACGCGCCGCGCCGCCGATAGGATAAGGCAATTTTCCGGGGTGAGGGAACGCCGCAGGGCCGATGTTGTCCAACCGTTGGCAGGGCGAGATCCTGCAGGCCGTGCGCGAGTCCGGCAGCTGCAGCATCGCCGAGCTGGCGCAGCGCTTCGAGGTCTCGACCGAGACCATCCGGCGCAGCGTCAAGCCGCTGATCGAGACCGGCGCCGTGCTGCGCTTCCATGGCGGCGTGATGCTGCCGGACGGGCTCGAGGAGCCGCCGTTCCAGCGCCGGATGCAGCGCCACCGCGAGGCCAAGCAGGCCGTGGCGGCGCTGGTCGCCGCCCGCATCGCCGACGGCGACCCGGTCATCCTCGACAACGGCACCACCTCCGCCTATGTCGCCCAGGCCCTGGCGCATCATTCCCGGCTGGTGGTGGTGACCAACTCGGCCGAGATCGCCTGCCGCATGGCGCCCCGCAACGACAACCGCGTCTTTCTGTGCGGTGGCGAGGTCAATGGCGACGACGTCGCCGCCTTCGGCCCCTCGGCCATCGCCTTCCTGCGCCAGTTCCAGGTGCGCTGCGCCGTGCTGTCGGTCGGCGGCATCAACAGCCGGGGCGAGCTGGTCGACTTCCACCTGTTCGAGGCCGAGTTCTCGCATGCGGCGATGGCCCAGGCGGCGGAGACCTGGGTGATCGCCGACCACAGCAAGTTCGGCCGCGAGGCGCCGGTGAAGGTGTGCAGCCTGGCCGATGTCGACCTGGTCGCCACCGACCGCCCGCCCCCGCCCGACTTCACCCGCCGCTGCGACGCCGCCGGGGTGCGGATCCTGGTGCCGGAGAAAGGGTCCTAGCGGCCTGACCGCGCGGCGACGCCGGCGACCACGTCCTCGACGATCTCCTGCAGCTCCGCCGGCGGGACGCCGTCGCGGGCCTGGATCGAGATGCCCTGCATCACCGCCGTCAGATGCCGGGCCAGGCGGCCCGCCTCGCCGGCCTCGGCGAAAGGCCCGAGGGCCTGCGCGATGCGCTCCCGCATGGCGTCGCGCCGGACGGCGAGGTCGCGCGCCAGCCCGGCATGATCGGGATGGCAGGCGGTCATGCCGCTGGAAACCATGCAGCCGCGCTCACGATCGGGATGGGTGACGGCCCGGACCGCGGTCTCGAGCAGCTGCCGCACCGCCTCCGCCAGCGTCGTGGCCGAGCCGATGCGCGTTACGTCGACCGAGCCGAGGCCATGCTCGTAGCGATCCAGCGCCTCCCGGTACAGCCCGGCCTTGCTGCCGAAGGCCGAATACAGGCTCGGCGGGGCGATGCCGATCGCCTTGGTCAGGTCGCCGACCGACACGCCTTCATAGCCGTGCCGCCAGAACAGCCGCATGGCGGTCTCGACCGCCGTGTCGCGGTCGAAGCTCCATGGCCGGCCGCCGCGCGATTTCGCATCAGGTTCCATAGCGGCCACTAAACAACATCTTGACGGTCGCCGTCAAACAGGTTGATTAGTGATCGATAAACAACATGCTCGCAAACAACATGGATACGCTGATGCTTTCCTCACGACGCAGCTTCCTGGCCGGCGCCGCCAGCTTCGCCGCTTTGGCCGTCCAGGCCAGGTTCGGATTGGCCGCGGCGCCGGCCCGGGAGAATTTCTCCGTCCGATCATCGGACGGCACGGCCCTGACGGGAGACGCGCAGGGCGACCCGCAGGCGCCCGAGATCCTGTTCATCCACGGCCTGCGCCAGAGCCGGCTGAGCTGGGACAAGCAGTTCGCCGACCCGGCCCTGGTGGGATTCCGGCTGGTCCGCTTCGACCTGCGCGGCCATGGCGATTCGGACAAGCCGTCCTCCCCCGACGCCTATGCGGACGCCGACCGCTGGGCGGACGACGTCGCCGCCGTGATCGCCGCGGCAAAGCTGCACCGACCCGTCCTGGTCGGCTGGTCGCTCGGCGGCTATGTGGCCGGCGCCTATCTGCGGAAATACGGCGGCACGGGCATCGCGGGGATCAACCTGGTCGATGCGGTCACCAAGCTGTCGCCGGATCTGCTGACGCCGCTAGCCGGCACCTTCGCCCGCAGCACCACCTCGCCCGACCTGGCCGAGCGGACGGCGGAGACGGCGCGCTTCCTCGAAGCCTGCTTCCACCGGCGGCCGACGGATGCCGAGCTGCAGCACATGCTGGTCGTCAACGGCATGACCCCGCGGGCGGTCGGCGAAGGCTTCGTCCGCACGGCCACGCCCGATCTCGAACCCGTGTTCCAGGCCTATGCCGGCCCGGTCCTGCTGACGCATGGGGCGCATGACCGGCTGGTCCGCCTGGCGATGTCGGAGCGGATCAAGGCGCTGCATCCCGGCAGCCGGCTTTCGGTCTATGCGGAGAGCGGTCACAGCCCCTTCTACGAGGAGCCGGCCCGCTTCGGCCGGGAGCTCGCCACCTTCGTCACCGCCTCAGCCCGAGGCTGAGCCGCGGATCCGGGGTTGCCTGTCCCCTGAAGGAAAAGTTCATGCCGCGTCCGTCCCCAGCCTCAGCCGAGGGCGCGGGACGGACGCAGCGCGTGGGGGCCGTCGCCCAGCAGGAACTGCACGACGGACAGCACGACGAGATAGGCCGAGTATTCCCATCCGCCGCCCGGCGCCGTGAACACCCAGCCATTGCCGGCATGGGCCCAGATGATCGCGCCGAGGGGCGCCGGCACCAGCGCCAGCGCCACCCAGCGCGCCTGCACGCCGAGCACCAGCAGCACGCCGCCCACCGCCTCCGCCGCGAAGGTGAAATAGGCCAGCCAGCCCGGCAGGGCGATCGATTCGAAATAGGCGGCGGTCCCGGGCAGCCCGTAGGTCAGGAGCTTCAGGACGATGCTGTGGGCGAGATACATGACCCCGAGGCTGACCCGGAGCACGGCCACGCCATAGGCTGAGAAGCGATCTTGCGTCATCTGAGGCGTCCAAGAACATGCAGTTGCATCTATCTGGAGCTTGCCATGGCCACCGATATAGATGCAACTGCATTCATGCCATCGTCGCAGCGCCCTGCCGGCCCATCTCAGCCCGTCATCCGGGCCTGGATCCATCTCATGCGCAGCCAGCGGATCCTGCTGGCGGCGATCGAGCGCGACCTGAAGGCGGCCGGGCTGCCGCCTCTCGGCTGGTACGACGTTCTGCTGGAATTGACGCGCGCGGCCGAGGGACGTCTCAGGCCGTTCGAGATCGAGGAGCGCATCCTCCTCGCCCAATACAACCTCTCGCGCCTGCTCGACCGGCTGGAGGCCGGCGGTCTGGTCCGGCGGGAAGCCTTCGGCACCGATCGCCGCGGCCAGTGGGTGGTCCTGACGGAGGCAGGGCGGGAGATGCAGGAGCGGATCTGGATCGTCTATGCCGCATCCCTGCAGAAGCACATCGGAAGCAGGATGGACGCGGCCGACGCCGATGCCCTGGCCGACCTCCTGGCCCGCCTGACCCGATAGCGCGGCACGCTCCTGGGCGGAAGCCTAGGCCCCAAAAGAAAACAGGCCGCATTGCTGCGGCCCGAGTTTAGGGAGGAAACGCCCAAGAAGTGCGTTACGACAGCAGCTCATCACTGCATATCGCACTGCAACATTGGCAGCTTCCGACGAGCTTCGCAAGCGAAAAGAGATTAAAAATTGGTCACGCCGGGCTTTGCCCAAAATTTGCCCTCTTTTGAGGCCGATGCCGAAGCTTTGGACGCAAGAAGCCCTTTGATCAGCCACGGCGCGGGGTCGGCGTCGACCGGCACCGAGTCGCCGGCCCGTCCGTCGAGTCGCCGGCCCGTCCGTCGCGTCCGATCACGATCCGCGCTGCGGTCGGCGGCCCGCCGTGCGATCGTAGGATGACGGACCGCCGGCGACTCGGATCAAAGGACGCGTCCGTACAGGAGGAGGCACAGGAATGCAGCAATGGATCGCCGCCGCCGTGATGGCAGGGATGCTGGCCGCGACGCCGGCCTTGGCCGCCGAGAAGGTCATCATCGATACGGATTTCAGCACCGCCGGGGATGACGGCCAGGTCCTGATCATGGCGGCGCAACTGGACCGCCAGGGCGTGATCGACCTGAAAGGCGTCACCGTGGTGACCGGCAACAACTGGCTGAAGCAGGAGGTGGCGGACGCGCTGCGGGCCGTGGAGCGCCTGGGCATCGCCAACAAGGTCGGAATCTATGCCGGCGCCAACCTGCCGCTGGTGCACGACCCCAGGAGCTTCGAGAACGAACGCACCCTGTTCGGCTTCGGCGAGAGCTACAAGACCGCGTTCCACCGGCCGCAGCCGACGGATGCCGATCTCGTGGCCCCGCCGGACGGTTTCGCCAAGACGACCAAGTCGCGCGACGAGCATGCGGTCGACTTCATCGTCGACACGGTGAAGGCCAACCCGCATGAGGTGTCGCTGCTGGTGATCGGGCCGGCCACCAACATCGCCCTGGCGGTGCGCAAGGCCCCGGAGATCGTGCCGCTGATCAAGAAGATCGTCTACATGGCCGGCGCCTTCGACGTCCGCGGCAACACCACCCCGGCCGCCGAGATGAACGTCTGGATCGACCCCGAGGCCGCGCGCATCGTCATGCGCGAGCCGATCGACCAGGCGATCATCCCGCTCGACGTCACCGACATCACCCAGCTCGGCAAGGCGGATTTCGACCGCATCATGGCCGCCGACGGCCCGATCCCGGCGCTGTTCAAGGACACCTGGATGGCCAAGGCCTTCGCCAAGGACGCGAAGGCGACGGTCAATGTCTTCGACACCCTCGCCCTCGCCTATCTGGTCGACCCCGGCTACGCCGCCAAGGTCGAGGAGCTGTACGTCGATGTCGACATCGCCTTCGGCCCCGGCTACGGCCGCACCTATGGCTATTGGCAGGAGCAGCCGACGAAGCTGCTGCAGAAGATCAAGGTGGTGAAGCAGTTCGACAACCGCCGCTTCTTCGACCTGTATGTCGACCTGATGACCCGGACGGTGCCGGTCAAGCCGGCGACCTGACCAGCCCGAGCGCGATCGAGGCGTCGAGCCGGTCGACCACGTCGCGATGCTCGACCAGCCGGCCGTCACGCAGCCGGTACAGGTCGGCGGTGGCGAAGCGCAGCACTGCGCCCGTCGGCGCCGCGCCAAGCAGGGGGCCGCGATGGGTCCCCTGCCACTGCGCCATCGCCATCAGCCGGTCGCCCTCGACCACCACCTCCTGGCGCAGGGCCTTCAGGTCCGGCAGCGCCTGGGTCAGCATCCGGGCGAAGGCCTTGTAGCCCTCGATGCCGGGCGTGATCAGCGGGCTGTCGCTGGTGAAGTCCGGATGCACAATCTCGTCCACCACCGACAGGTCGTGCCGGCCGTATAGCCGGTCGCGGAACTCCAGGAACCGCCGCCGGATGTCGTCGTTCATCACATCCCTCCTGCGTCTTCGTCCCGCCGACAGTCACGGCTGTGTTATCCTGGGACCAGAGAACAAGTTATCCTGGTACTGGGAGCATCAGGCTGATGGCGGAGCGGCGGCGGGGGCGGGACCGGGACGAGCTGGCGGCCTTCCTGCGCAGCCGGCGCGAGCGGCTGGAGCCGGCCGCCGTCGGGCTGCCGGCCACGGCGCGGCGGCGCACGCCGGGGCTGCGGCGCGAGGAGGTGGCGCAGATCGCCGGCGTCGGCGTCACCTGGTACACCTGGCTGGAGCAGGGCCGCGCCATCCAGGTCTCCGCCCATGTGCTGGAGCAGGTGGCGCGGGCGCTGCGGCTGGACGCGACCGAGCGCGCCCATCTCTTCGCGCTCGCCCATGACCGGCCGCCGCCGGAGCGGCCGGCGGAGAGCATCGGCGTCACCCCGGCCCTGCGCCGGATGCTGGAGGCGGTGGACGGCCCTGCCTATCTGGCCACGGCCTGCCTCGACGTCATGGCCTGGAACACCGCCCTGTCCGCGGTGTTCGGCGACCTGGCCCCGCTGCCGGAGGCGAACCGCAACATGCTGTGGCTGGTCTTCGCCAGCCCGCCGCACCGCGCCGCGATCCCGAACTGGGAGACGGAGGCGCGCGGCATGCTGGCCCGTTTCCGGGTCGAGTTCGGCCGCCACCGCGACGACCCGGCCTTCCTGGCGCTGATCCGCCGGCTGGACCAGGCCAGCCACGACTTCCACCGCTGGTGGCCGGAGCAGGACGTGACCCGGCGGCCGGACCCGGTCAAGCGCTTCACCTCACGGCACGGGCCGATGGCGCTGGAGCAGAGCCTGTTCCGGGTCGAGGAGGCGCCGGACCTGCGGCTGGTCGCCTATATCCCGGTCGACGAGGACAGCCGCCGGATCGTGGCCCGGCTGCGGCACGAGTGGCAGCCGGACGGTTGAGGGGCCGGGTTGCGGCGATCCCTCTTGGAAAATCCGGGATGATGGCCCCAGGATGCGCGCCACAGAGAGGCAGTCCCGAGACCCCGAATGACCCAGATCCTGAAGACCATCACGCCGGTGAACGGCGGCATCTATGTCGAGCGGCCGCTGGCCACCCCGGCCGAGGCCGAGGCGGCGCTGGCCCGCGCCCGCGTCGCCCAGGCCGAATGGCGGCGCGTGCCGGTGTCGGAGCGGGCGCGCCTCCTGTCCGCCGCGGTCGACGCCTTCGTCGCCGCCGGGCCGGAGATCGCGCGCGAGATCACCTGGCAGATGGGCCGGCCGGTGCGCTACACCCCCGGCGAAGTGCGCGGCTTCGAGGAGCGGGCGCGCTACATGATCTCGGTGGCGGAGGGCGCCCTGGCCGATATCGATGTCGGGCCGAAGGAGGGCTTCCGCCGCTTCATCCGGCGCGACCCGCTGGGCACCGTCTTCGTCGTCGCCCCCTGGAACTACCCCTATCTCACCGCGGTCAACGCCGTGGTCCCGGCGCTGATGGCCGGCAATGCGGTGATCCTGAAGCATTCGCACCAGACCCCGCTGTGTGCCGAACGCTTCGCCGAGGCGCTGTCGGACCTGCCGCCGGGCGTGTTCCAGCACCTCCATGCCGACCATGACACCACGGCCAAGATGATCGGCAGCGGTGCGGTCGATTTCGTCGCCTTCACGGGCTCGGTCCCCGGCGGCAAGGCGGTCGAGGCTGCGGCGGCCGGCCGCTTCGTCGGCGTCGGACTCGAGCTCGGCGGCAAGGATCCCGGCTATGTCCGCGCCGATGCCGACCTGAAGCATGCGGTCGAGACGCTGGTCGACGGCGCCTTCTTCAACTCCGGCCAGTCCTGCTGCGGCATCGAGCGGATCTATGTCCACGCCTCGGTCTACGATTCCTTCGTCGAGGGCGCGGTCGAGCTGACCCGGCAATATGTCCTCGGCGACCCGACCGAGGAGGCGACGACGCTGGGCCCCATGGTGCGGACCTCGGCCGCCGATTTCGTGCGCGGCCAGACGGCGGAGGCGGTGCGCCAGGGCGCCCGCGCCCTGATCGACACCAAGGGCTTCGCCGCCGACAAGGCCGGCACGCCCTATCTCGCGCCGCAGGTGCTGACCGGCGTCGACCATTCGATGCGGGTGATGACCGAGGAGAGCTTCGGCCCGGTCGTCGGCATCATGAAGGTGGCGTCGGATGAGGAGGCGGTGCGGCTGATGAACGACAGCCCCTACGGGCTGACCGCATCGGTCTTCACCCGCGACGTCGACGCCGCCATCGCCATCGGCGACCAGGTGGCGACCGGCACCTGGTTCCTGAACCGCTGCGACTATCTGGACCCGGCCCTGGCCTGGACCGGCGTCAAGGATTCCGGCCGCGGCTGCACCCTCTCAGCCCTCGGCTACAACTATCTGACCCGGCCGAAATCCTTCCACCTGCGGCTGCCGGGATAAGCCGGCGGCCTGTTCTTTTTGATTGTCATTGCCGGGCTTGACCCGGCAATCCAGAAAATGTCGACAGCCTCTGGATGCCCGGGT
>NZ_JBCNNF010000022.1:0-31533 GCF_039594555.1 Inquilinus sp.
TGGGCGGCGTGATGCCCGTCTCCCCTCCTTTTGTCATCGCCGGGCTTGACCCGGCGATCCAGGGGCCACTATGGGCAGGTCTCGCCAGGAAGCTCCTGGATGCCCGGGTCGAGCCCGGGCATGACAATAGAGTGCTGACCGACCTCTGCCTGGACGCCGTCCCATGACCCTTGCCGCCGCGGCCGACGCCGCCTTCGCCCTGGTCGATGAAGCGATCGACGCCGGCCGCATCCCCGGCGGCGTGCTGGGGCTGGTGACCCGCGACGGCGACCGCGCGATCCGCTTCGGCGGCCAGGCCGCCCTGGTGCCGCAGCTGGTGCCTCTGGCCGAGGACACGCTGTTCGACCTAGCCAGCCTGACCAAGGTGATCCTGACCGCCACCGAGGTGCTGCGGCTGGTCGAGCAGGGGCGGGTCGACCTGTCCGACCCGCTGGCGCTGCACCTGCCGGATCTGCGCCAGTACCAGCCCGAGCACTGGGTGCGGCACGTCACCATCCGCCAGCTGCTGTCGCATCGCTCCGGTCTGCCGGCGGTGGAGCCGCTGTACACCTGGGGCAGCGATGCGGAGACGCTGAAGGCGTTGGTGCTGCAGAAGGACTGGGCCGCCGGCGCGGATACCTATTCCGACGTCAACTACGTGCTGCTGGGCATCCTGGTCGAGCGGCTGCGCGACAAGCCCCTGCGCGACCTGCTGCCGCCCGGCGACTTCACCGTTAGCCCCGGCCCGGCCCGCGCCGCCGCCACCGAGCGCTGCACCTGGCGCGGCCGGGTGATGCGCGGCGAGGTGCATGACGAGAACGCCTTCGCACTGGGCGGCCTGGCCGGCCATGCCGGCCTCTTCGGCAGCGCCGCCGCGGTGCTGGACTTCGCCCAGCGCTTCCTGGCTGAGGAGGTGCTGCGCCCGGCGACCATCGCCGAGATTTTGCGCGCCGAGGGCCGCCCGCACGGCCTGGGCTGGCAGGTGCGGCATGAGGGCTGGTCCGGCGGGTCGCTGTGCTCGCCCGACACGATCGGCCATACCGGCTTCACCGGGACGGCGCTGTGGATCGACCTCGAGCGCGGCCACGCCTGGACGCTGCTGACCAACCGGGTGCACCCGTCGCGCCATGTCGAGACCGGCATCCAGGCCTTGCGTCGGGGTGTCTCCAACGCCGTGTCAGCTGCCTGGCCGTTCTGATATCGGGGCGACGGACCTAGGCGGCGATTGACAGGGAATTCCCGCCCGCCTTCCATGGCTGCAATCGACCCGGCCATCGGAGAAGGCCGGCAATTTCTCATAAAATTCAATGCATAGGGGGACCCCGATGATGAGATCCCGCCTGCTGGCCACCGGCGCCGCCGTGGCCGCCCTGCTGTGGGGCATCGCCGCCCCGGCCCAGACCGCAGCGCCGCCCCCGGAGGAGGCCCGCGCCTTCGTCGAGAAGGCCGAGGCCGACCTGGCCGCCACCAGCGAATATCTCAACAAGGCATCCTGGGTGCGCGCCACCTTCATCACCGACGACACCCAGTGGCTGGAGGCCAAGGCCAATGGCGAGTGGACCGAGAAGACCAGCGCCTATGCCAAGGAGGCCTCGCGCTTCGATGGGGTCCAGCTTGACCCGGTGACCCGACGCAAGCTCGACATCCTGAAGCGCAACCTGGTGCTGCCGGCGCCGGACCGGCCGGGCGCGGCGCGTGAGCTGGCGACGCTGAGCACCAAGCTGGATTCCACCTACTCGACCGGCGAATTCCAGCTGCAGGGCAAGACCCTAAGCCTGAGCGACGCCGAGGACATCCTGGCGGCATCGCGGGACCCGGCCGAGACCAAGGCGGTGTGGGAGGGCTGGCACAGCGTCGCACCGGTGATGCGGCCGGACTATGCCCGGCTGGTGGCACTGGCGAATGAGGGATCGAAGGCGCTGGGCTATGCCGATACCGGGGCGCTGTGGCGCTCCGGCTACGACATGCCGGCCGACGAATTCGCCGCCGAGACCGACCGGCTGTGGGGCCAGGTCGAGCCCTTCTACAAGAACCTGCACTGCTATGTCCGCGGCCGGCTGAACGCGAAATACGGCGACGCGGTGCAGCCGAAGACCGGGCCCATCCGCGCCGACCTGTTGGGAAACATGTGGGCTCAGTCCTGGGGCAACATCTACGACCTGGTCGCGCCGAAGGACGAGGCCGAGGGCTACAGCCTGGACAAGCTGCTGGTCGACCGCGGCTACGACGCCACCAAGATGGTCAAAACCGGCGAGGCCTTCTACACCTCGCTGGGGCTGGCGCCTTTGCCGGAGACCTTCTGGCAGCGGTCGCAGATCGTGCGGCCGGAGGGGCGCGACGTGGTCTGCCACGCCTCGGCCTGGGACCTCGACGACCGCGACGACGTCCGCATCAAGATGTGCACCAAGGTGAACGGCGATGATTTCTACACCGTCCACCACGAGCTCGGGCACAACTACTATCAGCGCGCCTACAAGGACCAGCCCTACATCTTCAAGAACGGGGCCAATGACGGGTTCCACGAGGCGATCGGCGATTTCATCGGGCTGTCGGCGCTGACCCCGACCTACCTGAACCAGATCGGCCTGCTGGACAAGGTGCCGGGCGCCGAGGGCGACATCCCGTTCCTCCTGAAGATGGCGCTCGACAAGATCGCCTTCCTGCCCTTCGGCCTGCTAGTCGACCGCTGGCGCTGGGAGGTGTTCGCCGGCCAGGCCGCGCCGGAGCAGTACAATGACGCCTGGTGGGCGCTGCGGCTGAAATACCAGGGGCTGGTGCCGCCGGGCCCGCGCCCGGCCGACGCCTTCGACCCCGGCGCCAAGTACCACATCCCGGGCAACACGCCGTATATGCGGTACTTCCTGGCGGCGATCTATCAGTTCCAGTTCCACCGCGCCGCCTGCCAGCAGGCCGGCTGGACCGGCCCGCTGCATCGCTGTTCGGTCTACGGCAACAAGGAGGTCGGCCGGCGCTTCAACGCGATGCTGGAAATGGGCCAGTCCAAGCCCTGGCCGGACGAGCTGGAGGCCTTCACCGGCGCGCGCAAGACCGACGCCAGCGCCGTGGTCGAGTACTTCACGCCCCTGAACGACTGGCTGACCGAGCAGAACAAGGGCCAGAGCTGCGGGTGGTGAAGCGCTCGCACCAGATGGGCCGGTGCCGCCCCCTCACCCGGAACCGCTGCCGCGGTTCCGACCTCTCCCCGAGGAGAGGTGATCCTCCCTCTCCTCGAGGAGAGGGAGGGGCCCGACGCCAAAGGCGGCGGGAGGGTGAGGGGGTGAGCCGGCCCCTCACACCACCCGCGCGTACCAGTCGAAGTCCAGCGGCGGCACTTGGCCGTTGAAGCGGCGGTATTCGGCCAGCTTGATCTTGGCGAAGGCGTCGACGAAGGCGTCGCCGAGATAGTCGCGCATCAGCGCCGACTCCCGGAAGTCGCGGATCGAATCCAGCCAGTTCGGCGGAATGTCCGAGGCCGGGGCGCCATAGCCGTTGCCGGTTACCGGCGGGCCGGGGTCGCGCTTGTCCAGGATGCCGCGATGCATCCCGGCCAGCGCCGCCGCCAGCGCCAAGTACGGGTTGGCGTCGGCGCCGGCCACCCGGTGCTCGACATGCTTGGCGGCCGGCGGGCCGATCGGCACGCGCAGCGCCACGGTGCGGTTGTTGACGCCCCAGGTCGGCGCCAGCGGCGCGTAGCTGAGAGTCTGGAACCGGCGGTAGGAGTTGGCGTTGGGCGCGAAGACCAGCATGCCGTCGCGGATCGTCGCCCCCATGCCGCCGATGGCGTGGCGCAGCAGGTCGTCACCGCCCTCGGCCGCGAAGCGGTTACCGCCGTCGCCATCCGCCAGGCTGATGTGCAGATGGGTGCCGCTGCCGGTCTCGCCGGCATAGGGTTTGGCCATGAAGGTGGCCTCCATCCCGTGCCGCTTCGCCACGGCGCGGACCAGCCGCTTGTACATAATCGCGTCGTCGGCCGCGCGCAGCGCGTCGGCCCGGTGCTTCAGGTTGATCTCCACCTGCCCCGGCGCGTATTCGCTGATCGCGGTGTCGGCCGGCAGGCCCTGGATCTCGCAGCAGGCGTAGAGATCGGCCAGGAAGTCGCCGAGCTCGTCGAGATCGGCCATGCCATAGGCCTGCTTGCCGGTGCTGGCGCCCCGCGGCGGGATCGGCCGGCCGGTCTCGTGCCAGGATGCGTCGAAGACGTAGAACTCCAGCTCCACCGCCACCACCGGGTGCAGCCCGTCCGCGGCCAGGCGCGACACCACCCGGGCCAGCACCTGGCGCGGGTCGTAGGCCGACGGCGTGCCGTCCAACTCGAACAGCGTCAGCAGCAGCTGAGCCGAGGGCTCGGCCTTCCACGGCACCGGCACCAGCGTGCCGGGAACAGGCCGGGCGGTGCGGTCGGCGTCGCCGTCCTCCCACACCAGCCCGGTCTCCTCCACATCCGCCCCCGTGATGTCGAGGCTGATGATCGAGCCGGGCATGTAGCGGCCGTTGCGCCAGATCCGCTCCAGCTCGCCCACCGGGATGCGCTTGCCGCGCTGCACGCCGCAGGCATCGGTCAGCAGGATGTCGACGAAGCGGACGTCGCGGTGCCGGGCCAGGAAGTCGAGGCACTCCTGGGCGGGATCGGTGGCTTTGGTTATATCGGGCATGTCCGGTCCCCCTCAGGCGTGGCCGGCCAGCGCCGCGGCGCAGGCGTCGAAGGCGTCGTGGAAGCGGGCGATCTGGTCCTCCGTCGTGGCCGGGCTGGTCAGCATCATGTTGTGGAACGGCGCGATCAGGATGCCGCGATTGATCAGGAACAGGTTCACCAGCTGCTCCAGATCCGGCCGCATCGCTGCAGCCGCCTCGCCGCCGGTGCGGTAGGGCGTCGGGGTGAAGTGGAACTCGACCCGGGCGCCGATCTGGGTGACGTGCCAGGCTAGGCCGTGGCGCGCCACGATGGCCTCGATCCCCGCAGCCAGGCGTCTGGCGCGGTCGACCATGCCGGTATAGGCGGCCTCGGTCATTACTTCCTCCAGCATCGCCCGCAGCGCGCGCATCGCCAGCGCATTGGCCGAGAGGGTGGTGCCCATGCCGCTGTGGCCGTGCGGCACGCCGGCCTTGACCCGGCGCATCCGCGCCTCGATCTCGGCGGTGAAGCCGTAGACGCCGCAGGGAATACCGCCGGCGATCGGCTTGCCAAGGGTGAAGAAATCGGGCTCCAGCCCATAGGCGCGGGTCCAGCCGCCGGGGCCGGTGGAGATGGTGTGGGTCTCGTCGATCACCAGCAGCGTGCGGTGCCGGCGCGTCAGGTCGCGCAGGGCCTCGTGGAAGCCGGGCTCGGGCAGCACCATGCCGATATTGGTCAGCGCCGGCTCGGTGATGACGCAGGCGACGTCGCCCGGCGCCAGGGCCGCTTCCAGCCCCGCGAGATCATTGAATTCGACCACCTTGGTGGTGGCGGTCAGGTCGGTCGCCTGGCCCAGCAGGCCGGGGCGATGCACGGACCGGCCGTCCTCCAGCCGCACGAAGGTGTCGTCGACCGTGCCGTGATAGCAACCGTTGAACACAAGGATCTTGGACCGACCGGTGATCGCGCGCGCCCAGCGCAGCACGAAGCGGTTGGCGTCGGTCGCGGTCGTGGTCACCTGCCAGAAGGGCAGGCCGAAGCGGCGGGCCAGGGCTTCCGCCGCTGCCACCCCGTCTTCGGTCGGCAGCATGGCGGTGACGCCGCGGGCGACCTGGCCGGCCACCGCGCGCACGACGGGTTCCGGCGAATGGCCGAACATCGACCCGGTGTCGCCCAGGCAGAAATCGACATAGCGATGGCCGTCGGCATCGACGAGCTCGGCGCCCTGCGCCTCGGCCATGAACAGCGGAAAGGACGTGGCCCAGTCGCGCATCCAGTGCAGCGGCACGCCGCCGGGAAAGGCCTCCGCCGCCCGCTCCGCCAGGCGCCGCGAGGCGGGGTTCGCCGCCGTGTAGCGATCGAGCTCCGCCCGCATCAGGCCCTCGATCACCTTGCCCGCATGGTTCATGTCCTGCCTCCCTCCTTGGTGTGTGGCGCGGAGAGATTAGGGGGAGGCGGGGTTGGCCGGAACCACCCGATGGCGCGGGACGGGCACGGCATCGGCTGCATGGCTCGATCGCCGTCATGCAGCGGGGCGCCAGCATCAGCGGCGCGTCTCGAATCAGGGATGGAAATTGGAGCGGGTGAAGGGAATCGAACCCTCGTCGTAAGCTTGGGAAGCTTCTGCTCTACCATTGAGCTACACCCGCGCGCCGTCGGTTATAGGCGAAGCGCCGATGCCGTTCAAGGCGCCTCGGTGCGATCCGGGCGGAGCCTGTTTGTTCACCGTGCTGGGAAACCGCGCCGGGCCGGTCTAGATAGGGACGAGGCCTGTCCGCGGCGGGTGGACGGCGGAGTGGAGCACGCATGAGCGGCGAGATCGCCACCGTGATGGACCTGCTGGCGCGGCTGCCGGGGCTGGGGCCCCGCTCGGCCCGCCGGATCGCGCTGCATCTGCTGCGCCATCGCGACACCGTCATGCACCCGCTGGCCGAGGCACTGGCGACCGCGGCCGACGCGATCGTGCCGTGCTCGATCTGCGGCAATCTCGACACCGTCGACCCCTGCCCGATCTGCAGCGACCCGGCGCGCGACGCCGGGGTGATCTGCGTGGTCGAGCAGGTGGCCGACCTGTGGGCGCTGGAGCGGGCGCGCGCCTTCCGCGGCCGCTACCACGTACTGGGCGGCACCCTGTCGGCGATCGACGGCGTCGGCCCGGAGGACCTGTCGATCCCGCGCCTGCTGGCCCGCGCCCGCGAGCCGGGGGTGACCGAGGTGATCCTGGCCCTGAACGCCACGGTCGACGGCCAGACCACCGCGCATTACTTGGCCGAGAAGCTGGAGGGGCTGGGCCCCAGCGTCACCCGCCTGGCCCACGGCGTGCCAGTGGGCGGCGAGCTGGATTACCTCGACGACGGCACGCTGGTCGCCGCCCTGCGCTCGCGGCGCGGACTGCAGCCCTAACCCGGCAACGGCGGGTCGCGCGGCGGCACCGGGGTGGACTGGACGATCGAGGTGGTGGTCTGGCCATGCGCCAGGAAGCGGTCGAGGAGCCGGTCCAGCGTCTCGATTGCCTCGACATGCACCTTCAGGATGAAGCAGTCCTCGCCGGTGATGCGGTGGCATTCCGACACCTGCGGCATCGCCCGCGCCAGCTCGGCGATCTTCGGCACCTGGCCCGGCATCGGCCGGATCCGGACGAAGACGGTCAGCGGATAGCCCAGCGCCGCCGGCTCCAGCTCCAGCCGCCAGCCGCGGATCACCCCCGCCTCCTCCAGCCGCAGCAGCCGCTCGCGCACCGCCGGAGCCGACATTCCGATGCGCCGCGCCAGCTCGGCCGTGCCCAGCCGCGGTTCCGCCTGCAGCAGGCGGATCAAGGCGAGGTTGCGCTCATCGGCGAGCAGCGGCGAGACCTGGAAGGCCAAATCGACGGATCTCCTTCGAAGCGAAGGTAAAGGACGAGATCAAGCTTCGTCTGATCATGGGCTGGATTGCCAACGCATGCAAAGCTTCGGCCATGTCCTCCGCCGAAACCGCTCACCCCGCGCCGCTGGCGCAGCGGGTGCCGCCGCAGCTGTTCTTCGTCGTCAGCGCCGTGTTCCACTATCTGGGGCCGGCCTGCGCCGTGCTGCTGTTCGCCCGGGTGGAGGTGCTGGGCGTCGCCTGGCTGCGCATCGCCACCGCCGCCTTGGTGTTCGCGCTGTGGCGCCGGCCCTGGCGGCTGTGGCGGCGCAGCAGCCCGGCCGACCGCCGCACGCTGCTGGCGCTGGGCCTGGTGCTGGCGGCGATGAATGGCTGCTTCTATCTGGCGATCGCCCGGCTGCCGCTGGCCACGGTCGGCGCCATCGAGTTCCTGGGGCCGATCGGTCTGGCGGCGATCGGGCTGCGCAGCCGGCGCAACGTCGTGGCGCTGAGTCTGGCGGCGGCCGGCGTGGCGATGCTGACCCAGATCCGGCTGGAGGGCGACGCCCTGGGCTATGCCCTGGCCTTCGCCAATGCCGGGCTGTTCGTCGCCTATGTCGTGCTGGGCCATCGCGTCGCCGCGGCCGGCGGCGTCGACGGGCTGGCCGTCGCCATGCTGATGGCGCTGGTGGCGATCAGCCCGATCGGCCTGGGCCCGGCCCTGCCGGCATTGACCGGCCCGGCGCTGCTGCTGGCCGGCGTGGGAGTTGGCATCGCCTCCTCGGTCATCCCCTATGTCTGCGACCTGCTGGCGATGGCGCGGCTGCCGCGCGCCAGCTTCGCGCTGATGCTGTCGCTGCTGCCGGCCACCGCCGCCGGGATCGGTGTCCTGGTGCTGGGACAGGTCCCCTCGGCGCGCGACCTGACCGGGATCGGCCTGGTGATGGCCGGCGTCGCCCTGCATCGGGCCGCCCAGGCCTGAGAGGCGGAGCCACGGCGGCGATCCGGAAAAGTCGGCCAAATTGTCGGATTGGGACGACAATCTCACCCTGGTGACACAATCGCGCCACCATCCCCCGATATCCAGGCAGATAAGCGCAGCGATGATGCCGCCTTGGTCCGGCATCCTCGCAAGCAGCCCGCCGGCGGCACGTCCGGCCTGCGAAATCCTCTGATCGACGGCGGATGAGCTCGCCAGCCGGCGGGGCATCGAGGGCGGATTGCCGGTCGAAAGAGGGGCGCGGTATCTTCCAATTTGAACCAAATTCCATGCAATGGATGTGGGGGAGCATCTTGGATGTCATCCGGTTGATCGAAACGGGGCTTGGCGCGGCACGGAAACGGCCCGCGGCATCCCGCATTCCGATGGCAGCGACATCGCGCGCGGCGGACCGGAGCAACGGCCGCCCGAGGGGCCTGCGCCTCCTCCTCTAGCACCCCCCGGCGCCGGCAAGGCCGGCCCTTCTCTGAGACACCCGACACGGCGCCGTTTCCGCCCATCGCGCGGAAGCAGGTGAGGACGCTTTCCAGATCGAAGGCGGCCTGCAGCGCCGTCGTGCCCGGCGCCCGCGCCGGCCTCCGCAGGCAACAGCCTGCATCGTGCAAAAAAGGGGAACAGCAATGGCAGATTTCATCGGCACCGACAGCAGCGAGACGATTGTCGGCGGCTCCGGCAACGACCGGATCATCGGCCGCGGCGGCAGTGACACGCTGACAGGCGGTGGCGGCAACGACGTCTTCGTCTACGACACCCGGTCCTTCGGCGGCGATACGATCACCGACTTCAACACCAATGGCGACCGGATCGACCTGTCCTTCCTCAAGGTCGCCGATATCGCCAGCCTGCAGCCCTTCATGCAGCAGGACGCCGACGATGTCGTCATCCAGCTCGGCTACAACAGCGACACCGAGGTCATCCGCCTGAAGAACGTGTCCCTGGCCAGCCTCGGCACCAGCGACTTCGTCTTCAACACCTCCACCGCCGCGATCACCGCCACCGGCACCGGTTTCCGCGACACCCTGTTCGGCGGCAACGGCAATGACACCCTCTCGGGCGGCAACGGCTCCGACAATCTCGTCGGCGGCGCCGGCGCCGATCGTCTCATCGGCGGTTCCGGCGACGACTGGATGATGGGCGGCACCGGCAACGATGTTTTCGCCTACAACACCCGCTCCTTCAACAGCGACACCATCGCCGACTTCAACACCGACGGCGACAAGATCGACCTGGCCTTCCTCAATGTCGGCGACTTCGGCAGCCTGCAGCCCTTCATGCAGCAGGATGCCGACGATGTCGTCATCCAGCTTGGCTACAACAGCGACACCGAGGTCATCCGCCTGAAGAACGTGTCCCTGGCCAGCCTCGGCGCCAGCGACTTCGTCTTCAACAGCTCCGCCACGGCCCTCACCGTGAACGGCACCGGCTTCCGCGATGTCCTGTTCGGCGGCAACGGCAATGACAATCTCGCGGGTGGCAATGGCTCGGACACCCTCGTCGGCGGTGCCGGCACCGACCGGCTTGTCGGCGGCTCCGGCGATGACCTGATGTATGGCGGCGCCGGCAATGACGTCTTCGCCTACAACGCCCGCTCCTTCAACAGCGACACCATCGCCGACTTCAACACCAATGGCGACAAGATCGACCTGGCCTTCCTCAATGTCGGCGATTTCGGCAGCCTGCAGCCCTTCCTGGCGCAGGACGGCACCGACGTCGTCATCCAGCTTGGCTACAACAGCGACACCGAGGTCATCCGCCTGAAGAATGTGTCCCTGGCCAGCCTCAGCGCCGGCGACTTCATCTTCAACAGCTCTGCCGCGGCCCTCACCGTGACCGGGACCGGCTTCCGCGACACCCTGTTCGGCGGCAACGGCAACGACACCATCTCCGGCGGCAACGGCTCCGACAACCTCGTCGGCGGTGCTGGCGTCGATCGCCTCGTCGGCGGTTCCGGCGATGACTGGATGATGGGCGGCGCCGGCAATGACGTCTTCGCCTACAACGCCCGCTCCTTCAACAGCGACACCATCGCCGACTTCAACACCAACGGCGACAAGATCGACCTGGCCTTCCTGAACGTCGGCGACTTCGGCAGCCTGCAGCCCTTCATGGCGCAGGACGGCACCGATGTCGTCATCACCCTCGGCTACAACAGCGACACCGAGGTCATCCGCCTGAAGGACGTGTCCCTGGCCAGCCTCAGCGCCGGCGACTTCGTCTTCAACAGCTCCGCCGCAGCCCTCACCGTGAACGGCACCGGTTTCCGCGACACCCTGTTCGGCGGCAACGGCAACGACACCATCTCCGGCGGCAACGGCTCCGACACCCTGGTCGGCGGCAATGGCGACGACGTGCTTCGCGGCGGCGAGGGCAGCGATCGCTTCATCGGCGGTGCGGGCATCGATACCGTCAGCTATTACGGCACCAATGTCGGCGTCACCGTGAACCTGCTGGCCGGCACGGGCACCGGTGGCGAAGCCCAGGGCGATACCTTCAGCGGTGTCGAGAACGTCAACGGCTCGAACGTCGCCGACACCCTGATCGGCAATTCCGGCGCCAACCGGCTGCAGGGCTATGGGGGCAACGACACCCTCCAGGGCGGCGACGGCAACGACGTGCTCGCCGGCGGCGTCGGGGCCGACCGCCTCGATGGTGGCGCCGGTGTCGACACCGCCAGCTACTACAACGGATCGGGCGGGGTCACCGTCGATCTCAGCACCGGCAAGGGCAGCGGCGCCGAGGCCCAGGGCGACATCCTGGTCGGGATCGAGAATGTCTCCGGCAGCCAGGGCAATGACACCCTCATCGGCGATGCCGGCGCCAACACGCTGCAGGGCTGGAACGGCGATGACGTGCTGCGGGGTGGCGCCGGGGCCGACCGGCTCGATGGCGGCGCCGGCATCGACATCGTCAGCTACTACACCAGCAGCACCGGCGTCACCGTCGATCTCGGCACCGGCAGGGGTACGGGTGGCGAAGCCCAGGGCGATGTCCTGATCGGGATCGAGAATCTCTCCGGCAGCCAGGGCAATGACACCCTCATCGGCAATGCCGGCACCAATGTGCTGCAGGGCTGGGGCGGCAACGACGTGCTTCGCGGCGGGACGGGCCAGGACACCCTGACCGGCGGCGCCGGGGCCGACCGCTTTGTCTATGCCGCGATCGGCGACAGCGTTGTCGGGGCCGGCGCGGACCGCATCACCGACTTCAGCCGGGCGCAGGGCGACAAGATCGATCTGTCGCTGATCGACGCCAGCACCGGCGCGGCGGGCGACCAGGCCTTCACCTTCATCGGCAATGGCGTCTTCACCAACCATGCCGGCGAGCTTCGCTTCGCCGTCAGCGGCAGCACCGCGACGATCGCCGGCGACATCAACGGCGACGGCGTTTCCGATTTCCACATCGTGCTGAACGGCGTCACCGCGCTACAGGCGTCCGACTTCGTTCTGTAAGGATCGAGCGGCCGGGCACCTGGGCGCCCGGCCAAACGGAAAGGGCCGGCTTTCGCCGGCCCTTCTTTTTGCCCGCTGAGCAGCGGCTACTTGCCCATACCCTTGTCCCAGGCCGCGTGGGTCCAGGCGGCGTCGCCCGGGTCCTTGGTGATCACCGGGTCGCTCTTGCTCGACAGCAGCACCTGGACCGTACGCTTGTACGCCTCCGGGTCGAGCCAGCCGATCTTGTCGTCCGACACGGTGATCAGCTTGGCGATGTTCTCGGCCATGCGGGTCTGCACCGCGTCGGTCGTCGCGCCCGACGCGTCGGCCTCGGCCACGATCTTGCCGGCCTCGTCCGGATGCGCCTTGGCGTATGCCCAGCCCTTGGCCGACGCCTTGATGAAGCGGCCCAGCCGGTCGACATAGGCCGGGTCCTTCAGCTTGGAGTCGAGCGCGTACAGCCCATCCTCCAAGGTCGCCACGCCCTGGTCCTCGTAATAGAAGGTGATCAGGTCCTTCTCCGGCACGCCGGCGTCGATCACCTGCCAATATTCATTGTAGATCATGGTCGAGATGCAGGCCGCCTGGTTCTGCAGCAGCGGGTCGACATTGAAGCCCTGGCGCAGCACCTCGACGTCCGGGTTCGCGCCGGAAGTCGAGAGGCCCAGCTTGCCCATCCAGGACAGGAACGGATATTCGTTGCCGGCGAACCAGACGCCCAGGGTCTTGCCCTTGAAGTCGGCCGGCGACTTGATCCCGCTCTCCTTCTTGCAGGTCAGCATCATGCCGGAGCGGTTGAAGAACTGCGCCACATTGACCAGCGGCACGCCCTTCTCGCGCGCCGCCAGCGCCGCCGGCATCCATTCGACGATGACGTCGGCGCCGCCCGCCGCGATCACCTGCGGCGGGGCGATGTCCGGCCCGCCGGGCTTGATCGTGACGTCCAGCCCCTCATCCTTGTAGAAGCCCTTGTCGGCGGCGACGTAGTAGCCGCCGAACTGCGCCTGGGTGACCCATTTCAGCTGGATGGTGAAAGGATCTGCCGCCTGCGCCATGCCCATGACCGCGAGCAGCGCGGCGGCCGATGCCAGTCCCAGAATGGTCTTTTTCATATGAAGCCTCTCCCGTTCATTCGATGCCCTGTTGGTCAGTGCGTCGTTTCCCGCATCGAAGGGTGCCAGAAGGTCGTCGCCCGCTCCACCAGCGCGAGCAGCCCGTAGGAGGCGGAGCCGGCGATGGCCGCCACCAGGATGGTGGCCCACACCATGTCGACATTGAGGCGCGCCACCTCGGTCGAGATGCGGAAGCCCATGCCGTAGATCGGGGTGCCGAAGAACTCGGCGACGATGGCGCCGATCAGCGCCAGGGTGGCGTTCAGCTTCAGCGCGTTGAAGATGAAGGGCAGCGCGCCCGGCAGCCGCAGCTTCCACAGTGTCTGCCAATAGCTGGCGGCGTAGGAGCGCATCAGGTCGCGCTCCATCGTCCCAGCCGCCTCCAGCCCCGCCAGCGCGTTCACCAGCATCGGGAAGAAGGTCATGACCACGACCACCGCGGCCTTGGAGTGCCAGTCGAAGCCGAACCACATGATCATCACCGGCGCGATGCCGACGATCGGCATGGCCGAGACAGCGGAGCCGAGCGGCAGCAGCCCGCGCTGCAGGAAGGGCGACCGGTCGATCGCCACCGCGGTCAGGAAGCCGGCGCCGGAGCCGATCAGGAAGCCCGGGATGGCCGAGCGGATGAAGGTCTGGACGAAGTCGACCCACAGCGTGTCGGTGCTGGCGGCAAAGCGCGCGCCGATCTGCGACGGCGCCGGCAGCAGGATCTGCGGCACCTGGAAGCCGGTGACCAGCACCTGCCACAGCCACAGCAGCACGGCGCCGAACAGGATCGGCACGGCGATGCCGGCGGCCCGGCCGGGCACCAGCGACAGGCCGTGCAGCGCCATCCAGGCCGCGGCCACCGCCACCAAGATCGGCAGGGCGATCCAGGCGGTGTCAGACGCGAAGACGCCGCCCTCGCCGATCCACTGGAGCACGAAGCCGGCCAGGACCACCGCCAGCACCACCCAGCCGAGGCTGTACAGCACCCGCGGGCTCATCCCTTGCCTCCGCGGCTGGCGATCACGGCACGCTCGGCCAGGGTGACGGCGAACACGCAGAGCAGGGCCAGGATCGCCGCCATCACCAAGGCCGACCACAGCTGGATCATCTGGCCGAAATAGGAGCCGGTCAGGAGCCGGGCGCCGATGCCGGCCTGAGCGCCGGTCGGCAGCTCGCCGACGATGGCGCCGACCAGAGCCAGCGAGATGCCGATCTTCAGGCTGGGGAACAGAAACGGCACCGCCGCCGGCCAACGCAGCTTCCAGAACACTTGGCCCCCGCTGGCGGAGTAGGTGCGCATCAGGTCGAGCTGCAGCGGGTCGGGCGAGCGCAGTCCCTTGACCATGCCGATGGTGACCGGGAAGAAGCTGAGATAGGCCGAGATGATCGATTTCGGGATCACGCCGGTGAGGCCGATATTGCCGAGCACGACCACGATCATCGGCGCGATCGCCAGGATCGGCACGGTCTGGCTGGCGATCACCCAGGGCATCAGCGACCGGTCGAGCGTCGGCACATGGACGATACCGACGGCGAGCAGGATGCCGAGCAGGGTGCCGAGCACGAAGCCGACCAGGGTCGAGCTCATCGTCACCCAGGCGTGGTAGACGAGGCTCCGGTTGCTGGTGACCGGCCGGCCGACGGTGTTGGTCCACAGATCGGTCGCAACCTGGTCCGGCGTCGGCAGCAGCGGCCGGTCCAGCTTCCAGATCGCGTCGAAGAACTGTGCCGTGGTCCAGTCCGGCCCGGCGCGGTTCAGCCGCTCCACCGCCGCCGGCGCGTTCAGCCAGA
This sequence comes from Inquilinus sp., assembly GCF_039594555.1. GTDB lineage: Bacteria > Pseudomonadota > Alphaproteobacteria > DSM-16000 > Inquilinaceae > Inquilinus. The sequence continues at coordinate 14,758 of NZ_JBCNNF010000022.1, forward strand.
AGGAGGCGAGGTACCAGACCACCAGCAGCACGGCGAGCACGGTCGCCAGCGGCAGCGCCCGCCCGCCCTTCAGCCGCGCCCAGGCCCCCGGCCGGGCCGGCAGGGTTTCGGCGAGGGCGGTCACGCGGCCCTCACTCGTAGGAGTGCCCGGCGCGCAGGCCTTCGCGGACCTGCTGGGCGATGGCGAGGAATTCCGGCGTCTCGCGGATGTCGAGGTCGCGCTGGCGCGGCAGGTCGCTGTCGATCACGTCGAGGATCCGGCCCGGCCGCGGCGACATCACCACGATCTTGGAGGACAGGAACACCGCCTCCGGGATCGAATGGGTGACGAAAATGACCGTCAGGTTCGTCCGGTTCCACAGGTCCAGCAGATGGACGTTGAGGTTGTCGCGGGTGATCTCGTCGAGCGCGCCGAACGGCTCGTCCATCAGCAGCAGCTTCGGCTGGAAGCCGAGGGCGCGGGCGATCGACACCCGCTGCTGCATGCCGCCGGACAGCTGCCAGGGAAACTTCTTCTCGAACTGGCCGAGGCCGACGGTGCCGAGCGCGGCCCGCGCCCGCTCCTGCCGCTCCGCCGCCGGCACGCCCATGATCTCGAGCGGCAGCTCGACATTGCGGCGGACATTGCGCCAGGGATAAAGCGCCGGCGCCTGAAACACATAGCCATAGGCGCGGGCCAGCCGCGCCTGCTCCGGCGTCAGCCCGTTGACGGTCACGGAGCCGGCGGTCGGCCGCACCAGATCGGCCACCACCCGCATCAGCGTGGTCTTGCCGCAGCCGGACGGGCCGATCAGCGACACGAACTCGCCCTCGCCGATGGTGAGGTCGACATCCTGCAGCGCCACCACCGGCGCGTCGGCGGTCTGGAAGGTCAAGCCGAGGCGGCGGGCTTCGACCACCGGTGGTGCGGCGGACGCCGTCTGCGAGAGCTGCTCTGGCATGACCGCCGACACCGCCATGCCTCAGCCTGCCTTCTGTTCGAGCGAGCGGTCGTAGTCGAGCACGGCGCGCAGCAGCACATTGGCCCCGGCGGCGGCGTGGTCGAACTCGATGCTCTCCTCCTCATTGTGGCTGATGCCCTCGCGGCACGGCACGAAGATCATCGCGGTCGGCGCCACCCGGGCGATATAGGCCGAGTCATGGCCGGGGCCGGAGACGATGCGGCGATGGCTGAAACCGTTGGCCTGGGCCGCCGCCTCGACCGCGTCGATGCAGGCCGGGTCGAACCGCACCGCCGGCGAATCCCAGATCGCCTCGAACTTGACCTCGAGCTTCAGCTCGGCCGCGATCCGGTGGATCGCCTCCCGCGCCGCCGTCTCCATCACCCCGATCTTCGCATCGTCGGGATGGCGGTAGTCGATGGTGAAGAACACCTCGCCCGGGATGACGTTGCGGCTGTTCGGCCGCACCTCGACAAGGCCGACCGTGGCGACCGCATCGGCGGTGGCGTCGCCGACCGCGATCACCGCCTCGATCATCCGGGCGGCGCCGCGCAGCGCGTCACGGCGCAGCCGCATCGGGGTCGAGCCGGCATGGCTCTCGCGGCCGGTCACCGTCACCTCGTACCAGCGCATGCCCTGCACGCCGGTGACGACGCCGATCACCTTCTCTTCGGCCTCCAGGATCGGCCCCTGCTCGATATGCAGCTCGAAATGGGCGCCCAGCTTGCGCTGGCCGACCGGCTCCGCGCCGCGATAGCCGATCCGGTCCAGCTCGTCCTCGAAGCGGTGGCCCTCGCGATCCTCGCGGCTGTAGGCGTATTCCTTGGTGAACACCCCCGCGAACACGCCGGAAGCCAGCATCGCCGGGGCGAAGCGGGAGCCTTCCTCATTGGTCCAGTTGATGACCTCGATCGGCGCGTTGGTCTCGTAGCCGGTGTCATGCAGCGTGCGCAGCAGCTCCAGCCCCGACAGCACGCCGAGGATGCCGTCGAACTTGCCGCCCGTCGGCTGGGTGTCGAGATGGCTGCCGACGCAGATCGGCGGCAGCGTATTGTCCCGGCCCGGCCGGCGGGCGAACATGTTGCCGACCTCGTCGACGGTGACGGTGCAGCCGACCGCCTCGCACTGCGTCCTGAACCAGTCCCGCACCTGCTTGTCCAGGTCGGTCAGGGTCAGGCGCTTGACCCCGCCCTTCGGGGTGCGGCCGAACTCGGCGGTCTCCATGATCGCGTCCCAGAGGCGCTGCGGGTCGATCTGGATATTTGGCTGCATCGTTTACACGTCCTTGAGGTCACATCCGGGGGCTTGGCCCCTGATCAGGCCGGCTTGCGGATGAAATCGCCCTCGATGGTCGAGGCCGGCTGGCCCGCCACCTCGCGGGTATAGGCCAGCTTCAGATGGGTCGCGTCGACCAGGGTGCGGCGGTAGAGCTGGCGCTCGACCTTGCCTTCCTTGGTGGTGCCCACAACCTCGACCGTCAGGGTCGGGCCGGCCAGGCTGGCGGTGGCGTAGGCGCGGTCGGCCGGAACCGTTGCGGTCCAGAAGTTCGGCCGGGTCGAGGGCTGGAAGCTGAGCTCACGCTCCCGGAACTCCAGCCCGTCCTTGCCGTCGCCGGCCTGGACGTTGCGCCAGAACAGCCGGAAGCCGCCATCGGTCCGCGGCTCGACGATCACCGCCGAGGCCCGCTGCACCTCCTCCTGGCTCGCCCCGATCCAGGAGCCGGCGAAATCGTCGATCTTGGCTTCCGCCACAGGTCCGGATGCCGGCACCTTGCTGCCGGCGCATCCGGCGAGCGCCGCGGCCATGATCCCCACCAGCACCGCGCGTCGCATGACAGCCATTGTACCCCTCGCTTCTTTTCGTATCGGATGATCGGAAGGGCGCCATCATGACCGATCGTCCCCGAGCCGACGATGCCAAATTGCATCAAAGTAAGGGGTTATTCGGCGGCGTCCTTGCGCATCGGATTGTTGGGATGGTGCTGCCAGTTCAGATAGGGCCGGCCGGTGTCGACCGTCTGCATGGTGATGCAGTTGTCGACCGGGCAGACATGCATGCACAGGTTGCAGCCGACGCACTCCGCCTCATTGATCTCGTAGCGCCGCGCGCCCTCCGGCGTGCGCAGCTTGAAGATCGACTGGTGCGAGGTGTCCTCGCAGGCGATGTAGCACTTGCCGCACTGGATGCAGGCGTCCTGGTTGATGTTGGCGACCGACTTGAAGTTGATGTTCAGGTCCTGCCACTCGACGAAGTTCGGCACAGCCAACCCCTGGAAGGCGCGGGTGTCGGCATAGCCCTTGCCGTCCATCCAGTTGGCCAGGCCGGACGCCATGTCCTCGACGATCTTGAAGCCATGGGTCATCGCCGCGGTGCAGACCTGGACGTTGGTGGCGCCCAGCGCCATGAACTCCGCCGCGTCGCGCCAGGTCGACACGCCGCCGATCGCCGAGATCGCCATGCCCCGGCATTCCGGGTCGCGCGCGATCTGGCCGACCATGCGCAGCGCGATCGGTTTCACCGCCGGGCCGCAATAGCCGCCATGGGTGCCGAGGCCGTCAACCGTCGGCGTCGGCGCCATCAGGTCGAGGTCGATCGACACGATCGACTGGATGGTGTTGATCAGCGACACCGCGTCGGCGCCGCCGCGCTTGGCCGCCCGCGCCGGCGCCAGCACATTGGTGATGTTCGGCGTCAGCTTGACGATCACCGGCATGCGCGAGTGCTGCTTGCACCAGCGGGTGACCATCTCGACATATTCCGGCACCTGGCCGACGGCGGAGCCCATGCCGCGCTCCGACATGCCGTGCGGGCAGCCGAAGTTCAGCTCGATCCCGTCGGCGCCGGTGTCCTCGACCAGCGGCAGGATCGCCTTCCAGCTCGCTTCCTCGCAGGGCACCATCAGCGACACGATCATCGCCCGGTCCGGCCAGTCGCGCTTGACCTGCTTGATCTCGCGCAGATTGACGTCCAGCGGCCGGTCGGTGATCAGCTCGATGTTGTTGAGGCCGGCGACCCGGGTGCCGTTGTAGCTGACCGCGCCGTAGCGGGAGGAAACGTTGACCACCGGCGGGTCCTCGCCCAGCGTCTTCCACACCACCCCGCCCCAGCCGGCGCGGAAAGCGCGGACGACGTTGTATTCCTTGTCCGTCGGCGGTGCCGAGGCCAGCCAGTATGGGTTCGGGGAGCGGATCCCCAGGAAGTCGTTGCTCAGATCGGCCATTGAAGCCTCCTGCCCGTGGCCCGGCCAAACCGGGCCACCTACGAAATTACATCCGGCGGCTCTGCGGCCGCTTTCTCGTCCGACCGGCGGCGCCGGCCGGGTCAAACCGTCAACAGCGCCTCGATCTCGTCCGGCAGCCGGTCGCCCCGGAACGGGTTGCGTACCGTGACGCCGCCCAGCGCCACACCGTCCGCCATGTCTTCGCTCAGCAGCGTGGTGCAGCCGGCTTCGGCCACGGTCGCCACCAACATCGCGTCCCAGAACGACACCTGTCCCTGCTCGGCCAGCTGCAGCGCCTGGGGCAGCAGCTTCGGCGTCGACGCGACGATCGGGAACAGCTCCGACCATCTTTGCGTCTGGGCGGACAGCAGAGACTTCTCCCGCAGCCGTCGCCGCGACGCAGAATGGAAGAACTCGCCCAGCGCTTGCAGCGCGACGACGCAATCGACCGTTGCCGAGCGCCCGACCAGATCGAGCGCGCGGCCCTGTTTCATCGGGTCGGCCCCGTCAATGGCGTAGAACAGGACGTTGGCGTCGAGGGAGAAGCGATGGCTCATTTCTCGCCGCGCCTGCGAGCCAGCTCGTCCATGCGATCCTCGTAGATCGCGTCGCGGCCCGGCCAGCCGCCGAGATCGAACCCGCGGGCCGCCAGTTCGCGGGTCCGCTCCAGCGCCGCCTGCTGGGACGGGGTCAGGACGCGCCGGCGCGACACGGGCACCACCCGGGCCACCGGCTCGCCGCGGCGGGTGATGATGAATTCCTGGCCGGATTCGACCGCCCGGATCATCTCGGCGAAACCCTGATTGGCCTCGCGCAGGGTGATGATGGTGCTGGAGCCGTCACTCATGGCCTCAATCTCCTGAATGCACTACTTATGTAGCACATTCAGCGCCGCAGCGCCCGGTCGATCGACAGCGCCGCCAGCTTGCCGTCCTGCACGGCGCTGACGGTCAGGTCCTGGCCCGGCACGCAGTCGCCGCCGGCCCAGACGCCGGACAGCGAGGTCTGCCGCTCCTCGTTCACGGCGATGCGGTTGCCGGCCATGTCCAGCGTCTCCGCCTCATTCGCGAAGGCGGAGGGCACGAGGTACTGGCCGATGGCGGTGAAGACCTGGTCGGCCAGCAGGGTGAAGCGGTCGCCGGTGCCGGTCAGCCGGCCCTGGCCGTCGAGCTGGGTGTGCTCGAACTCGACCTCCTTCACCGACGCAGCCGTGCCGTTGGCCGGCCAGCCCAGGATGCGGCGCGGCTGGGCCCAGTGCCGGACGATGACGCCGTTGACCTGGGTCCAGTCCTGCTCCTTCCAGGTTGCCGTCATCTGCTCGGCGCCGCGGCGATAGACCAGCGTCACCTCCTCCGCCCCCAGCCGCTTGGCCTGGGTGGCGGCGTCGATCGCGGTGTTGCCGCCGCCGATCACCACCACGCGGCGGCCGACCGGAACCGCTCCCTTGTCCGCGGCCTGGCGCAGCCGGGCGATGAAGTCGACCGCGCTCTCCACCCCCGCCAGGGCCTCGCCCTCGCAGCCCAGCGCGTTGACGGCGTTGTGGCCGAGGCCGAGGAACACGGCGTCGTAGTCTCGGCGCAGCTCGCTCAGGGAAACGTCTCGGCCCAGCGCCAGGCCGGTGCGAATCTCGATGCCGCCGATCTCCAGGATATAGGCCAGCTCGGCCTGGGCGAAGCCGTCCGCCATCTTGTAGGCGGCGAGGCCATATTCGTTCAGCCCGCCGCCCCTCGCCTTGGCCTCGAACACCACCACGTCATGGCCCAGCACGGCGAGGCGATGGGCGCAGGCCAGGCCAGCCGGGCCGGCACCGACCACGGCGACGCGCCTGCCGGTCGACGGCGCGCGGCTGAACAGCTGCTCGTTGCGCAGGAAGACATAGTCGGTGGCGTAGCGCTGCAGGGCGCTGATCGCCACCGGCTTCTCCTCCTGGTGGTTGCGGACGCAGGCGTCTTCGCACAGCTCCTCGACCGGGCAGACCCGGGCGCACATGCCGCCCATGATGTTGGCCGTCAGGATGGTCTGCGCCGCGCCCTTCACATTGTCGGTGGCGATGCCCTTGATGAAGGCCGGGATGTCGATCCCGGTCGGGCAGGCCTCGATGCAGGGTGCGTCGTAGCAGAAATAGCAGCGGCTGGATTCGATCAGCGCGGTGCGGCGGTCGAGCGGCGGATGGATCTCCGCGAAGTCCTCGGCGAGGCGCCCGGCCCCCAGGCGCCCGGCCGCGATGTCGGATCCCGTCGTCATTCCCAGCCTCCGATGGCCGATCCGGCAGGCCCCTTGCCCGTCGATCCCGGCCGTCATGCCTGGCGCCGCGCCCGGATTCTCCCGGTTCTCGCCCGCGGCCCCGCCTCTCCTGAAACGAAACGGTATCGAGAACCTGACCAAATGGTCAACTCTATTTTCAATTGAGAGTCACTATCAGTTGCGTTTGTTTCGCGCCGCGAATCATGCTAGGAACATTTCAGGAACGATAATGGCAGCGCACGGGAGACCGCGCATGGACCGACATGTCCGATGGGCTCCGGCCCAAGGCACCGGCCTGGAGCATCTGCGGCTGCACCGCAGCGGCGCCTGGATCCAGGCCGACAGCGTGGTGATCGGCGGTGATGCCGATCACGGCCCCGGGGGCGTGGAGTGGGCCCTGAGCTACACCATGGTAATGGACAGCGAATGGCGGGTGCGGTCGGTGGCGATGACCGACCATGCGGGGGACCGGCGGCTGCGGCTGATCGCCGATGGCGGCGGCGCCTGGACCACCGGCGACGGCACGCCGCTGCCGCAGCTGGACGGCTGCATCGATATCGACCTGGTGGCGACGCCCTTCACCAACACGCTGCCGATCCGCCGGCTGGGGCTGGAGCCCGGCGAATCAGCCGAGATCCGGGTGGCCTATCTGCCGCTGCCGGACCTCGTGCCCTTCGCGACATCGCAGCGCTACACCCACCTCGCCCTGCGGCGCTGGCGCTTCGAATCGCTGGACGGCAGCGGCTTCACCGCCGAGATCAGCACCGACGCCAATGAGCTGGTGCTGGACTATCCCGGCCTGTACCGCCGCGTGGGGTGAGGCCAGGCGTCAGGCCTCGGACCGCTGCCGCTGGCGGAAGCGGCGGACCTTGTCCGCCGTGCCGCAATCGGCCATCAGGCACCAGCGGCGGCTGGCATTCTTGCTGCGGTCATAGAACAGCCAGGCGCAATCATGGCCGGCGCAGCGCTTCAGCCGGCCCGGCTCGCCGCGGAGCAGCAGGTCGAGCGCGTCCATCGCCAGCCGATGCCGCACCGCCGCCCCGTCCACGGGCGGCGCGTCCTGCCAAGTGCCGCCGGCGGCGGTAACGGTCAGCCGGCGGAGGGACGCCGCCTCCGCCACCTCCTGCTGCAGCTCGGCCACGGCTTCGGCAGGCGGCTCGGCCTGGACCGCGACGGCGTCGAGCACCGCGTGCAGCACTTCGCGAAGCCGGATCAGCCGCGACCAGTCCTCCTGGTCGATCCGGGGCGTCTGCCCGAAGACATGCCCGCACCAGGCGGCCAGCGCCGCGGGATCGCCGGCCCGCTCCCGCGGCCCGGGCCCGCCCCAGCCGGACAGGGTGTTGCAGAAGTCCAGGCAGGCGAAGCCGCCGACCAGCTGCGGCTCGGACGGAGAGGGCTGCTCAGAGGACATGAAACCAGTGTAGCCCCTTTGACGGGTTTCAACGAGACCTATATCGTTACCAGCAAACACCAGAAAGATGGTTACGATGCGCTGGAACGCCCTTGGCCGGCTCTATGCCGGCGTCGGCCTGTCGGGGATCGGTCCGATCCTGATCCGCCTGAGCCCGGTCGATCCTGCCGCCACCGCCTTCTGGCGCCTGACCCTGAGCTGCATCCCGGCGGCGATCGTGGCCTGGCGGTCACCCGGCATGCCGGCGCGGGACATCGGCCTGGCCCTGCTGGCCGGGGTGATGCTGGCCGCCGACCTGGTGCTGTGGAACGCCTCGATCGTGCGCACCAGCGTCATGGAGGCGACGCTGCTGGTGATGATCTATCCGCTGCTGGTGGCGCTGCTGCCGGCGCTGTGGCGGCGGCGCCGGCCGGACGGGCGGGTGGTCGGCGGCGGCTTGGTCGCCTTCCTGGGCATCGCCGTGCTGGCCGGGGCTCGCGGCGCCGCCGGCGGCGACCTGCTGGGCAACGGCATGGCGCTGCTGGCCGCCCTGTTCTACGCCGTCTGCTTCCTGATCTCGGCGGCGCTGTGCCGGCGGCAGAGCGCCGCCACCGTCACCTTCTGGACCCTGGTCGGCGCCGCGCTGGGCGCCCTGCCGGTGGCGCTGCTGCAGGACCGGATCCTGCCGCAGGAGGCATCCGGCTGGCTGAACCTGGCGGCCCAGGCGCTGATCGGCTTCGCCGCCCAGATCCTGATCGCCAAGGCGCTGCGCACGCTCGACGCCGGCTTCTCCGCCATCGCCGGCTATGGCCAGCCGGTGGTGGCGACGCTGCTGGCCTGGCCGATCCTGGGCCAGGTGCCGCAGGCCGCTGCGCTGACCGGCAGTGTGTTCATCGTCGCCGGCATCGCCCTGGCCGGGCGGGGCGAGGCCGAGGCGCGCCCGCCGGTCCGGCCGCGGGCCGCGGAGCCGGCGCCAGGCCGCTAGCCTATCGACGGGGCCGGCCATCCGGCCGATGATGCCGGCATGACCGATGCCGAGACGCTGGACCCGCCGGACGACGACGCCGGCACCATCCTGGGACCACGGCCGGGCTCCGGCTCGGGCGGCCGCCTGCGCCGGGCCCGCGAGGCGCAGATCCTGGACGCCGCCGAGGGCGTGTTCGCCGAGGCCGGCTTCTCCGGCGCCACCATGCAGGGCATCGCCGAGCGCGCCAGCCTGCCCAAGGCCAATGTCCACTATTATTTCGGCACCAAGGAGGCGCTGTACCGCGCCGTGCTGTCCCGCATCCTCGACCTCTGGGTCGACGCCTTCGACCATCTGGTGCCGGAGCGCGACCCGGCCGAGGCGCTGACGGCCTATATCCGCGACAAGATGCGCTGGTCCCGCACCCGGCCGCTGGCGTCGAAGGTCTTCGCCAACGAGATCATCCATGGCGCGCCGCAGGTCGCCGACTACCTGTCCGGCAAGCTGAAGCGGACGATCGACGAGAAGGCCCGGGTGATCGAGGGCTGGATCGCCGCCGGCCGGATGGCGCCGGTGGACCCGCGGCACCTGGTCTTCACCCTATGGGCCGCGACCCAGACCTATGCCGATTTCGAGGCCCAGATCCGGGCCGTGCTGGGGCGCGAGGTGATGGATGACGACGTCTTCCTGGTCGCCAGCCGCCACGTCACCGGGCTGATCCTGCGCGGCTGCGGGCTGAAGCCGCGCGGCGGCTGATCAGTCGCCGCCCCCGCCGCCTCCCGAATCACCACCGCAGCTGCCGCCGTCGGATCCGCCCGAATCGCTGCTGCAGCTGGTTAAACCCTCCCCGGCCCAGCCTGCGGTCGAGGCACCGCCGTCGGACCAGAACGGAGCCGTGGTGGTGTCCGTCCCGACCGCCCTGGCACGCGGACGAGCCGGTGCCAGGACGCGATAGACGAAGATGCCGAAGAGCAGAAGCAGCAGGATCGGGATCGCGAGGCTCATCCACACCCTCCAGGCAGGCCGGAGCTGCATTCTAGCACAGGCCGCCATGACGGCCCGCGATGGCGGCGCGGGCTGCTTTGCGCTAAAGGATGGGCCATGCATCCGCGCCTTCTCACCCCGCTGGCCCTGTTCGCCCTCGCCGCCTGCGCTGCCGAGCCGCACCAGCCGGCGCTGCCGCCCACGGTGCTGCAGAGCGGCGCCGTCCAGGGCGAAGACGGCTTCGACCGCAGCCGCGGCGAGGCCCTGCTGGCCCAGGCCAAGGCTGCCGAGGCCCGCAACCCCGGCGAGGCCAAGAGCCTGTACCGCCAGGCCGGCATGGCCTGGCCGGACCTGACCGACGCCTGGGACGGGCTGAAGCGCGTCTCGGCGAAGCAGAACGACTCAGCCGAGGCCCAGGCCGCCAGCTTCATGGCCGAGCGGGTGAAGCTGTATCCCGGCACCGCCATCGCCTCGCAGCGCGAGGTCAATGTCGCGCTGCACAGCTACATCCAGGAGCAGTCGAAGCAGCCGACCGACGGGCCGGAGCAGCTGGCCTATGCCAAGCGGCTGGGCGAGTTCTACGACGCGCAATACGCCATGGCCGGCTTCTACACCCGCGAGAAGACCTTCGGGAACATCGAGACCCACGACCTGCCGGCGGTGGCGCTGACCGGCGGCGGCGTCCTCGGCTACGGCGTCAGCCTGGCCACCAAGGTCCAGTAGAGCTGCGGGCGGGATTACCCCGCCCGCTCGCGCGGCGTCACCGACACCTCCACCACCTTGCGGTCGCGCAGCAGGCGCAGCGCCGTGGCGATGCCGACCCGCTCGGCCCCGAGCAGCCGGTGCAGCGCATCGACGCCGTCGACCGGGTGCCCGTCCACCGCCAGGATCACGTCGCCCGCGCGCAGAGCCGCGGCCCCGGCGCCGCCGGGCAGCAGCTCCGCCACCCGCACGCCGCCCGGGGCCGGCAGGCCCAGCGCCAGCTGGGTCGGCCGCGGCAGCCGGATGGTCTGGCCGGCGATGCCGAGCGAGGCGCGCCGCACCCGGCCGTGGCGGATGATCTCCGACGCCACCACCAGGGCGGTGTCGGCGCCGATGGCGAAGCACAGCCCCTGGGCGCCGGCGATCATCGCGGTGTTGATGCCGACCACCCGGCCGAGCGCGTCGACCAGCGGGCCGCCGCTGTTGCCGGGGTTCAGCGCCGCGTCGGTCTGCAGCACGCCGTCGATCAGCCGGCCGGACTGGCCGCGCAGCGACCGGCCGAGGGCGCTGACCACCCCGGCCGTCACCGTCGCCTCGAAGCCCAGCGGGTTGCCGATGGCGACCACCAGCTGGCCGACCTGCAGCGCGGCGGAGGAGCCGAGCGGCGCCCAGCCCGGCACGCTGTCATGCAGGCGCAGCACGGCCAGATCGGTGTCCGGGTCCTCGCCCACCGGCCAGGCGACGACGCTGCGGCCGTCGCTGAGCGTGGCGGTGATGCTGGTCGCCCCGTTCACCACATGGCTGTTGGTCAGGACGAAGCCGTCCGGCGTGAAGATGACGCCGGAGCCGCTGCCGCGCGGCCCGATGGCGCCGTCCGGCCCCTTGCCGAGGACGCGCAGATGCACCACGGCAGGCGCCGCGGCGCGGACGGCGTCGATCACGGTGCGGGAATAGGCGTCGAGCGCGTCGGCCCCGGCCAAGGCGGCGGTCGGGGTCGAGGACTCGGTCCCCGGCGCCGAGGCGTCGAGGAGGAAGCGGGTTTCGTAGCCGGGCATGGCAGGACCTTGGGAGCGGAGGGGAGGCGCCGGCCGGCGCGTCCCGTTTCCGTTCATGTAGGCATGGCGAAACGAGAACCCAAGGGGAACATCGCCGACCTGTCCACCGGGCTGACGGACACGGCGGCCGGGCGTATGGTCCGGCATGCGCGATTCGCGCATCGGTCACGGCGAGGATGCCCGGAGATGGCGACGGAGACGCTTGATGGCTTCGACTGGCGGATCCTCGCGGCCCTGCAGGACGACGCCCGGATGAGCAACATCGCGCTGGCCGAGCGGGTGCTGCTGTCGCCGTCGCAATGCGCCCGGCGGCTGCAGCGGCTGGAGGAGGCCGGGGTGATCCGCGGCTATGCTGCCCTGCTGGACCCCGACCGCATCGGCCTGTCGGTGGCCGCCTACATCTCGATCACGCTGGAGAAGCACGGGGCCTTCACGGCGGAGGCCTTCCGCGAGGCGGTGCAGCGCCACCCCGAGATCGTCGAGTGCTGCGCCGTGACGGGTGACGCCGATTACGAACTGCGGGTGGTCGCGCCGGACCTGAAGGACCTGTCGCGCTTCATCATGGACAGCCTGATGCGGATCGACGGCGTCTCCGCCATCCGCTCGCGCATCGTGCTCGACACCATCAAGGACAGCCGCCGCCTGCCGCTGCCCCCGGCGCCGTGACCGCGCCGCATTCGCCCGCCCATCATCCGCCCCATCGATTCCACACGAGACCGATCATGAGCTTCCGCCTGCTGCTGGCCGCCTTCCTCGCCCTCGGCACCGCCGGACCGGCCGCGGCGGCGGAGCCGGCGAAGCACCGCTTCACCGAGCTGGCGCCGATCCCGCTGAAGCCGGGGCCGAACACGGTCGAGCGCTTCGCGCCGGATGGGCGCAGCGCCATCGTCACCCTGGGCTGGCGCGAGAACGGCAACGCCCATGGCTACGACCTGTACCTGGTGCTGATGGCGGGCAACAGCGGCGTGCCGGAGGTGGTGGGCTTCGACACCCTGACCAAGGACGGCGGCGGGTTCGAGGACACCATCCGGGACGACCCGCACACCGGCGAGGATGTGGTGCGCAGCGTGCGCTTCGTCCGAGGCAAGATCGACGGCCAGCCCGGCACCTTCGTCTTCGTCGCCCAGCGCGGCTTCGACCCCGAGGAGGGCATCCCCGGCCCGAGCCTGGTCGACTACACCGTCTTCCGGCTGGTCCCCGGCGAGGATGTCGGCACCACCAGCGACATGTTCGAACCGGTCGAGCAGGTGCAGTCCACCACCAAATTCTGCCATGCCGAGAAGGCGCTGCTGAAGCAGTACGGCCTGCCGCTGACCCGGAGCTACGCCGGCCCGGACACCGCCGACGGCTGCTGATCGCACGGGCCTGGTGCCGCACCGGGTTGCCCCGGAGCGCGACACGTGCTTGTGTCTCGCCACTTCTCGCGACCCGTCTGGAGCGCCCCGCGCATGACGCGTTTCTTCCAACTTCTCGGGAGTCTTCTCCTCGCCATGGCCATCACCCAGGGGGCTTCGGCCCGCGACCTCGAAAACACGCTCTATCTCGACCTGACCTATGGCCGGGTGGTGATCGAGCTGCGCCCCGACTTGGCACCGAACCACGTCAAGCGGATCAAGGAGCTGGTGCGCCAGGGCTTCTACAACGGCGTCAAGTTCCACCGCGTGATCGAGGGCTTCATGGCCCAGACCGGCGACCCGACCGGCACTGGCATGGGCGGCTCCGGCCAGAAGATCGACGCCGAGTTCACCCAGACGCCGTTCAAGCGCGGCACCGTCGGCATGGCCCGGGCGCAGAGCCCGAACAGCGCCGACAGCCAGTTCTTCATCATGTTCGCCAATGGCGACTTCCTGAACGGCCAATACACCGTCTGGGGCCAGGTGGTCGAGGGCATGGAGTTCGTCGACAAGATCAAGCGCGGCGAGCCGCCGGCCAACCCGGACACCATCGTCAAGCTGCAGGTCGCGGCCGACGCCCAGTAAGGCAAGGCCCCGGTCGACCGATCGAAGCGAAGCCCGGCCTTTCGGCCGGGCTTCTGCGTTTCAGCGGAAGCGGAAGGCGATCAGCGGCATCTTGTAGGTCTCGCGCACCTCGGAGATCGGCTTGCCGTCCTGGCGCAGCACGATGGCGCGGTTCTCGAACAGCGAGACCGCCGGGTCATAGGCCGGGGCCGGCGCCGCGGCGGCCCAGCCGGCCAGCTGCGCGGCCGGGATCCGCTCCCACCCTTCCGGCAGCGCCTGCCACTGCACGGTCGAGGACAGGGTGCGGCGCGACGGGCCGAGCGGCCGGATGGCGCGGCCGAAGGGCGTTTCGGTCCCGGTCAGCGTCGCGTTGATCTCCGGCGTCAGCCGGTTCGGCAGGTACCAGTTGTCGGCCTCGGACAGCACCTGGTCGCCGCAGACCAGCTGCACCCGGCGATACACCACCGGCTCGGCCGCATCGGTGATCTCCAGCTCCTGCCGCTGCTGGTCGGTCAGCGCCACCTCGCCCGGCACGCGCTTCGCCACGATCTTGGCCGCCGGCGCCAAGCCGTAGCGGCCGCACCAATCCTCCAGGAACAGGGTGGCGCTGTCGGTGGCGCCCAGCCCGGCGCGCAGCGACTGCACCAGGGCGGTCAGCGCCAGCCGGTCGGACAGGCCGGCGGCACCGGCCTCCTGCCCGGCCGCCACCTCGGCCCGGGCCAGGGCGAGCGGCGCGGTCAGCGCCAGGGCGGCAGCGGCGGCGACGATCGGCAGGCGACGCAGCATCGGGTTCCTCATCCTCCGGATCGTCCGGCCATGACGGGCGCAGGATGGCCCGGTAGCCGACCGAAGGCGCCACGGCAATCCGCCGCAGGTGCCGTCACGCCGCCTGGTGCTCGCAGCGGTTCACCTCGACCGTCACATGCGACAGGCCGGACAGGCCGCCGAGCCGGGCCTTGTACTGGGCCGGCGGCAGCGGCCGGTCGCTGACCAGCGACACGATCGCCGCGGCATGGCCGGGGCCGACGCGCCAGAGATGCAGGTCGGCGATGCGGTCGCCCCCGGTCTCAAGCCGGCCGCGGATCGATTCGGCCAAGCCCGGATCCGGCACGGTGTCGAGCAGCACCGCCCCCGAATCGCGCAGCAGGCCCCAGGACCAACGGGCGATCATGATGCCGCCGACGATGCCCATCACCGCATCCATCCAGGCCCAGCCGTAGAAGCGCCCGGCGAGAAGCCCGAGGATGGCGCCGACCGAGGTCACCGCATCGGCCAGCACGTGGAAATAGGCGGCGCGGAGGTTGTGGTCGCGGTCGTGATGACCATGGGCGTGATGCGCGTGGTCGCTATCGTGGTCGTGGCCGTGCCCATGATGGTAATCGTGCCCATGGCCGTGGTGATGGTCGCCGTCATGCAGCAGCCAGGCGCTGGCGATGTTGACGGCGAGGCCCACGACCGCGATAGCGATGGCTTCGTCATAGGCGATGGCGACCGGGTTCAGCAGGCGAACCACCGACTCCCAGCCGATCCCGATCGACACCACCGCCAGCACCAGGGCGCTGGCGAAGCCGGCGAGGTCGCCCAGCTTGCCGGTGCCGAAGGCGAAGCGCGGGTCGCGGGCATGGCGGCGGGCATAGCCATAGGCCAAGGCGGCGACGCCGAGCGCGCCGGCATGGGTGGCCATGTGCAGCCCATCGGCCAGCAGCGCCATCGACCCGAAGGCGAGGCCGCCCAGGATCTCGACCACCATCATCGCCGCGGTCAGCGCCACCACCCAGCGGGTGCGGCGCTCGTTGCGGTCGTGGTCGGCGCCGAGGAACAGGTGGTCGTGCCGCCAGGAATCCATGGAATGGCTGTGCATCGCCGCCTCCAGGGGGTCAGTGGAGCAGGAGCTGGGCCGGATGGCCGGTCCAGTCGCGGACCTCGCGCGTGGCCGCGGCGACCGGCACCTCCGGATGGTTGTGGCGGTACAGGGTCAGCGCGGCTTCGAAGGCCCATTCCGGCGGTTCGGCCCGGGCGCAGAGCTCGCGATAGACCCGTTCGACGGCGACGCGGCAGCACATGGTCTCGATGGCCTCTACAGATATTTGGTAATCTCGCGCAGAGAGGCGAGACGGGCCTCCCGGCCCTCCACCGCCCCGTTGGAGAGATGGGCGACGCAGTGATCGACATGGTCGAGGATCAGCATGGTCTTCGCCTTCTCCACCGCCTTGACGACGGCCTGGAGCTGCTGGGCGATGGCGAGGCCGTCCTCGCCGGCCTCGACCATGCGCAGCGTGGCGGCGAGATGCCCCTGTGCCCGCTTCAGCCGGCCCAGGATCTCGGGATTGTTGGCATGGCTCATGAATAGAACCTATCCCCCTGGAGGGGATAGAGCAAGGGACGGGCGGTCGCAGGGCGCAAGGTACCGCCGATGCGAAATGTGAGCCGGCGATGGATACAGGCGGCTGGGCGCTGCCGGAGCAGGGCCGGGAAGGCTTGGCGGACCGGACCGCCAGCGATCCGGCGGACAGCCGTCCCGCCGAACCGTGACGGCCATGACGGTGGACGCAGCGGGCCTGACCGGGTATTTCACCGGCATTATGCCTGCTTCCCGAAGCGAAGAGACGGACGAACCTCCGTCTAGTGGCCGCCGATGATCGTTGAACTCGTCATCGTCGTGGCTCTCATCCTGCTCAACGCCTTTTTCGCAATGTCGGAACTGGCGTTGGTCTCTGCCCGCCGGGCGCGTCTCCAGAATATGGCCGATTCGGGCCATCGCGGCGCCAGGGCCGCCCTTGCCCTCGCCGAGGACCCGAACCGCCTGCTGTCCACCGTCCAGGTCGGCATCACCCTGATCGGCATCTTCGCCGGTGCCTTCGGCGGCGCCACCCTGTCGGTGCCGCTGCGCGACTGGCTCGTCACCATCCCCGGGATGGCCGCGTGGGCCGATGAGCTGTCCTTCGCCCTGGTCGTGGTCGCCATCACCTATTTCTCGCTGATCGTCGGCGAGCTGGTGCCGAAGCGCATCGCGCTGAACCACGCCGAATCCATCGCCTCCCGCGTCGCCAGGCCGATGCAGATGGTCGCGGCCATCGGTGCCCCGATCGTCTGGCTGCTGCAGCGCTCGACCGAGCTGGTGCTGCGCCTGCTCGGCGTCTCCGCCGTCCCCGCCCAGACGGTGACGGAGGAGGAGGTGAAGTCGATGATCGCCGAAGGCACCGAGGCCGGCGTCTTCGTCGAGGCCGAGCGCGAGATGATCGACGGCGTGCTACGCTTGGCCGACCGGTCGGTGCGCTCGATCATGACGCCGCGGCACGAGATGGTGTGGATCGACCT
>NZ_JBCNNF010000220.1:0-11490 GCF_039594555.1 Inquilinus sp.
GCGCACCGCGACCGGGGGCACCACCAGTGCGACGGCGGGTGTCCTCTTCGTCGTCGGCCATGGCCGGGACGCCGCGCAGACCGGCCGCATCGGCGGCCGGGGCACGCGCCGCGGCGGCCTGGCCGGAGCGGTCGGCGACCGCCTTGCGGCGAGCATCCTCGGCGGCGCGCTCGGTGTCGCGGCGCTTCTGCTCCTCCTCGAGCAGGAAGCGCTCCTCCTCGATCTTGCGCTTGGCCTCACTCTCGATGGCGTTGAGCTCTTCCAGCTCGCGCCGGCGCAGCGCCTCGGGATCGAGCGGCGCTGCCGGTTCCGGCGCGACCTCGATGACCTCGGCATCCTGTGCCTGATCGGCCGGCTCCTCCGGCTCCGGCAGGTGCCGGCGGGCCTCCTCCTCGCGCAGGGCGACCTGCAGGGCGCGCTGCCGCGCCTCGCGTTCGGCCTGCGAGAGAACCCGGCCACCGAGCGTGCCGCCGCCACCGCCGCGGGCACTGCGCCCGGGCTGGCCTTCGGCCGCCCGCCGTGCCGCGGCGCCGCCATCGGCCAGGGCCGTGTTGGTGCCGCCGCGCTGGCGCTTGACCTCGACGGTCACCGCCTTCGAACGGCCGTGGCTGAACTGCTGGCGCACCTGACCCGATGAATCGGCCGGCTTCCCACCCAGGGTGAGCTTGGGCTTCGCACTGCCCAGCGACAGCGTCTTGCGATCCTGTTCCTTGCTATCCGTCATATCGTCCAGCGTGATCCGCCGCTATCCCTGCACAGAGAAGGCCGGCGCGGCACCCGATGCCCCGTCGACCACACCACGTCCAGCCGGTCCGACCCGGTCGGCTCGACCACGAATTCCGTCCAGCCGTGCCGCTTCCGCGACCAGCCGTTCCGCCAGCCCGCCGCGAGCGATCGCAGCGTGTACCATGCGGTCCCGGGCAAAGGCCATCCCGAGCATGTCGGCGGAGAAGATCTCCACAAGGGCCGGTGCCGGGCGGACCGCGGCGGCCAGGGCCGCCAGCTTGGCCCGCCCATCCGCCGCGCCGTCCGATGCCGCCAACAGCACCGCGGCACGGCCCTCGGCCAGCCACGCATGCACTTTCTCATATCCGGCCACCGCCTGTCCCGCCCGGCGTGCCATTCCGATGAGATCGATGCAGCTGCGATGCAAAAGTGCCTCGACCCGATCGACCAGATCGTCCGGGGCACGGACCGACTGGCGGGCCGCCTTGGCGAACAGGCCCTTGGCCTGGGCCCGAAGCAAGGCCTCTCGCTCGGCGCTCACCCACAGGCCGCGGCCCGGCAGGCGTTCCGCCAGGTCGGGCACGACCTGCCCGTCGGGGCCGACGACGAAGCGAATCAGCTCCGCCTTCGGCCGCACGGTGCCGGTCGCGATGCAGCGCCGCTCGGGCCCAACGGGCTCGGGCAGGTCCGCGTCCTCGGGGGGATGGGCAGTCGTGTCGCTCAGGCCTTCTCCTCCTCCTCGAACCAATGCGCCCGCGCCTGCATGATCAGGGCGTTGGCATCGTCGAGCGAGATCGTCTTCTCACCAAGGATCTCGACCAGCTCGTCGCCGGCCAGATCCGCCAAGTCGTCCAGGGTCTTGACCCCATTCTCGCCGAGCTTGACCAGGATCGCCGGGGTCAATGCCTCCAGCGCCGCCAGGTCGTCGGCCACACCGAGCTCCTTATACCGCTCGGTCAGCTGTCGGTCGCGCTCCTCGAGCCAGCGCAGAGCGCGCTCCTGCAGCTCGCCGGCCACGCCCTCGTCGAAGCCCTCGATCTCCGCCAGCTCCTCGAGCGGCGTGTAGGCGATCTCCTCGACCTGGCGGAAGCCCTCGGCCACCAGGAGATGGGCGATGACGTCGTCGACGTCCAGGGCCTCCATGAACAATTCGCTGCGCTGCTTGGTCTCTTCCTGGCGGCGCTCGCTCTCCTCGGCCTCGGTCAGGATGTCGATATCCCAGCCGGTCAGCATCGAGGCCAGGCGGACATTCTGGCCGCGGCGGCCGATCGCCAGCGACAGCTGGTCGTCCGGCACCACCACCTCGATCCGGTTCTGGGTGTCGTCCAGCACCACCTTGGCCACCTCGGCCGGGGCCAGGGCGTTGACCACGAAGGTGGCGGCGTCCCCGGACCAGGGGATGATGTCGATCTTCTCGCCCTGCAGCTCGCCGACGACGGCCTGGACGCGGCTGCCGCGCATGCCGACGCAGGCGCCGACCGGGTCGATCGAGCTGTCCTTCGAGATCACCGCGATCTTGGCGCGGCTGCCCGGGTCGCGTGCCACCGACTTGATCTCGATGATGCCGTCATAGATCTCCGGCACCTCCATGGCGAACAGCTTCGCCATGAACTGGCCATGCGTGCGCGACAGGAAGATCTGCGGCCCGCGCGGCTCCTCGCGCACGTCGTAGATATAGGCGCGGACGCGGTCGCCGACCTTGAAATGCTCCCGCGGCAGCAGCTCGTCGCGGCGGATGACGCCCTCGGCCCGGCCGAGGTCGACCGTGACGTTGCCGTATTCGACGCGCTTGACCGAGCCGTTGACGATCTCGTCGACGCGGTCCTTGTACTCTTCGAACTGGCGGTGACGTTCGGCCTCGCGCACCTTCTGCACGATCACCTGCTTCGCCGTCTGGGCGGCGATGCGGCCGAAATCGATCGGCGGCAGGTCGTCGATGACGAAGTCGCCGACCTTCAGATGCGGCCAGCGCTTGGACGCGTCCTTGGCGTCCAGCTGGGTGGCCTCATCCTCGACCGCCTCGACGATCTGGCGGTAGCGGCGCAGCTCGATATCGCCCGACTTGCGGTTGATATGGGCGCGGATGTCATGCTCATGGCCGTATTTGGAGCGGCCAGCCTTCTGGATGGCCTGCTCCATCGCGGTCAGCACCTCGTCGCGATCGATGCTCTTCTCGCGGGCCACGACATCGGCAACGTGCAGCAGTTCCATAGCCTTGGGCGTTCCTATGCGTCTTGGGTGTCGGCCTGGGGGGCAGCGGCAGCGGCCGCAGCCTCCGCCTGCTCGACCTCTGCGGCGGCGGCGTCGATCAGGGCGTCGGTGAGGATCAGCTTGGCCCGCTGGATCTCGGCGAAGGGCAGCCGCACCGGCTCCTCCCCGATCTCCTCGGACCGCAGCAGCACCGTCTCTCCCTCAAGCCCGGCCAGGATTCCGCGGAAGCGCTTGCGGCCGTCGACCGGAACCCGCGTCTCGAGCCGCGCCTCGTGGCCGAGGAAGCGCTCATAGTCGGCGGGCCTGGTCAGCGGGCGGTCGATGCCGGGGGAGGAGACCTCGAGCGTGTAGGCCGTCGGGATCGGATCCTCGACATCGAGGATGGCCGACACCGCCCGGCTGATCTCGGCGCAATCGTCCACGGTCATGCCGCGGCGGTCGATCCGCTCGGCCATGATCTGCAACTGCGGCCGATGCTCGCCGCCGGTCATGAGGACGCGCACGACCTCATAGCCCATCGCTTCGAGCGACGGCGCCACGATCGAGCGCACCTGATCCACTTGCGTCATCCTCTCCGGCATTCCCCGCGTCCAGAGCCTTGGAAAGCCGTCACCACAACGAAAAAAGGCGGGCCGCAGCCCACCCTCTCAATCGTTTGACCGAACCATAGTCAAGTCAAACGCTATGGGTAACGGCGCTGATATATAGCCATCCGCCACAATTACGCAACCTGATTCGCCCCCGCAGGCCGCGGCTTGATTCGGCAGGGGCGGCATGAGGCACCGAGCCGGCTGTTTTGTCGGGTCCGATTCCGCCGTTGACAGCGTCCGTTTCCGTGCGCAGGCTTAGTTCGTCACCTTGCCGAACAAATGGGGACGATGCTGCGCCTCGACAACCCCGTGCCGCTGATGCGCCAGCTCAGCCTCCGCGCCGTGATGGAGACGGTCCTCCATCGCGGGCCGATCTCGCGCTCCCAGATTGCGCGGGAGACCGGGCTGTCGAAGCAGACCATCTCCGAGGTCATGCGGGTGCTGGAGGAGGCGGGCTGGGTGCGCGAGACCGGCCGGACGCACGGCGCCATCGGGCGCACGGCCGTGACCTACGAGGTCCGGCCCGACGCCGCCTTCGTCCTCGGCATCGATCTCGGCGGCAGCAAGGTGATCGTCGCCCTGGCCGATCTCGCCTGCAGCATCGTCGACGAGGTGGTGGAGCCCACCGACCTCACCGGCGGCCAGGCCATCCTGGCCCAGATCGTGGCGCTGCGGGACCGGCTGGTCGCCCGCAGCGGCGTCGACGCCGGCCGGATCAAGGTCGCGGTGCTGGGCAGTCCCGGCGTGCTGGACCCGGCCACGGGCAGCATCCGCCTCGCCCCCAACATCCCGGATTTCGACGGCTTCAACGTGCGCGGCGCGCTGGAGGCGGCGTTGGGCTGCCCGGTCCGGGTCGAGAACGACGTCAATCTCGGCGTCATCGGCGAGCACTGGCAGGGCCGCGGCCGGGACGCCGCCACTTTGGTGTTCATGGCGGTCGGCACAGGCATCGGCGCCGGGGTGCTGGTCGACGGCAAGCTGCTGCGCGGCGCCCGCGGCGCGGCGGGCGAGGTCTCCTACCTGCCGCTTGGCGGCGATCCCTTCGATCCGGAGCTGCGGGCCAAGGGCGTGTTCGAGGCGACCGCGGCCGCCGGCGGCATCGTCGCCCGCTACGAGGCGGCGGGCGGGAAGCCCGGCCTCACGGTGCGCGACATTTTCGATCGCTCGGCCGCCGGCGAGAGCGCAGCCCGGGAGACGCTGGCGGAGACGGCGCGCCTGCTGGCCCTGGCCATCGCCGCGATCTGCGCCGTGGTCGATCCGGAGCGGGTGGTGCTGGGCGGCAGCATCGGCATCCGGCCGGAGATGCGGGACCTGATCGAGCCGGCGCTGCGCCGCTGCCTGATCGATCCGCCGCCGGTCGAATGCAGCAGCCTCGGCAACCGCGCCACGCTGATCGGCGCGCTCGCGGTCGGCCTGAATCGGCTGCACAACACGCTGTTCGGCGCCCATGACCTGCCGGGCGAGCTGCCGCTGCCCGTCACCTTGAGGATGATGACCGATGCCGCCTGATCCCGCCCACGCCGGCGGCGCCGTCGCGGTCGCCGTGCCGGAGACCGGCACCGACCTGACGGAGGCGATCCGCGCCGCCATCGCCGCGGCGCATGCCCGGGGCGGCGGCGTCATCACCGTGCCGCCCGGCGATTGGACCAGCGGGGGCTTGCGCCTGCTCGACGGGGTGCGGCTGCACCTGCCGGCGGGCGCCCGGCTGGCGGCGGCGCCGGGCTGGGACCGCTATGCCGGGACCACGGTCGACAGCATCGCCGAGGAGTCCGACCGCGGCTTCATCACCGCTTCGGGCGCCCGCGACATCGGCATCACCGGCCACGGCCTGCTGGTCGGCGACAGCCGGCACTGGCGCGTCGCCGGCGCCGGCAGCCTGGGCACGCATCTGCCGGCCGAGCGCCGGCCGCGCATGGTCGTGTTCGAGGATTGCGAGCGGGTCGAGATCGCCGACATCGGCATCGAGGATTCGCCGATGTGGACGATCCACCTGGTCGGCTGTCGCCGGGCGGTGGTGCGCAATGTCGAGATCCGCAACGACAAGCGCATGCCCAACACCGACGGCATCAACCTCGACGGCTGCTGCGATGCCCGGATCGAGGGCTGCTTCATCAGCGCCGCGGATGACGGCATCTGCCTGAAGACGACGCGGCGCGATCCGGCCCGGCTGCGCCATTGCGAGCGGATCGTCGTCACCGGCTGCGTGATCGAGAGCGAGAGCTGTGCGCTGAAGATCGGCACCGAGACCTGGGCCGACATCCGCGACGTGGTCTTCGCCGATTGCGTGGTCGCGGCGTCGAACCGGGCCTTCGGCATCTTCTCGCGCGACGGCGGCGTGATCGAGCGTATCCGCGTGAGCGGGGTGACGGTCGACTGCCACCAGACGCCGGAGGGGTTCTGGGGCTGCGGCGAGCCGGTGACGATCACCATCGCCCGCCGCCATCCGGGGATCGAGCCCGGCGCGGTGCGCGACGTGGTGATCGACGGCCTGTCGGGCCGGGCCCAGGGCGCCGTGGTGCTGGTCGGCCTGCCGGACCGGCCGGTCGGGCCGGTCACCCTCGCCAATATCGACCTGCGGCAGGTGGTGGGGCGGCTGGACCCGGTCGGCCATTACGACCTGCGCCCGACGACCGCGGACCTGGCGCCCGAGCCGGGGCAGGAAGGCCGCAAGAACGCCTGGGTGCGCGGCGCCGACGGGAAGATCGTCGGGCTGGTGCCGTATGAGGGCGGGATGCCCGCGCTCTATGCCCGGCATGTCGACGATCTCGGCCTGGCCCAGCTGCGGCTGCGGCGCCCGACGCTGCTGCCGCCCGGCTGGAACCGAGCGCCGATGGTGCTGCGGCACGTGACCATCACACCCGACCTGGCCCCTGACAGCCGGAGCTGACGGAATGGCGTCCCTGACCCTCGAGCGCATCAAGAAGGCCTTCGGCCCGGTTCCGGTGATCCACGGCATGGACCTCGAGATCCGCGACGGCGAGTTCGTGGTCTTCGTCGGCCCGTCGGGCTGCGGCAAGTCCACCCTGCTGCGGCTGATCGCGGGGCTGGAGACGCCGACCGAGGGCACCATCCGCATCGGCGGCAAGGACGTCACCGCGGCCAGCCCGGCGGCGCGTGAGATCGCCATGGTGTTCCAGTCATACGCCCTGTACCCGCATATGACCGTGCGGCAGAACCTGTCCTTCGGGCTGGAGAATCTGCGCATGGCCCGGGCGGAGATCGACCGCCGCATCCTGGTCGCGGCGAAGATGCTGGCAATCGAGCCCTATCTCGACCGGCGGCCGAAGGAGCTGTCGGGCGGCCAGCGCCAGCGCGTCGCCATCGGCCGGTCGATCGTGCGCAACCCGTCGCTGTTCCTGTTCGACGAGCCGCTGTCCAACCTCGACGCCGCGCTGCGGGTGCAGACCCGGGCCGAGATCAGCAAGCTGCACCGCGAGCTGGGCACCACCATGATCTACGTCACCCACGACCAGGTCGAGGCGATGACCATGGCCGGGCGCATCGCCGTGCTGCGCGACGGGAAGCTGGAGCAGTTCGGCCCGCCGCTGGAGCTGTTCAACCGCCCGGCCAACAAGTTCGTCGCCGGCTTCATCGGCTCGCCGCGGATCAACATGTTCGCCGGCACCCTGACG
Organism: Inquilinus sp.; assembly: GCF_039594555.1. Taxonomy (GTDB): domain Bacteria; phylum Pseudomonadota; class Alphaproteobacteria; order DSM-16000; family Inquilinaceae; genus Inquilinus. The sequence goes on from NZ_JBCNNF010000220.1 coordinate 7,160, forward strand.
GGGCGGTCGGAGGCGGGGGCGGTGATCGACGCGCCCGGCCTCGGAACCGTCACGCTGCCGGTCGATGCCGGCGGGCTGGCGCCGGGCGCCGCGGTGTCGGTCGGCATCAGGCCGTCGCATCTGCGCCTGGGCGATGACGGGCCGGTGCGCCTCCTGGTCCAGCACAGCGAGAATGTCGGCACCGAGACCTATGTCTACGGCACGGTCGAAGGCGCCGCCGACAGCACCATCCTGCATGTGCCGGACGAGCTCTCGGTCGCGATCGGGTCGGTGCTGCCGCTGTCGCTGCCGCCCGGGCGCTGCCACGTCTTCCGCGAGGATGACGGCCGCGCGCTCGCCCCTCTGGCGGAGGCGGCGTGATCATGGTCGCCGTGGAACTCGACCGTCCGGCCGCTCCCCTCTCGCCGCTCGCCAGCGGCCTGGTGCGGGCCGAGGTGCCGGTGCACCTGCCCTTCATGGCGCCGCGGTTGCAGGGCGACCTGCTGCCCGACGGCCGGCTGAGCATCTCGATCTGGGGCGCCGGCCATCTCGCCACCCTGTCGCTCGGCGCCCTGCCCGGGCCGGTGACCTATGGCCCGAACCGGGCGGAGGGGGCCGGCTGGTCGCTGCATGTGGCGCAGAGCGCGCCGGTCCTGCTGCTGCGCGGCGTGGCCGACGCGGCGCGGGTGACGCCGGCGCCGCGCTGCGCCTGGTGGCACCGCGATGCCGGCCGGCCGGGGACGGTCCGGCGCGAGGATGGCCGCCGCATCGTCGACCTGCCCTGGGGCTGTCTGGTGCTGCAGCCGCGGGGCGGCGACCTAGTCGTCGCCGCCGGCACCGACCGGGCGGAGGCCGAGACGGCGCTGTCGCTGTCGGCCACGGCGATCATGGCCGAGGCCGAGGCGCATCTCCGCGCCGTCGACCGGCTGCCTGCCGCCGACCCGGTGCTGCGCAGCATGGTGCAGCAGGGGGCGCATGCCGCGCTGTCCAGCATCCGCCGCGACCCGGCCGGGCGCTTCGCCGGCCTCGCCGCCGGCCAGGCCTATTCCGCGCCGGCCCGGACCTATTACCGCGACGGTTACTGGACGGTGCAGCCGCTGCTGGCCCTGGCGCCGGAGGCGGTGCGGGATGAGATCGACATGCTCGCGGCCGGGATCCAGCCGGACGGCGAAGCGCCGAGCGCGGTGATCCTGTCCGGCCCGCAGCAATCCGCCGCCTGGGAGGTGTTCCGCCGCACCGACCCCTTCATCTCGAAGGAGCATCTGCGGCCGGGCGACTGGTGGAGCGATCATTTCGACAGCCCGCTGTTCTTCATCCTGATGATCGCCGACTATGTCCGCGCCACCGGCGACACCGGCCCGGCGGAGCGGCACTGGCCGATGATCCGCACGATTTACCGGCGCTACCGCGGCTTCGACGCGGCCGGCGACGGTCTGCCGGTGAAACCGAACCATGAGCGCGACTGGGCCGACAACGTTTATCGCCAGGGGCTGGTGGCCTATGACCTCGGCCTGTGGGTCGGCGCGCTCGACGCCATCGCCGCGCTGGGCCGCGACCGCGACCCTGAGCTGGCCGCCGAGGCGGCGGAGGTCGCAGCCCGGGCTCGGGAGGCGATCGGCCGCCGGCTGTGGCTGGCCGAGCGCGGCTGGTGCGCCGAATACCGCAACGACGACGGCTTCACCGAGGACCATCTCGCCATCGACAGCCTGACGCTACTGCGCGCCGACGCGCTGACGCCGGACCGGGCCGGGGCGACGCTGAAGGCGATGCAGCGCCGGCTGTACAGCGGCGCCAATGCCGACCAGCCCTATGGCGACTGGGGCGTGCTCTGCGCCTTCCCGCCCTACAAGCGGCGCCGAGACACCCGGGCCAAATCGGCCTTCGCCTACCGCTACCACAACGGCTCCGACTGGCCCTACTGGGACGGGGTGCTGGCGCGCGAGCTGCTGCGCCGCGGCCTGCCGGGCTGGCGCTACCCGCTGCTGCGCTGGTGGGAGAGCTGCCTGGAGAATGGCTGGCTCGGCGCGGTCGAATATTTCAGCCCGCCCTTCGGCCGCGGCTCGCTGCTGCAGGGCTGGAGCGGCGTTCCGGCCGGGGTGGCGCTGGAATTCGCATCGCAGGTCCTCGCCGGCGCGGCGGGGGATCACCAAAGGCCGTGAACGGCCGCAACGGGAGGCTTTCGACATGACGTTCGCAAGGACCATCCGCACCGCGCTTCTGGCCGGCGCCGCGCTCGCGGCCCTGGCCGGCCCCGCCATGGCGGCGGAGCTGACGGTGATGTGGACCACCAACAGCGACCAGGAGGAGCAGGTGCTGCGCGGCCTGCTGGCCGAGTACACGGCCCAGCACCCCGACACCACCTTCAAGCTGCAGATCGTCCCCTATGACAGCTACGACCAGAAGCTGGCCCAGGTCGCGGCGTCCGGCACCGCGCCGGACCTGGCCAAGACCACCAGCATGCGGCCGGTGATCCGGCCCTTCCTGACCGACCTCGCCCCGGATTTCGGCAAGGATTATCTCGCCCAGTTCGTGCCGGCCTGGGCCACCGGCGCGCAGCTGGGCGACCAGATCATCGCCGCGCCGCTCGACGTCACCGCCACCGGCATCTTCCTCAATGCCGAAGCGTTCAAGAAGGCCGGCGTCGCCATTCCGGACCCGGCCAAGGGCTGGACCTGGGACGAGTTCCTGGCCGCGACCAAGACGGTGTCGGAAAAGGCGGGGGTCCGCTATCCGCTGGTCTGGGACGTCTCGGCCAGCCGCTGGATCACCTATCTCTACCACAACGGACAGCACATTTTCACCGAGGCGCCGCCCTACAAGGTGGTGCTGGACAAGGCGCGCGGTGCCCAAATCCTCGACGACTTCGTCAAGATCACCGAGACCCACATGCCGCCCGGGCTGTGGAAGGGCTCCAGCGCCGACAACCCGAAGCAGCTGTTCCTGCACGGCCAGGCGGTGGCCTGGATGTCGGGCAGCTGGCAGATCAGCAGCCTGGTCACCGATGCCGGCTTCGCCTGGCAGGCCGGACCGACGCCGCATGGCGAGGTGGCGTCCAGCGTCGTCGGCGGCGACTACATCATCGCCTTCAACACCGGCGAGCATGTCGACGAGGCGCTGCAGGTGCTGCGCTGGTTCTCGACGCCAGAGGTGCAGGCGAAGTATGCAGCGCCGCTGATGATGATCCCGGCCAGCCTGAAGACCGGCCCGGTCGACTATGGCGACGCCAGGGCCAGCGCCGCGCTGGCGGCGCTGCAGAAGGAGCTGGCGGCCAGCCCGCTCTATGCCGGCACCGACCAGGGCAACCCGGCGATGCAGTATGTCTGGGACCCGATCAAGCAGGCGGTGATCCAGCGCGTGGCCGGGCAGATCACCTCGGCCCAGGCGATGGACATCATCGCCAAGGCGGCCGAGGATTCGCTGAAGGCGGAGCAGTGACCAGCGCGGCAGACATGGCGGGTCGGGGCGAGGCGCGCCCCGACCGGTCCGGCGCCGCGGGCCGCGGGCTGGGGGCGCGGCTGTTCCCCTACGCGCTGGTCGCGCCGACACTGCTGCTGCTCGCCGTCTTCACGCTGTTCCCGCTGGTCCAGGGCTTCTGGACCTCCTTCTTCAAGCGCGGGCTGGTGGTGGCGCCGCGCGCCCCGGCCACCCATCCGGTCTTCATCGGGCTCGACAACTACCTGGCGCTGGCGAGCGACCCGGAATTCACCGGCACGCTGGTCAAGACCATCGGCTTCGTCTGCGTGGCGGTGCCGCTGGTGATCGCGGTGTCGCTGGCCCTCGCCCTGCTGCTGGCCCGGCCGTTCCGCGGCGTCGGCGCCATCCGGGCCGTGGTGTTCTTCCCCTACATGACCAGCCTGCTGATCGTCGGCATCGTCTGGAAATGGCTGCTCGGCTACAACTCCGGCCTGATCAACTTCGCGCTCGACCTCGCCGGCATCGCCCCGGTGCCGTGGCTGGAGAACGAGCTGCTGGCCCAGGCGGCGCTGGTCTTCGTCTGGGTCTGGGCCAATGCCGGCTTCTACATGATGATCTTCATCGCCGGGCTGATGATGATCCCCGGCGACTATTACGAGGCGGCGGCGATCGACGCCGCGACGCCGTGGCGGATGTTCCGCCGCATCACCCTGCCGCTGCTGCGGCCGACCATGCTGATCGCCCTGGTCCTGGCCTCGGTCGAGGCGTTCAAGGTCTATGAGGTGGTGGTGTCGCTGACTCATGGCGGCCCCGGCCGGGCCACGGTCTATCTGATCCAGGCGATCTACGAGACCGGCTTCACCAAGCCGGCTTCGGCCGGCTTCGCCGCCGCCCAGTCGATGGCTCTGTTCGCCATCCTGATGGCGCTGACGGTACTG
>NZ_JBCNNF010000221.1:0-11473 GCF_039594555.1 Inquilinus sp.
CGCATGATACTGCGAAACGCATCCGGGTCGCCGGCCTTGGCGAGGTCCACGAGCTCGGATTCGGTAAGCGCGTCGTCGCCGATCGCCAGCATCATCGGAACCCGACTGCAGCCTCGGACATGGTTTTACACCATATTGGATGCGCGACGGCCCCGCAGGTTCCCGACGCTGCGCACGATGCCATCGGCCGGCCGGTCGGCAGGCGCGGCGCCGGCTCACCGCTGCGTGTCGAGCGGTTACAGCAGCTCCGTCAGGCCGACCGTCCGCCCGGCGGCAGCGCTGCGATAGGCGGCTTCGACCAATGCGAGGGTCTTGAGGTTGTCGCGGCCGGAGGTTGCGGGTTCCAGCCCGGCGCGCAGGCAATCGACCCAGTGCTGCTGGATCGCCGCCACGCTCTCCTGGATGTTGTGCCAGGGGCGGCTGGCCCAGGGCAGGAGGCGCGGCGAGACATCGAGCGTCTCGCTGCCGTCGCGGCCGGTGACCGTCATGCTGTAGCCCCGGCCCAGCCGGATGGTGCCGGCGCTGCCATCGACCTCGACCAGCGTCTCCGGGAAGGGCTCGACCGCCAGCCGCGTGGCGTAGGAGCAGTCGACCACCGAGGTGATTCCGCCCGCATGGTCCAGCAGCATGGTGGCGACGTCCTCGCCGCGGATCGCCGGGTTGACCCGGCGGGTCCGGGCGGTGAGATGCGTCGCGTCGCCGAACAGGAAGCGGGCGATGTCGAGGCTGTGGATGCCGAGATCCTCGATGATGAAGCGCTCGCCGGTGGCGAGATAGGGCTGGCCGGAGAACACGTCATAGGCCGAGCGGAAAGAGACGCGGCCCCAGAACACCTCGCCGATCCGGCCGGACTCGATGATCCGGCGGACCGCCTGGATCGGTGACTGCCAGCGGAAGTTCTCATGCACCATCAGGGGCACGCCCGCCGCCTCGCAGACGGCGACCATGGCCGTCGCGTCGGCCAGAGTGGCGGCGAAGGGCTTCTGGCAGATCACCGGCACCCGGTGCCGCGCGGCCAGCTCGACCAGCGGCCGGTGGCTCGCCACCGTGGTGGCGATGTCGACGAAGTCCGGCGCCTCCCGCGCCAGCATCTCCTCGGCATCGGCATAGAGCCGGGCGATGCCGAAGTCGCGTCCCGCCACTTCCAGCCGGGCCGGGTCGCGGTCGCACAGCGCCGTGATCTCAGCCCCCTCGGCATCGCGCCAAGCGTGCAGCTGGTTGACGGCGAAGAAGCCGCAGCCGATCAGGGCGCCGCGCAGCATCGCCTCAGCCCTCTCGCGCCATGCGGCGCAGCACCACGCGCTGCTGCAGCCGGCGCTGCGCCTGGTCGACCACCACCGCGGCGATGATCACGAGGCCCTTGATCACGGTCTGCCAGAACGAGCTGACGCCCATCATGACGAGGCCGTCCGACAGGATGCCGATGACGAAGGCGCCGATGATGGTGCCGCCGATCGTGCCACGCCCGCCGGACATCGAGGTGCCGCCCAGCACCGCCGCGGCGATGGCGTTCAGCTCGAAGGTCTCGCCCGTCGCCGGGTGCGAGGCCATCAGCTGAGAGGAGATGATCAGCCCGACCAGCGCGGCGCAGAAGCCGGAGAACATGTAGACGAACATCTTCACCCGGTTGACCCGGACGCCTGAGAGCCCCGACGCGCGCTCATTGCCGCCGACGGCGAAGATGTGCCGGCCCAGCGGCGTGCGCGCGGCGAGATAGGCGGCCCCGGCGGCGACCAGGATCAGGAGCCAGATGGTCAGCGGCAGGCCGAGGAGGGTGCCCGCGCCCAGCGTGGCGAAGCCGGTGGTGCCGAGCTCCTCCTTGCCCGCCAGGTTGGGGAAGGTGGCGCCGTCGGACAGCAGCAGAGCCGCGCCCCGTGCGACATAGAGCGTGCCCAGAGTGGCGATGAACGGCGCCACCTTCAGCCGGGTGATCAGCAGGCCGTTGATCGCGCCGATCACCACCCCGAGGGCGAGGGTGATCAGCATGATCTCGGGCACGTTGAAGTAGAGGGTGTAGCCGAAGCCGAGGGCCGACAGGTCGATGCCGTGCAGGATCAGCCCGCCCGCCACCATGCCGCACAGCCCGACGATCGACCCGACCGACAGGTCGATGCCGCCGGTGATGATGACGAAGGTCATGCCGATCGCCAGGAAGGCGTTCAGCGCCACATGCTTCGACATCAGGATCAGGTTGGCGGCGCTGAGGAAGTTCGGCGCGATCGCCGAGAACACGATCAGCACCGCGAACAGCGCGATGAAGGTGCGCAGCTTCATCAGATGGAGCGCGATCGCGTCGCCGCTCCACCCCTCCCGCCCGGCGGCCTTGTCCGCTGCCATCATGCGCGCGCCTCCTCCCTGAAGGCCGGTCCATGCCCGGCGGCCGACGCCGCGACGACGCGGTCCTCGGTCGCCGTGGCGCAGTCGAAGGTCTCGACCAGCCGGCCGTTGCTCATCACCGCGATCCGGTCCGACAGCGCCATCACCTCCTCGAGGTCCGAGGTGGCGAACAGGATGCCGAGGCCCCGGGACGCAAGGTCGCGCATCACCCGGAAGATCTCGGCCTTGGCGCCGACATCGATGCCGCGGCTGGGCTCGTCCATCAGCAGCACCCGCGGGCCGGTCATCAGCGCCTTGCCGATCACCACCTTCTGCTGGTTGCCGCCCGACAGCGCGCTGACCTCGATGCCCGGATCCGACACCTTGATCGCCAGCTCGCGGATCGACCGCCGCGCCGCCTCGGTCTCGGCCGACCGGCGCAGATGGAAGCCGCGCAGGAAGCGCCGCAGGCTGGACAGGGTCAGGTTCTCGGCCACTGACAGGATCGGCACCAGCCCGTCGCGCTGCCGGTCCTCCGGGATGATGGCGAGGCCGCGACGGATCCGCCCGGTGACGTCGCGCGCCGTCACCCGCTCGCCGTCGAGATAGATGGCGCCGCGGGCATAGGGGTGGCGGCCCATGATGCAGTCGAACAGCTCGGTCCGCCCGGCGCCCATCAGCCCATAGAGGCCGAGGATCTCGCCCGCCCGCAGCGACAGCGAGACATGGTCGACGGCATAGCCGCCGGACGCCCGCGGCAGGCAGATGCCCTCGGCCCGGAACACCTCCGCCCCCGGCGGCCGGTCGCCCGGCGCCGCGAAATCCTTCATGGCGGAGCCGACCATCTGTCGCACGATCCAGGGCACGTCGATCCGGCCCATCCGCTCATGGCCGGTGATGCGGCCGTCGCGCAGCACGGTGATGAAGTCGCCGATCCGCACCAGCTCCTCCAGCCGGTGCGAGATGTAGACGATGGCGACTTGCTGCGCCTTCAGCTCGGCGATCACCCGGAACAGGATCTCGACCTCGGCGGCGCTGAGGGCCGAGGTCGGCTCGTCCATGATCAGGATGCGGGCGTCCTGTGCCAGCGCCTTGGCGATCTCGACGATCTGCTGCTGGCCGATGCCGAGGTCGCCGACCTCGGCACGCGGGTCGATGTCGTGCTCCAGCCGCCGCAGCAGCGCCGCCGCCCGGCGGTTCTGGCCGCGATGGTCGATGCCGCGCAGCCCGCCCTTGAGCTCGCGCGCCATGAAGATGTTCTCGGCGACCGACAGGTTGGCGCAGAGGTTCAGCTCCTGGAACACGATGCCGATGCCGTGCCGGGCGGCATCCTGCGGGCTGTGCAGCACCACCGGCCGGCCGTCGACCAGGATTCGGCCCTCGGTCGGCTGCTCGACCCCGGCGATGATCTTCATCAGCGTCGACTTGCCCGCGCCGTTCTCACCGACCAGGACGTTGACCGCGCCGCGATGCACGGTGAAGTCGACGCCTTTCAGCGCCACCGTGCCGGGATAGACCTTGGTCACCTCCTCGACCTGCAGCGCCGGCGCGTCCGCGGTGGTCACGGCGCCGCCCCCAGGCTCAGCTCGGCCGGGGTGACCAGCGGCTTGGCCTTCGGGTCGTCCAGGGTGAAGACGCCCAGCAGCGTCACCGTCCGCCCCACCAGCTTGTTCCGGGGCAGGGCGGCCAGCGTGGTGTCGTAGATATGGGCGTTCAGCGCCTTGCCGAACTTGGCGTATTCGATCTGGTTGGCGAAGCTGTTGAAGGAGATGAAGTCGATGCTGTCGCGCAGCGCCGTGCCCTTGAACACCGGGCCGATCTGGACGGTCAGGTCGGCCGCGCCGTCGCCATCCGCGTCGACATCGATGGTCGCCGCCCGCGTGCCCGTGTCGGCCGCTATGATCCTGCCTTCGATCGTCGCCGCCACGGTCCAGGGCATGCTGTCCACCGCCCGGTGGCCGAAGCGCTTCTCGGCCTCGTCCGGACTGCTCTGCACCGCCTGCCGCACCTCGGCGAAAGGCCCGGCCTTGCCGTGGAGATAGGGCAGCAGCTTCGGCTGCCAGATCTCCTCGACCGTCTTCTCCGGGTCGAAGGCCGGGTTGTCGAATGAGGTCGCGATGCTGCCCGTCGCGGCCGCCGAGGCCACCTGCGGCGGCTCGTTCTTCACGAGCTTGCAGGCGGCCAGCGGCAGGCCGGCGGCCAGGACCGCGATTGTCAGGCCAAGCGCACGACCGGACGATAGGGCCGGCTTTGTTTTGCCTCTCCCGCCGGACGCGGAAGAGGCCCTTTCACAACACCCGTCCTCCACCGTCATTGCGAGGAGGCGAAGCCGACGAAGCAGTCCATCGGGCCGGGCAAGCTGCTGTATGGATTGCTTCGCTGCGCTCGCAATGACGGTGTTGGAAGTCTGAGAGGCCTTCGCAATCGGGAGAGGCAACCGGAGTACGTCCGCGGAAAAGCCGGTACCGGGCTCAAGGCGGCGCCTCCCTCCTCGCCATGACGATTTTGGAAGCGCCATATCGGGGCTCCTGCCTCGACAATCGCTTATTTCATCGCGAAGGTTTCCAGCTTGCCGGCGTTGTCGGGCGTGATCAGCAGGCAGTCCATCAGCTGCTTCTCGGGCTGGCCGGTCTTCCCGGTCTTCAGGTACTGGTCGGCCTGCTCGACCGCCAGCTCGGCCTGGCGGTAGGCCGGCTGCAGCACGGTCGCCTTGATTCCGCCCTGCCGGATCGAATCCCGCACGTCGTTGCTGCCGTCGAAGCCGACCAGGATGACGTCGGTGCGGCCGGCCGCGGTCAGCGCCGCCCAGGCGCCCATCGCCATGGTGTCGTTGCCGGAGATCACGCCCTTGATGTCGGGATGGGCCTGCAGGATCGACTCCATCTTCGCGAACGCCTCGGTCTGGCTCCAATTGGCCGACTGGCGGGCGACCATCTTCAGGTCGGGATAGTCGTCGATGACGTCGTGATAGCCCTGCGAGCGGATGCCGGCATTGGTGTCGGCCTCGCGCCCGACCAGCTCGGCATAGTTGCCCTTCTCGCCCATCAGCTTGACGAACTCCTGCGCGCCCAGCTGGGCGCCCTGGTAGTTGTTCGACACGATCTGCGCGACGGCGACGCCGGTGACGTTGATCTCGCGGTCGATCAGGAAGGACGGGATGCCGGCATCCTTCGCCTTCTGCACCGCCGCCACCGTGGCGTCGGCCCCGGCATTGTCGAGGATGATCGCCTTGGCGCCGCGGGCGATGGCGCTGTCGATCCGCTCCATCTGCTTGTTGGCGTCGTCGTCATGAACCAGGACGATGGTATCGTAGCCCAGCGCCCGGGCCCGCTTCTGGGCGCCCTCGGCCTCGGCCTTGAAGAAGGGGTTGTCGTGCGACGGCGTGATGACGGCGACCAAGTCCTTCGCCTGCGCCGCGACGCCGAAGCCCAGGGCCAGGGTGCCGGCGATGCCGGCGGCGAGAAGCGCCTTGGTGAAACGCATATGATCCTCCCTGTGGATTTCGTTGTCCCGCCCGGTTCGGGCCTGCAGCCCGCCGGATCTCAGGTGATGCGCTGGATGCTGGCCGCGATCTCGTCCGGCTCGAACACCCGCTTCCAGTCCGGCCGCATCAGCACCGGCTTGCCGAACTCGATCGCCTTGTTGCAGGCGTCGGAGAACACGCCCTCGCGCTCGTCGAAGATGACCGAGGCCAGCACATTCAGATGGCCCAGCAGGAAGTCGCGGGCCGCGTCATGGGCGACGCCGCGGGCCACGACTTCGTCCATCGCCTCGCGCATCACCACCAGCAGCGTGGCACAGACGGTCTCGGACAGGCCGGGCTCCAGCAGCGCCATCTGCTCGACCGAGACGCGGTGCGAGCGCATCACCGGTGCCCAGATCACGCGGGCGATCTCCTCGCCCAGGGCATAGGCCTCCTCCGGCCCCTGCATCAGGGCGGAGACGATGTGCTGCTTGGCCGCGATGCCGCCGAAATAGTCGGTCTTCGCCGCCATCTCGGTCTCGTCGTTGAAGATCGGCGGATGGCAGGGATGGGTGACGAAATAGGTCAGGTCGTCACGCTTCGGCAGGTGGCCGGCGAAGGGGGCGGCCGCGTCCAGCGCCACCAGCATGGTGCCGGGCCGGAGCTGTTTCTCGATCCCGGCGGCGACCTTGCCGATCAGCGTGTCGGGCACGGCCAGGATGACGACATCGGCGCCGTCCAGCGCCGCCTCGGCCGGGACGCAGTCGATGCCCAGCCTGGCCTTCAGCTGGGCGCGGCCGGCCTCGCCGACCTCGACATGGCGCACGTCGAAGCGCGACCCCTTCAGGTTGCTGGACAGCCGGAAGCCCATCTTGCCGCCAGCCCCGAACAACGCGATCGACGTCATGGGCGCCCCCTCTCTTGCCAGGTTCTTGCCGAGACGAGTAAGACAACTGGTATGATGAGTCAATCAGTATGATCTTATCGGTGGCGGATGAGAGGGCAGGGGATGGAGCGCATCGAGGCCGACTACCTGATCGAGACGGCCCATGACCCGCGGGCGGCGGCCGAGGCGATGGCGGGGGAGCAGTCCTCCGGCACCTTCGTCGCGGTGCCGGGCGAGACGCCGGCGCTGAAGGAGCGATCGGCGGCGCGGGTCGAGCGGCTGGAGGTGGTCGGCGAGGCCGCGGTGCCGTCGCTGCCTGGCGCGGGCGGGACGGGCCCCATCGTCCGGGCGCGGATAACCCTGTCCTGGCCGCTGGCCAATCTCGGGCCGTCGCTGCCGAACCTAATGGCGACGGTGGCCGGAAACCTGTTCGAGCTGAAGCAGTTCTCGGGGCTGAAGCTGCTCGATATCCGCCTGCCACCCGCCTTCGCCACTTCCTATGCCGGGCCGCGCTTCGGCATCGCCGGCACGCGGCGCCTGGCGGGAGTCGAGGGCCGGCCGCTGATCGGCACCATCATCAAGCCCAGCGTCGGGTTGGGGCCGCAGGAGACGGCGGAACTGGTCCGCATTTTGGCCGAGGCCGACATCGACTTCATCAAGGATGATGAGCTGCAGGCCGACGGCCCGGCCTGCCCGTTCGAGGACCGCGCCCGGGCCGTGATGCGCGCGGTCAACGACGTCGCCGAGCGCAAGGGCCGCAAGGTGATGGTCGCCTTCAACCTGACCGGCGACCTGGACGAGATGCGGCGCCGGCACGACCTGGTGCTGGCGCTGGGCGGCACCTGCGTCATGGCCAGCGTCAATTCGGTCGGGCTCGCCGGCATGATCGCGCTGGGCTGCCACAGCGCGCTGCCGATCCACGCCCATCGCAACGGCTGGGGGTATCTGTCGCGCCACCCGCTGCTCGGCTTCAGCTTCACCGCCTGGCACAAGGTCTGGCGGCTGGCGGGGGCCGACCACATCCATGTCAACGGCCTGGCCAACAAGTTCTCGGAGGATGACGACAGCGTCATCGCCTCGGCCCGCGCCTGCCTGGCGCCGCTGTTCCCGGACAAGCCGTGCCCGATCATGCCGGTCTTCTCCTCCGGCCAGACGGTGCGGCAGGCGCCCGGCACTTGGCAGGCGCTGGGCTCGACCGACCTGATTTTCGCCGCCGGCGGCGGCATCATGGCCCATCCCGACGGCCCGGCCGCCGGCGTCGCCGCGCTGCGCCAGGCCTGGGAAGCGACGGTCGACGGCGTGCCGCTGGCGGATTACGCCCGCACCCGGCCTGCTTTGGCCCAGGCGCTGGAGGCGTATCGGGGATGAGAGATTGTTTCGGACTGGCTCCCAGCCTCCCGCTTTCTTTTAGTCCCCCCTCCCCTTGCGGGAGGGGGGCAGGGGGAGGGGTCTGCGCGCGTCCGCGCGCGAATGCGTATGGACCTGAATGCGGCATCCAAACCGGTCTCCGGTCGTCCGGGCCGGAGTGTGCTGCGAAAACCCCCTCCCCCTACCCCCCTCCCGCGAGGGGAGGGGGGACTCGTTGGTCCGGAGGTCCCCGGCCATGACCTCCTGCCTCCCCACAGGCCCGCTGGTCTCCTGGTATGGCGACGACTTCACCGGCGCCGCCGCGGTGATGGAGGTGCTGACCTTCGGCGGCGTGCCCTCGGTGCTGTTCCTCGATATCCCGACACCGCGGCGGCTGGCCGCCTTCGCCGGCTATCGCGGCATCGGCATCGCCGGGGTGGCGCGGTCGAAGGATCCCGCCTGGATGGAGCGGCACCTGCCGCCGGTCTTCGACGCCCTCGCCGGGCTCGGCGCGCCGATCGCGCAGTACAAGATCTGTTCGACCCTCGATTCCGCGCCGCATGTCGGGTCGATCGGCAAGGCCGCCGACCTTGCCGTGCCGCGTCTCGGCGGCGCCTGGCATCCCTTCGTGGTCGCGGCGCCGGCGATCGGGCGGTGGCAGTGCTTCGGCAACCTCTTCGCCGGCTTCGACGGCGCCGCCCACCGCCTCGACCGCCACCCGACGATGAGCCGCCATCCGGTGACGCCGATGGGCGAAGCCGACATCCGGCGGCACTTGGCGCAGCAGACGGAGCGATCCTTCGGCCTCATCGATCTGACCGCCCTGCGCTCCGGCCGGGGCGAGGCGGCACTGGAGCGGGAGATCGCGGCCGGCGCCGAGATCGTCGCCTTCGATGTCGTCGACGAGGCCGACCTCGCCGCGGTCGGCGGCCTGATCTGGCGCAATCGCGGCAAGCGGCTGTTCGCGATCGGCTCCCAGGGGCTGGAATACGCGCTGCTGGCCTATTGGCGGCGGGAGGGGCTGATCGCACCGTCGCCATCGGCGCCCAGCGCCGGGGCGGTCGACCATGTCGCGGTCGTCTCCGGCTCCTGCGCGCCGCAGACCGCGGCCCAGATCGCCCATGCGCTGGAGCGAGGCTTCCAGCCGATCCCGGTCGATGCCCGCCACGCTGTCGACGCGGCGGCCTGGGCCGGCGAGATCGGCCGCGCGGTCGACGCCGCGCTGGCCGCGATCGAGGCCGGGCGCGACCCGCTGCTGTTCACCGCGCGCGGCCCCGACGATCCGGCCGTGGTGGCGCTGAACCAGGCGCTCGCCGCTTCCGGGGCCGACCCGGCCGCGGTCAATGAGCGTATCGGCACCGGCCTCGGCACCGCGCTGAAGCGGGTGCTGAAGCGGGCTCGGCTGAAGCGCGGCATCATCGCCGGAGGCGACACTTCCGGCCACGGCGCCGGCGTCCTCGGCATCCATGCCCTGACGGCACTGGCGCCGACGGTGCCGGGGGCCGCGCTGTTCCGGGCGCATGGCGACGACCCGGCGCTGGCCGGGCTGGAGATCGCGCTGAAGGGCGGCCAGATGGGCGCGCCCGACTATTTCTGCCGGATCAAGGAGGGCGGGGGCGCGGGGTAGACCGGCGTCACCTCTCCGGCCCGTTCCCGTTCACTACGAGGACGGGCGGGCCGGAGAGGTGACGGATCAGACGGCCTGCGGCCCGGGGCGTGTCGCCTCGTCACGCGCCGGCACGGGCGCCATCGCCTCGAACACGCCGTCGCGCCGCACCAGGGCGTGGTACAGCGCCGCCGCGACATGCAGCAGGATCAGCGCGAAGAAGGCGAAGGCCAGATAGACATGCGCGGTCCACAGCAGCGCATGCAGCCCGGCATTCTGCGGCAGGATCGGCGGCAGGGTCACGCCCGGGAACAGCACCACCGGATAGGCCGCGGCGGACAGCATGCCCCAGCCGATCAGCGGCATGGCGATCATCAGCAGGTAGAAGGCGAGGTGCGACAGATGCGCGGCCAGCTTCATCGGCTCGGGCAGGTCGGCGGGCAGCGCCGGCGCGCCGTAGCGCAGCCGCAGCACCACGCGGATCAGCACCAGCACCAGGATGGCGATGCCGAGCGGCTTGTGGATCGCCACCAGCGTCAGGTATTTCGGCGCGACGGTGGACACCATGCCGACACCGATGAACAGCATGGCCAGGATGCAGGCGGCCAGCAGCCAGTGCAGCAGGCGCTGGGAAGCGGTGAAGTGCCGGCGGGCCGTGATCATGGCTTGGCTCCCGTCGAGGATCCCGGATAAGCGTCATGCTCCGCGGTGCGGAGATTGTAGGACCGGGAATAGGCGGCCGACCGCGCGGCCGGGAACGGATCGTCCGAGGGGCTGATGCCCGCGGGCAGGACGGTCGGGTCGAAATTGATGTCGCGGCAGGGGCCGTCCTGCTCGGCCTCGATCTTCTGCACCACCAGGGTCCCGACCTCGACGGTGCGGCGATCCGCGGGCCATGCCTTGCTCGGATCCGCGGTTGGGTCGCCCGGATTGGCGACGGTGACCGCCAGGGTCCAGCGCTGCGGCCCGGCGGCGACGCGCTGGGTGATGTCCTGCTCCAGGAAATCGGGGCCGAGCTTCTCGAGCTGGTCATGCGGCACCGCCACCGGCGCGGCGGCCGGCAGCAGCGACCAGCGCACCGTATGCGCGGTGCCGGAGCCGTCGGTGAAGACGAAGCTGTTGAGGCTGTTGAACCGCTCCTCGGCATAGCTGCCGGTCCAGGGCGCGCTCTGCGCCCAGCCGCCGAAGGCGGCGATTTCCGGATGCGCCGCGACCACGGCCTTCAGCGCCTCCGGGTCCTTGCTGCCGGAGGCGGTCAGCAGCTCGTAGAAGGCCTCGGGCGTCGCCACCGGGAAGAAAGGCGGGTCGATCATGGCGCTGCGCCACTCCTGCCCGTCCGGTGTCGAGATCTGCAGCCCCAGCCCGCGCACCCGGACCGTGGCGTCCACGGCCTTGAACTCGGGGGTGGCGAGGTTGAAGCGTCCGAGGGCCGGATACTCGCCCTTGGCGAAGACCTGGGCCTTCGACAGCTCCGCCCCGGCACCGTTGGACTCGAAGACGCCGGTGAAGCAGATGCCCTTGGCGTGGTTGCGGCGATGGCCGAGGTCGGGGCCGCCGGGCGGCGCCAGGGCCGACACCAGCTTTTCTGGGGTGAGGCGCTGGGGCGAGAGCCATCCGGCCGTGTAGGCGAAGGCCGCGCCCCCGGCCCCGACGACGGCTGCTATCAGGATCAACGACCCGAGGGCGGAGCGCCCGGGCGATCGTTGCGGCTGGGGCATTCCATTCCTCGCTGTGCTGGAACTTGGGCCTGGCTGCGGAAGTATGGCCTCCCGGCCGGGCGCTTACGCAAGACTGATGTTCGGCCGGGCGCCTGTTTTGGTTACGAAGGGGGGCGCCCGCCACCGTCCGAGGGGGG
>NZ_JBCNNF010000222.1:0-11346 GCF_039594555.1 Inquilinus sp.
CCCCGCCGGGGTCGATTATCGCATCACCTACGACACCACCGTCTTCGTCAGCGAGACGATCGGCGAGGTGATCAAGACCCTGCTCGAGGCCTTCGTGCTGGTCGCGATCGTGGTGTTCGTGTTCCTCGGCAACCTGCGCGCCACGCTGATCCCGATCATCGCGGTGCCGGTGTCGCTGATCGGCACCTTCGCCGTGCTGCTGGCCTTTGGCTTCTCCGCCAACACCATCTCGATGTTCGCGATGATCCTGGCGATCGGCATCGTCGTCGACGACGCCATCGTCGTGGTCGAGAATGTCGAGCGGGTGATGGCCGAGACAGGGCTGCCGGCCAAGGAGGCGACCAAGCTGGCGATGCGCGAGATCACCGCGCCGATCATCGCCATCACCCTGGTGCTGCTGTCGGTGTTCGTGCCGGTCGGCTTCATCCCCGGCATCACCGGCGAGCTGTACTCGCAATTCGCCGTCACCGTGTCGGTGGCGATGCTGATCTCGGCGCTGAACGCGCTGACGCTGAGCCCGGCGCTGTGCGGCGTGTTCCTGAAACAGCATCAGCACGGCCATCGCCCGGGGCTGTACGGGCGGATCATGGGCCGGGTGTCCGGCGGCATCGACAAGGTGCGCGACGGCTATGCCTGGATCGTCGCCCGGCTGGTGCGGCTGGCGGTGCTGTCGATCCTGCTGATCGCGGCCTTCGGCGGGCTGGCCTGGGTGATCAACGGCGCCACCCCGACCGGCTTCCTGCCGGACGAGGACCAGGGGCTGTTCTTCGTCGAGATGAAGCTGCCGGCCGCCGCCGCGGTCAGCCGCACCCTGCAGGTGACCGAGCAGGTCGAAGGCCTGGTCAAGGACATCCCCGGCGTCGCCGACATCACCGGCGTGGTCGGCCGCAGCTTCATCGACGGGCTGGCTGAGCCGAACGCAGCCTTCCTGGTGGTGGCGCTGAAGCCCTTCGACGAGCGGGTGAAGGAAGGGATCACGGTGTTCGACGTGATCCGCCAGGTGGCGATCCGCACCGCCGGCGTGCGCGACGCGCTGATCATCCCCCTGAACCTGCCGCCGATCATCGGCCTCGGCACCGCCGGCGGCTTCCAGTACCAGCTCGAGGATCTGGAGGGCAAAAGCCCGAACGAGCTGGCGGCGGTGGCCCAGGGGCTGGTGGTGGCCGCCAACCAGGCGCCGGGCCTGACCCAGGTGTTCACCTCCTACAACGCCAACACGCCGCAGATCTTCCTGAACCTGGACCGCGAGAAGGCGCAGAATCTCGGCGTCGGAGTCAGCGCCATCTTCAACGCACTGCAGGCGACGCTGGGCGGCTTCTACATCAACGACTTCAACCTGTTCGGCCGCACCTGGCAGGTGATCGCCCAGGGCGAGGCCAACGACCGGCGCACAGTCGACGACATCTACCGGATCTATGTCCGCTCCTCGTCCGGCCAGATGGTGCCGATGCGGTCTCTGGTCGACGCCCAGCAGCAGCTGGGGCCGCTGTTCATCACCCGCTATAACAACTACCGCGCGGTGAACATCCTGGGCAGCGCCGCGCCGGGCTACAGCTCGGGCGAGTCGCTGGCGGCGATGACCCGGGTCTCCGCCGCCACCCTGCCCGCCGGCTACGGCTTCGAATGGACCGGCACCGCGCTGCAGGAGCTGGAGGCGGCGGGCCAGACCGGCTTCATCCTCGGCTTGGCCGTGCTGTTCGCCTACCTGTTCCTGGTGGCGCTGTATGAGAGCTGGTCGATCCCGGTCGGCGTGCTGCTGTCGGTCATCGTCGGCATCGTCGGCGGCCTGGCGGCGCTGTGGATCGCCGGGCTGTCGAACGACGTCTACGCCCAGATCGGCATCGTCGTGCTGATCGCCCTGGCCAGCAAGAACGGCATCCTGATCGTCGAGTTCGCCAAGGCCAAGCGCGAGGAGGGCATGACGATCGCCGACGCCGCGATCGAGGGCGCCAAGCTGCGCTTCCGGCCGGTGATGATGACCAGCTTCGCCTTCATCCTGGGCCTGGTGCCGCTGGTGACGGCGGCGGGCGCGGCCGCGGCCAGCCGGCGCGGCGTCGGCACCTCGGTGTTCGGCGGCATGATCGCCGCCTCGGCCATCGGCATCTTCCTGATCCCGATGCTGTACGTCACCCTGCAGCGCGTGCGCGAATGGGTGCATGAGAAGCTGCTGGGCGGCTCGATCGCGCCCAAGCCGCGGGCCGAGGCGCCGAGCACGCCGGCCGAATGACGAAGGGCGGCTCCCGCGGGAGCCGCCCCTTCTCATCAGCTCAATGCACCCAGTGGCCGCGGTCGCGGTACCAAGGCCGGCCGCGGTAGTAGTTGTCCCAGTACGGGCCGGCATCGAAGGTGATGACCGGTACGCCGATCACCGGCGCCGCCTCGACGATCACCCGGCGGCGATGCTCGACATCCGCCGCCAGGAAACGGCCGGGCGCCCAGCCGCGGTCAGGGCCGATGCCGATGTCGCACCAGGCCCAGCCGCCGAGGCAACCGAAGATCTGCACCGGCACCCCCGGCCGCACCCTCGCGACCGTCGGATAGTCGGCGCCGGGCCCGGCGCGCAGGCGGACCGACGTGGTGGTGTAGCCCGGCGCGGCGTTGGCCGCCGTCGCCGTCAGGGCCGTCATCGCCAGCCCGGCCGCAGCCGCCAGGGCGAGCTTCCATCTCATGATCGAACTCCAGGGAATGGATCCCCCTTCGTCCGCTTCAACGCGGCCGGGCTGGAATCCGGTCGCGCGGATCAGGGGGCGCGGCGCCGTGCCTCACCCCCGGGTCGCCTCGGCCTCATATCGGTGGGTCGATCAAAGGATTGTCATCCCGTGCGCGCTGCGGCGCGAAGTGCCGCTGCGCAGACACGGGATCTCGGATGGTCGAGGAGATCCCGGTTCTGCGGCGCACCACTTCGTGCTGCGCCGCGCCAGGGATGACGGGTGGTGGTGAATGCCCCGACGAAATCAGCCGGCCCGGCGGGCCGCGTCCAGCGCGCGGGACAGGTCGCGCTCCAGATCCTCGATGCCCTCCAGCCCGATCGACAGGCGCACCAGCCCCTCGGTGATGCCCATGGCGGCGCGGTCCGCCGCTTCCATCGCCCGGTGGGTGGTGGTGGTCGGATGGGTGGCGAGCGACTTGGTGTCGCCGAGATTGTTCGAGATGTCGACCAGCTGAAGCGCGTTGAGAAAGGCGAAGGCCGCCGCCCTGCTGCCCAGGTCGAGCGAGACCAGCGTGCCGCCGTTCTTCATCTGGCGCTTCGCCAGTTCGTGATGGGGGTGGCTCTCCAGCCAGGGGTAGCGCACCGCTTTCGCGGCCGGATGCGCCTCGATCAGCCGCGCCAGGCGGTGGGCGCTGGCGACCTGGCGCTCGACCCGCAGGCCCAGCGTCTCCAGCCCCTTCACCAGCACCCAGGCGTTGAAGGGCGACAGGGCCGGGCCGGTGTGCCGGTAATAAGGCAGGAAGTCGTCGTTGAGGAACTTCTTGTCCGCCAGCACGGCGCCGCCCAGCACGCGGCCCTGGCCGTCGATATGCTTGGTGGCGGAGTAGATCACCACATCGGCGCCGAGCTCGAGCGGCTTCTGCCCCAAGGGCGTGGCGAAGACGTTGTCGATGAACACCTTGGCGCCGGCGGCATGGGCGATCTTCGCCACCGCGGCGACGTCGACCAGGTCCAGTGTCGGGTTGGCCGGCGTCTCCAGGAACACCGCCCGTGTGTTCGGCCGCATCGCCGCCTCCCAGGCCGCGAGGTCCCCGCCGTCGACGAAGGTGGTGGTGATGCCGTAGCGCGGCAGGATCGTGCCGAGGATGACGAAGCAGGAGCCGAACAGCGCCCGGCTGGCCACCACATGGTCGCCGCCGCGCAGATGGCAGAACAGGGCGGTGAACACCCCCGACATGCCGCTGGCGGTGACATGACAGCCCTCGGCCCCTTCCAGCAGGGCCAGGCGCTGCTCCAGCACCTCGAGCGTCGGGTTGCCGTAGCGGGAATAGACGAAGCCCGGCTGCTCGCCGGTGAAGCGCGCCTCGGCCGCCTCGGCGCTGTCATAGACGAAGCCCGAGGTCAGGAAGATCGCCTCGGAGGTCTCGCCATAGGGCGTTCGTCGGACGCCGCCGCGGATCAGCGTGGTCTCGGGGCCGAATTCGTCTTCGCTCGACTGCGGGGCTTCGTATCGATCCATTGCACCGACTCCTCGACCCGACCGGGAGGCGGTTGCGTGCGGGACCTGCGCGCACCCGACCTTTTAGCGGAGATTAACGTGGCCGCAAGCCGGTCGGCTTCAAATCACCACGAGCCGCGTCCAGGGCGGCGACCCAAGACTTATCGGCAAAACGGCGATCGGGCAATGCGTTTCGGGCAATGCTGCCCCTCACCCCTCGGCCAGGGCGTAGAGCACGAAGGGCAGGTCGAGCCCCTCATAGAGCCGGCGGTACTCCCGGCACAGGCGGAAGCCGCGGGATTCGTAGAAGCCGCGGGCCAGCCGGTTGTGGGCGAAGCTCTCCAGCGTGCGGCAGCCGCGCTCGACCGCGTCGGACAGCAGGGCGGTGCCGGCCGACCGGCCCTGCGCCGCCGGGTCGACGAACAGCATGTCGAGATGCGATCCGGTCATCAGCGAGAAGCCGAGCGGCAGGCCCTCCGCATCCACGGCGATGCGCAGGTCGGCCATCCGCGCCGCGAAGCGCCGGGCGAAATCCTCCGGCCGCTTGCGGTCGAGGATCGCGGCCGGAAGGATATGCTCGAAGGCTGCGCGGGTGCTGCGCCAGGCCACTTCGGCCAAAGCCGGCAGGTCCGCCGCCAGCGGTGGCCGGACCGTCACCATCGTCTTCACATCGCCCATCATCCGCTGCCCCGCAGCCTGGGATCGAGCGCGTCGCGCAGCCCGTCGCCCAGCAGGTTGAAGCCGAAAGACGCCAACAGGATGGCAAGGCCCGAGAAGATCGAATCCCAGGGCGACAGCAGCAGGTAGCCCCGTGCCTCCGCCAGCATGCGGCCGAGCGACGGCGTCGGCGGCTGGGTGCCGAGGCCGAGGAAGGACAGCGACGCCTCGACCAGGATCGCCGTCGACAGCGACAGGCTGGCCTGGACCAGGATCACGCTGGCGAGATTGGGCAGCACGTGGCGCCACAGCACCCGCCCCTCGCCCGCCCCGATGGCGCGGGCACCGAGCACATATTGGCTGCCGGCGACCACCAGCGCCGGCCCGCGCAGCAGGCGGGCGAAGACCGGGATATAGACCACGCCGATCGCCAGCGCCGTGGTGGTCGCCCCCGGCCCGAGCATGGCGACGATGCCGATCGCCAGCAGGATGATCGGGAAGGCGAACAGGATGTCCATCAGCCGCATGCCGGCGCGGTCGAGCCAGCCGCCGCGCAGCGCCGCAGCAACGCCCAGGCTGCCGCCGACGACCAGCGCCAGCAGCACCGCGCTGGCCGAGGCGGCGAGCGAGGCGCGGTAGCCGTAGAGGATGCGCGACAGCACGTCCCGGCCGAACTGGTCGGTGCCGAGCCAGGCGGCGGCGCCGGGCGGCTTCATCCGCCGGATCACATGCTGGGCCAGCGGGTCGTCCGGCGCGATCCAGGATGCCAGCAGCGCCGCCGCGACCTGCAGCAGCACCAGCGCCCCGCCGATCCAGACCAGCGGGTGCCGCGGCGCCGCGATACGGCGGCGAGAAGGCGGCGCCAGGGTCTCGGGCAGCGGCGCCGTCATCTGAGGCCGATCCGCGGATCGAGGGCGGCGTAGAGCATGTCGGTGACGAAGTTCACGATCACGAAGCCGGCGGTGACCAGCAGGATCGCCGCCTGGATCAGCGGGTAGTTCCGTTCGGCGATCGCGCCGAGCATCAGCCGGCCGAGGCCCGGCAGGGCGAAGACCTGCTCGACCACGATGGCGCCGCCGAACAGGTAGCCGGCGGAGATGCCGAGCGCGGTGACGAAGGGGATCATGGCGTTGCGGAAGGCGTGGTGGAACACCACCGACCGCTCGCTGACGCCCTTGGCCCGGGCAGTGCGGATATAGTCCTGCCCCAGCGCGTCGAGCATGGCGGAGCGGACGATGCGCGACAGCGACGCCAGCACCGGCACGGCCAGCGCGATGGTCGGCAGCAGCATGCGCTGCAGGTTGCCCAGCGGGTCGTCGGCCAGCGGCACGAAGCCGATCGCCGGGAAGGCCGGGAACACGCCGTGGAACAGATAGATCAGCAGGGCCCCGAGCCAGAAGGAGGGCACGGTGACGCCGGCGATGGTCACCACCCGGACCAGGTAGTCCCGCGCCGAGTTGCGGAAATAGGCCATCAGGCAGCCGGCCGGCACCGCCAGCGCCACCGAGGCGGCCAGCGCCAGCAGCGTCACCTCGATGGTGACGCCGATCCGGGCCGTGATCTCCTCCAAGACCGGCCGGCCGGTCCACAGGCTGGTGCCCAGGTCGCCGGTCAGCAGCCCGCCGAGCCAGGCGAGATACTGCGTCACCATCGGCTGGTCGAGGCCGAGGCGCTGGCGCAGGGCGGCGATCCGGTCCGGCGTCACCTCGCTGTTGGCGCCGAGCATGATCTGCACCGCGTCGCCCGGGATCAGCCGGATCATCAGGAAGGCGACGACCGAGACCCCGAACAGCACCACCAGCAGGTCGAGCAGCCGCCCGGTCAGGAAGCGGGCCACGATGACACCCTTCCCGACCGTTCCCAGACCACTCTCCCCCTCCCCTTGCGGGAGGGGGTAGGGGGAGGGGGCTCGTGCCGTGAGAGCAACCGAGTCCTTTGGCCGGCAGCCCCCTCCCCCCGCCCCCCTCCCGCAAGGGGAGGGGGAGGGTTGAAGAGTTGCCGATCCGCACGCACCAGCATCCCCATCACTTCTCCAGCGCCGTCTGGCGCAGCGAGCGGGTGGAGCGGTTGCCGGTGATCTCGTAGCCGGTCACGCCGTCGCGCACGGCGGTGAACAGCTGGCCGTAGACCAGATGCGCGATCGGCCCGTCGCAGGCCAGGCGCTTCTGCAGCTCGGCATAGATCGCCTTGCGCTTGGCCGGGTCCAGCGTCGTCCGCCCCGCATCGAGCAGCCTGTCGGTCTCGGCGTCCGAGTACTTGAACACGTTGGTCGACCCGCCGGTGCGGAAGGTGCGGAACATGTAGCCGTCCGGATCGGCGACGCCGCCATTGATCGAGGCGAAGAGCTGGAAGTTGGAGTTGCGCCAGTCCTGGATGAAAGTGCCCTGCTCCTGCACGTTCAGCGCGATCTCGAAGCCGGCGGCGTTGAGCTGGGCCTGCACCACCTGGGCGACGTCGACCACGTTCTGGTTCGACCCCAGCACCTTCAACTCGGCCTTCAGCGGCACGGCCACGCCGGCCTCGGCCAGGAGGGCCTTCGCCTTCTCCGGATCGGCGGCGTAGCAGGGATAGTCCGAGACCGGCAGCGCCCAGTCCTTCAGCGCCGGCGACAGCGGCCCGCCGGGCTGCCCCTTGCCGAAATAGGCGGCCTCGACGATCTGCGCCCGGTCGATCGCGGTGTTCAGCGCCTCGCGCACCTTCGGGTTGTCGAAGGGCGGCTTCGACACGTTCATGCCGACCAGCGTGTAGGACAGGTCGGTCGTCTCCAGCAGGGTGACGCCGGGCGTGCCCTGCAGCGTCGCCGCCGTGGTCGGGTCGACATTCGGCAGCAGCTGGTAGGTGCCGCCGGAGATGCCGACCTGCCGGGTCGACGCCTCGGGCACGATGTTGATCTTGACCGCGTCCAGCTTCGGCAGCCCGGCCTGCCAGTAGCCGTCGACCTTGGCCAGCAGCAGATAGGTGTCCGGCACCCATTCCTTCAGCGTGAACGGCCCGGTGCCGTCGGTCTTGCGCTGGAGGTCGATGCCGCCGGTCGCCGCCGCCGCGGGCACGATCACGATCTGCGGCAGGTTGGCCAGGAACGGGGCGGATGGCGTCGCCAGCGTCACAGTCACCTGGCGGTCGCCGGTCGGCTCGACCGACTTCACCATGTCGATGCGGCTGGCATAGGGTGAGCCGGTCTTGGGGTCGCGCACCCGGGCGAAGCTGGCCGCGACATCGGCCGGCGTCACCGGCGCCCCGTCATGGAACTTCGCGCCCTGACGCAGGGTGAAGACATAGGTCAGGCCGTCGGGCGAGACGGTCCAGGACTCGGCGAGCTCCGGGATCACCTTCAGATCCTTGTCGATCCCGGTCAGCCCTTCATAGACCGCGCCATTGACCAGCACCGTGGCGAAGGAGGTGGCGACATGCGGGTCCAGCCCCACCGGCGACTGGTCGGTCGCGACCTCCAGCGTCTGCGCCGCCGCCATCGACCCGGCAAGGGCTGCCGCTACCGCCGCCGACACCGCCAGCGACGCCCGAATCATCCGCCCCATCCTCCAGCCCCCCTCTGTTGATTGGGGCCAGTAAGGCGCGTTCGCCGGGGAAGGTCAATCGATCGGGCGCCGGCCGGCGTTTCGTTCCGCTTTGACCGCTGCGGACCGGTTCGTGATAACAATGTTCCCCGTATCGGAAATTTTCATGCGCGATTTTCAGGAGGGATTGATGATCACACCAGCGGGGACCACCCGGCGGCGCCTCGCCGCCGCGACGCTCGCCCTCCTCGCCCTGGCCATGGCCGGCCCAACCGCGCGGGCCGCGGAGAGCGTGATGCCAATGGACGCCCGGATTCAGGCGCTGGAGCCCGAGCTCGACGCCTATGTGACGGCCGGCATGAAGGCATTCGACAATCCTGGCCTGGCCATCGGCATCGTCAGCGGCGACAGGCTGGTCTATGCCCGCGGCTTCGGCGTGCGCAGCAAGGCCAAGGGCGGCGAGGTCGGAACCCGGACGGTGTTCCAGATCGGGTCGACCACCAAGGCGTTCCTCGCCGCCACCCTGGCGATCGCCGTGGACCGCGGCAAGCTGCGCTGGGACGACCGCGTCGTCGACCTCGATCCCGAGTTCCAGCTGAAGGATCCGTGGGTGACGCGCGAGTTCCGGGTCTTCGACCTGCTAGCCCAGCGCTCCGGCCTGCCGCCCTATGCCAATGATTCGCTCGGCATCCTCGGGCTGGACGAGGCAGCGCTGATCCGGTCGCTGCGGAATGTCGAGCCGGTGTCGAGCTTCCGCTCCACCTTCGCCTACACCAACATCACGCATCTGCTGGCCGGCCGCATCGTCGCGCGCGGTGAGGGCGCGGCCGACTGGAACGCGGTGCTGCGCCAGGACCTGCTGGAGCCGCTCGGCATGGCCGAGACATCGACCACCGCCGACGCGATCGAGGCCGCGCCGGACCACACCCAGGGCCATCGCTGGACGCCCGACGGCACGGTGGAGGTGCCGTTCACCCCGATCTTCCCCTATGCCTTCGGCGGCGCCGGCGACATGAACTCCACCATCGAGGACATGGCGCGCTGGCTGCGCCTGCAGCTGCGCGACGGCAGCTTCGACGGGCGCCGCGTCGTCTCGGCGGAGGCCATGGCGGCGACCCGGACCCCGCGGGTGGGGATCACCGACAAGGCGTTCTATGCGATGGGCTGGGTCGGCGTGCTGACGCCGAACGGCCGTGTCATCTGGCACAATGGCGGCACGCCCAGCTACGGCGCCTATGTCGGCTTCGTGCCGGAGAAGGATGTCGGCGTCGTCGTCCTGACCAATGAGGAGAATGTCGGGTTCCCGGACGCCATCGGCGCCTGGGTGCTGGACCGGCTGCTGGACAATCCGCGTGTCGACCATGTCGCCACCGCGCTCGACGCGGCGAAGGCGCGGTACGCCGGGGCGGCGAAAGCCTTCGTGCGGCCGGTGAACCCGCAGCCGGCCCCGCCGCTGGCGCCCCTGGCCGGCGGCTATGCCGAGCCGAGCCTGGGCAAGGCCGTGCTGCGTCCGGATGGCGACGGCGCGGTGCTGGAGTTGCAGAGCGGCGGCGCCGCGCTGCAGCTGGAGCCATGGGACGGCAGCGTCTTCACCATCCGGCAGCTTCCGGTGGGCCGGTTCGCCGCCATCGTCGCGAACAGCGGCCCCAGCCCGAGCGGCTTCGCCCAGTTCCAGATCGACACGGATGGGACGACGCCGCTGCTGCGCCTGACCATCGAGAACCAGTCCTACATGTTCCGGCGCGAATAGGAGGTCCCGTCCGACCCGCTTCGGCGCTATCGTCCCTGACGACTCAAGCGGGGAGACCAAGCATGCCCGGACCACGGCGCACCGCGATCGGCCTGATGAGCGGCACCTCGATGGACGGGGTCGATGTGGCGGTGATCGAGACCGACGGCGAGACTGTCTTCGTCCGCGGCGCCGCCTCGACCACGCCCTACACCGATGACGTCCGCAACGCCCTGCTGGCGGTGGCGCGCGACCCGGCCCGGGCCGAGCACGAGGCGCTGGCAGACCTGTCCGCCGCCGTCACCGACCTGAACGCCGCCGCCGTGCGCCGGCTGCTGGACGAGGCCGGGCTGGCGCCGGAGCAGATCGACGTGGTCGGCATGCACGGCCAGACCGTGCTGCACCGGCCGGAGCGGCGCTTCACCCGGCAGCTGGGCGACGGCGCCCGGCTGGCGGCCGCGCTGGGCATCCCCTGCGTCAACGACTTCCGCTCCGCCGACGTCGCTGCCGGCGGCCAGGGCGCGCCCTTCGCGCCGCTGTACCACGCCGCTTTGGCTAGGGGCCTGCCGCGGCCGCTGGCGGTGCTGAACCTGGGCGGCGTCGGCAATGTCACCGTCATCGAAGAGGGCGCCATCACCGCCTTCGACACCGGCCCGGCCAGCGCCATGATCGACGACTGGGTGCAGCGCCACACCGGTGCGCGCTATGACGAGGACGGCCGGATCGCCGCCAGCGGCCGCATCGCCGAAGACCGGCTGGATGCCTTGATGGCCCACCCCTATTTCGACGCGCCGCCGCCGAAATCGCTGGACCGCAACGACTTCCCGATGGCGGCAGTCGAGGGCCTGTCGTTGGCCGACGGCGCCGCCACCCTGGCCGCCTTCACGATCGCCTCGGTCGCCGCCTCGCGCCGGCACTTCGCGGCGGCGCCGGGATGCTGGCTGGTGACCGGCGGCGGCCGGCACAACGGCACGCTGATGGCCGGGCTGCGCCAGGCGCTGGGCGTGCCGGTCGACCCGGTCGAGGCGGTGGGCTGGGACGGCGACGCGCTGGAAGCCCAGGCCTTCGCCTTCCTCGCCGTGCGCTCGCTGGACGGGCTGCCGCTGAGCCTGCCGACCACCACCGGCGTGCCCCGGCCGATGACCGGCGGCGTGCTGCACCGCCCGCTGACCTGGGCGGCGTGATGCCCGTCTCCCCTCCTTTTGTCATCGCCGGGCTTGACCCGGCGATCCAGGGGCCACTATGGGCAGGTCTCGCCAGGAAGCTCCTGGATGCCCGGGTCGAGCCCGGGCATGAC
>NZ_JBCNNF010000223.1:0-11268 GCF_039594555.1 Inquilinus sp.
GGATTTTGTCGAGGCCCGTGCCAGCCCTCACCCGGACGCTCTGGCGGGCGTCCGACCTCTCCCGCCACGCGGGAGAGGCAACACGCACTGCAAGGCGAGATCCGTGACCGGCGGCCTCACCCATTTCGATGCGGCCGGCCAGGCGCGCATGGTCGATGTCTCCGACAAGGAGGCGACGGTGCGGGTGGCGCGGGCCGGCTGCCGGGTCGAGATGAAGCCGGAGACGCTGGCGCTTATCGCCTCCGGCGGCCATGCCAAGGGCGACGTGCTGGGCATCGCACGCATCGCCGGCATCATGGCCGCCAAGCGCACATCCGACCTGATCCCGCTGTGCCATCCGCTGCCGCTGTCCAGCGTCGAGTTGGCCCTTCGCTGCGACGCCGAGCACAGCCGGGTCGAGATCGAGGCCACGGTCAAGGTTACGCACCGCACCG
Organism: Inquilinus sp.; assembly: GCF_039594555.1. GTDB lineage: Bacteria > Pseudomonadota > Alphaproteobacteria > DSM-16000 > Inquilinaceae > Inquilinus. Next base: position 435 of record NZ_JBCNNF010000223.1, read on the forward strand.
GGGTGGAGATGGAGGCGCTGACCGCGGCCTCTGTCGCGGCCCTGACCGTCTACGACATGTGCAAGGCGGTGGATCGGGGCATGGTGGTGACCGAGCTGCGGCTGCTGCACAAATCCGGCGGCAAATCCGGCACCTACGAGGCCCAGCCATGATCCCGGTCGCCGAGGCCCGCGCCCGCATCCTCGCCGCCTTCGCCGCCCTGCCGGCCGAGACGGTGCCCCTGCCCGCCGGGCTGGGGCGGATCCTGGCCGAGCCGGTGGCGGCGCGGCTGACCCAGCCGCCGCTCGACGTTTCCGCCATGGATGGCTGGGCCGTGCGGGCGGCCGACGTCGCCACTGTCCCGGCGATGCTGCGCCGGATCGGCGAGGTTCCCGCCGGCGGGCGCTTCGAGGGCACGGTCGGCCCAGGGCAATGCGTCCGCATCTTCACCGGCGCGCCGCTGCCGGACGGCGCCGACGCCGTGGTGCTGCAGGAAGACACCGACGCCGAAGGCGACCGGGTGACGGTCCGCGAGGGCGTCGCCGCCGGCCGCCATGTGCGCAAGGCCGGGCTGGACTTCCGCGCCGGCGACGTGCTGCTGCAGCCCGGCCGGCGCCTGACCGCGCGCGACATCGGCATCGCCGCCTCGACCAACCATCCCTGGCTTCGGGTGCGCCGCCGGCCGCGCGTGGCGGTGCTGGCGACCGGCGACGAGATCGTGCTGCCCGGCGAAGCGCTGGGGCCGAGCCAGATCGTCAGCTCCAACACCCACGCCCTGAGCGCCCTGATCCGCAGCTGCGGCGGCGAGCCGGTCGATCTCGGCATCGCCCGCGACAATGCCGAATCGCTGGCGACTTTGGCGGCCGGCGCCCATGGCGCCGACCTGATCGTCACCACCGGCGGCGCCTCGGTCGGCGAGCACGACCTGATCCGCTCGGTCCTCGGTGAGCGCGGCCTGGCTCTGGATTTCTGGAAGATCGCTATGCGGCCGGGCAAGCCGCTGATCTTCGGCCGGCTCGGCGACACGCCGCTGCTCGGTCTGCCCGGCAACCCGGTCTCGACCATGGTCTGCGGCTGGCTATTCCTGCGCCCGGCGCTCTGGGCCCTGCAGGGGGCCGAGGCGGCGGAGAATCGCATTGCCGCGACGCTGGGCCGCGAGCTGCCGGCCAATGATCGGCGCGAGGACTACCTGCGGGCGCGGATCGAGCGCACGGAGCCGGGATTCGTCGCCACCCCGTTCCCGGCGCAGGACAGCTCCATGCTGTCGCTGCTGGCCGCGGCCGACGGGCTGGTGATCCGCCCGCCGCACGCCCCGGCCGCGGCGCGCGGCGAGACCGTGGATGCGGTGCTGTTCGGCGACGGGATCTGAGACCCTAATCGTTACACAGAAGTAAAGAACCGGGTGCGACACAGTTAGGCGCTTGTGTTTTTGTTTTGTTCCTCCTAATGTTCTCTCCAGGGATTCGGCCGCGCCGCGGCCCCTGCGAACGGAGGATGCCTTGCTGACGCGAAAGCAACAGGAACTGCTGTTGTTCGTTCACCGCCGCCTGGAGGCGGACGGCGTCAGTCCATCCTTCGACGAGATGAAGGATGCCCTCAGTCTGAAGTCGAAGTCGGGCATCCATCGACTGATCACCGGCCTCGAGGAGCGTGGTTTTATTCGGCGCCTGCCGCATCGGGCCCGGGCGCTTGAAGTTCTCAAGCTTCCGGACTGCCTGAAGGCCGACGCGCCGGCACCGGCCGAAGACGACAACGTCGTTCCCTTCCGGCCCGTCCGCTCCGACGCCGCCCTGCCCGGCCGCAAGCTGGAGCGCGCCGACCTCAGCAACCCCGAACTCGGCGTCCGCCTGCCGCTCTACGGGCGGATCGCTGCCGGCATGCCGATCGAGGCGCTGCGCGACCATTCCAACTACGCCGAGGTGCCGGCCTCGCTGCTCGGCCCGGGTGAACACTACGCCCTGGAGGTCGCAGGCGACAGCATGGTCGAGGCCGGGATCCTGGATGGCGATACCGTCATCATCAAGCGCTGCGACTCGGCCGATCCCGGCATCATCGTCGTCGCTTTGGTCGACGACAATGAGGTGACGCTGAAGCGGCTGCGCAAGAAGGGCGCCAATGTCGGTCTGGAGGCCGCCAACCCGGCCTATGAGACCCGCTACCTGCCCTCCGACCGCGTCCGCATCCAGGGCCGCCTGGTCGGGCTGCTGCGGACCTATTCGTAAGACCGGCCAGCGATCCTTAAGGGTCGCCGCTGGCGACTTCCCGACGAAATCCGGGTGTTGCCGAACGGCGCATTGTCCGGTCCTCTGTACGGCGTCCCACAACCCACCGGACGACCGTGCATGATCCTGAGTCGATCGCTGCTCCGCCTGCTGGCTCTCGCCCTGCCCTGCATCGGGCTCTTCGCCGGCGCCCCGGCCCAGGCGGCCGGCAGCTACCGCACCTCCGGTGATTGCGACGGCTTCCCGAAGGTCTCGCTGCGCACCCCGGACGGACTGTGCGTCGGTCTCATCGCCGCCGGGCTCCGCTTCGCCCGCGGGGTGGCCGTTATCGGGGACGACATCTATGTCGCCGATATGGGCAGCTGGGAGAAAGGGCGTGGCCGGCTGCTGCGCATCCCCGACCGGGGCCATGGACCGCCGCAGGTGCTGCTGACCAAGCTGGATCGGCCGAACGGGCTGATAGCGACGCCGGACGGCAAGCTGCTGCTCGGCCTGGCCGGCCGGATCTTGTCGGTCGACCCCAAGGCGGATCAGCCGGCCATCGCGATGCAGGACGTGGTGACCAACCTGCCGAATGACGGGCGCCACCCGCTCGCCGCGCTGGCCCTGGCACCGGACGGCACCCTCTATGTCAATGTCGGGACCGCCACCGATCACTGCGAGCGCGCTGACGATTCGGCGCCGGATCCCGCCAAGCCCTGCCCGGAGACGCAGGCCACACCGCCGCGCGGCAGCGTCCTGCGCATCGCGGCCGATGCGCTGCCCGCCGATGCCCGCACCCTCGCCCCCTTCGCCCGCGGGCTGCGCAACAGCATGGGGCTGGCGGTGCTGCCCGATGGCACGCCGTTGGCCGCGGTGAATGCGCGCGACGCCATCGACCAGGCCGATCCGCGATTGTCGGATGAGACGCTGCCGCACGACTTCTATACGGTGCTGAAGGACAGCGCCGATTACGGCTGGCCGTATTGCTACGACGACCGCAAGCCCAGCCCGGAATACCCGCATTTCGACTGCAGCAAGGTCGAAGTGCCGTCCCTGCTGCTGCCGGCCCATGCCGCGCCGCTTGGCATGCTGACCTATCGCGGGTCGACGCTGCCGGGCCTGGAGGGCCGGGTGCTGATGACCTGGCACGGCTATCGCGACACCGGGCACCGGGTCATGGCGCTGGCGATCGACGACCATGGCGTTCCGCAGGGCAAGCCGGAGCCGCTGGTCTCGGGCTGGGATGCCGCCAAGGGCATCCGGCCGCAGGGCGCGCCGCTCGGCCTCGCGGAGATGGCGGATGGCAGCGTCCTGATCACCGAGGACCATAACGGGACGCTGCTGCGCCTGGCCCGCGCCCAGCCAAGCCAGACGCCTTGAGCGGCAGACCGGGACAGCGACCGCCGGGCGCCGAGCGGGCCACGGCGCAGCAGGTCGCCCAGGCGGCCGGCGTCTCGATCTCCGCCGTTTCCCGCACCTTCACCAAGGACGCCAGCGTCTCGCCGCGGATGCGGGCCCGCGTGCTGGCCGCCGCGGAGGCGCTGGGCTACCGCCCGAACCGGCTGGCGCGCGGGCTGATGACCGGCCGGACCGAGCTGGTCGGGCTGGTCTCGACCCATTTCGCCAACCCGGCCTTCATGGACGTGTTCGACCTGTTCACGCGGGAGCTGCAGCGCCGAGGGCTGCGGCCGCTGATCGCCAACCTGTCGGAGGATGGCGGCGCCGACTCCGCCCTCGACATGATGCTGCAATACAGCGTCGATGCGGTGCTGATCGCCACCTCCGCCCCGCCCGAGGGCTTCGCCGAATCCTGCGCCCAGGCCGGGCTGCCGGTGGTGCATGTCTTCGGCCGGCCTGGCCCCGCGGTGCCGGCGGTGACGGTCGACAATGTCGCCGGCGGGCGCCTGGCCGCCGGGGCGATGCTGGCGCATGGCCTCACCCGGCTGGCCTTCCTGGGCGGGGCGGCGACCGATTCGTCCTCAATCGACCGCGCCGCCGGCTTCACGCAGCGTCTGTCGGCGGCAGGGTTGCAGCCCCTGGCCGTCGCGTTCGCCGGCGACTATTCGCATGAGCATGGTCGAAGCGGCCTGCACGCCTTGCTGGACCGGCACCGGCCGCAGGCGGTGTTCTGCGGCGACGACATTCTGGCGCTGGGCGCCGTCGACGCCTGCCGCGAGCGCGGCCTGGCCGTCCCGAAGGACATCGGCATCGTCGGCTTCGACGACATGCCCCTGGCCGCCTGGCCCGGCTATCGCCTGACCACGATCCGCCAGCCGATGGCCGAGATGGTGCGCCACGCCATCGGCGAGATCGCCACCCGCCTGGCCGATCCCGGCCACCCGATCGAGGACCGGCTGTTCGACATCGCCCTGGTGGAGCGCGACAGCCTCTAGGCGCCGGTCCGCAGCCCCTCCAGGCAGCGCATCAGCTGCCGGGCACAGGCCTCCAGCGGGGCGGCCTCCTGCCGCGCCTTGGCCTGGGCCATGGCACCGGAATAGGCGGCGACGATGAAGGCGGCCAGCTCGTCCGCATCCGCCACCGCCAGCCGGCCGGCCTCCTGGTCGGTGCGCAGCCGCGCCGCGATCGCCGCCCGCCAGGCGTCGAACACCGCCTCCATCGCCTGACGGAACGCCGGATCGGCCAGGGCCAGCTCCAGCACCAGATTGTTCAGCGGGCAACCGGAGACGGCGCCGCGCCGCCGCAGCCCCTCGGCGATCCGGCTGAACACGCCGGCAATGCCGTCCAGCGCATCGGGCGCCGTGCGGACCGGCTCGATCCAGGTCTCCGCCACCTCCGCCGCCACCCGGTCGCGGATCACGGCGAGGCCCAGCGCCTTCTTGGTCGGGAAATGGTGGTACAGCGCCCCGCCGGTCACCCCGGCCTCGCGCATCAGCTCATGCATGCCCGTGGCCTGGTAGCCGCGGGACTGGAACGCCTCCGCCGCCACATCCAGCAGCCGCCGGCGCGTGCCCTCGGGGTTGTAGCTGCGCTTCCGCCTGCCGTCGCTCGCCGTCTCGCTCATGCCCTGACAGTAGCAGGTTGACTCAACCGGACAATCAGTCTGTTTTTAAAACCGGACAACCGGTCTGTTTTCAGAGAGGCGCTCATGGCTGGCGAGATCCTCAGCCCGATCGTGGAGCTGCGGCGCTACACGCTGCATCCGGGGCAGCGCGATGTGCTGATCGCGCTGTTCGACCGGGAGTTCGTCGAGACGCAGGAGGCGGTCGGGATCGACGTCATCGGCCAGTTCCGCGACCTGGACGCGCCCGACCATTTCGTCTGGCTGCGCGGCTTCCCCGACCTGGCGGCGCGAACGGAGGCGCTGCGGGCCTTCTACGGCGGTCCGGTGTGGCAGGCGCATCGCAGCGCCGCCAACGCCACCATGATCGATTCCGACGATGTCCTGCTACTGCGGCCGACACATCCGGAAGCGGGCTTCCGGATCGGCCGCGACCGCCCTGCCCCGGGCAGCGACACGGTGCCGGGCGGGGTCCTCGTCGCCAACACCTGGCACCTGCAACCGGCTGCCGAGTCCGGCTTCCCGGAGGTGTTCGAGACCGTCCTGGCGCCGATGCTGGCCGATGCCGGCGTGCCTGTCCTCGCCAGCTTCGTGTCCGAGCATGGCGAGAACGGCTTCCCGGCCCTGCCGGTGCGGGAGGATGCGAGGGTCTTCGTCTGGTTCTCGCGTTTCCCCGACCGGGCGGCCTGTGAACGCCGCGCCGTCCCCGGCCTCACCGAGGCGCTGCGGCCCCATCTGGCCCGGCCGCCGGAGGTGGCGTTCCTGTCGCCGACCGCGCGGTCGCGGCTTCGCGGCTGAACCTCAGATCTCCGCGATCCGCACCCACGCCCGCTCGCGGGCAGAGCGCAGGGCAGCGGCGGTGACGCGGTCGACCTCCCAGCCGTCGCGGAAGGTCGGCCAGACCGGCTCTCCGGTCGCCACCGCCTCGAGGAAGTCGCGCGCCTCGATCGCGATCTGCTCATTGTAGCCGGTGCCGTGGCCGACGCCCTGGTTGAAGGCCAGGTAGTCGGGATGGGCCGGCCCGGTCAGCAGCCGCTGAAAGCCCTGGCGCGACGCCGGCCGCGCGGAATCGTAGAGCCACAGCTCGTTCTGGTTCTCCTGGTCGAAGGCCAGGGCGCCCTTGGTGCCGGTGATGCGGTAGGTGTAGCCCATCTTCCGCCCCGCAGCGACGCGGCTGAAGCTGAGCGAGCCGGTGGCGCCGCTGGCGAAGCGCAGCAGCATCTGGCCCTGGTCGTCATTCTCCACCCGCTCCTCGCCCTGCGGCCCCGGCCGTGTCGCCCGGACGATGTTCAGGTCGGCAACCAGTGATTCGATCGGCCCGACCAGCCGCAGGCAGGCATTGACGATATGCGGCGCGACGTCGCCCAGCGCCCCGGCCTCGGTGCCGGTGGCGATGCGGGTGCGCCAGGAGGCCGGCGCCCGCGGATCGTGCAGATAGTCCTCGACATGTTCGGCGGTGACCTGGATGACGTCGCCGATCTCGCCCGCGTCGATGATCTGCTTCGCCAGCTGGCTGGCCGGGGTGCGGATGTAGTTGAAGCCGACCATGGTGGCGACGCCCGCGGCCTCCGCCGCGTCGACCATGGCCCTGGATTCCGCCGGGTCGCAGCCCAGCGGTTTCTCGCAGAACACCGGCTTGCCCAGGCGCAGCGCCTCGGTCGCCATCGCCAGATGGATGCGCGGCGGCGTGGCGATGATCACGGCGTCGACCGCCGGGTCGGCCACCAGCGCCTGCCAGTCGGCGGTCGACCGGTTCCAGCCCCAGGCCCTGGCATGGGCCGCCGCGCCCTCCGCCGTGGTGCTGCAGATCATCTCGCAGACCGGGACCAGCGGCGGCTGGAACGCGGTGCGCACCAGTTGCAGGCCGATGGTGTGCGCCTTGCCCATGTAGCCGGCGCCGATCAGCCCGATCCGCAGCGTCCCCATTATCGCGTTCCTCCCCGATCCGCTCATTCTCTCGATTCTATCGGCCTCCGCACAATTTGCAAACGCTTGCAATTCGGCTACGCTCCCATTCGGGACAGGGAGGAACAGCATGAAGACCTTTACCCAGGATACGCTGGACCCGCAGGCGATCGTCGCGGAGCTGCTGGACGGCCCCGGCGCGGTGCTGCTGCGCGGCCTGTTCACCCCGGCGGAGATCGCCGAGGCGCGGGCCGTGGTGATGCGCGAATCCGAGGACGGCACCGCCAAGGTCACGCATTTCCAAGGCGCGGCGGAGCAGGAGGGCAAGATCGCCCTGCAGCGGCGGGTGTGGAACCTGCTGGCCAAGGGGGAGGTGTTCTCGCGCATGGCGGCGCATCCGGCGCTGATGGCGGTGATGCGCGCCTTCCTGGGGACCGAGTTCATCATGGGGTCGATCGCCGCCAACCGCATCCTTCCTGGCGGCCCGGGCCAGGAGCCGCATATCGACTATCCCTACTGGGACATGCACAAGCCGGAATCGCACCCGGTGCGGATCAACGGCGCCTTCCCGCTGAACGCCCAGGCGACGATCCTGCTGGATCCCTTCACCGAGGAGACCGGCGCCACCGCCTATGTCCCCGGCACGCAGAGAGCGCTGCGCTACCCGGCGGAGAGCGACCGCTTCCACGAGCGCTGCAGCCGCATGCTGGGCGAGCCGGGCGACACGGTGGTGTTCTTCGGCGCGGTCTGGCACTGCGCCATGCCGAACCGGTCACGACAGGACCGGTCGGCGATCCTGATCCAGTACCTGCCGAAATTCGTGAAGCCGATGGAGGACATGCCGGCCGCCCTGCCCCGCGCCTTCGTCGAGCAGGCCAGCCCGGACCTGCGCCAGCTGCTGGGGCTGAACTACCCCTATCCGGAGGTGCTGGATGCCGCCAAGGCCGGCAATGCCGAGGGCCGCACGATGATGCCGGCGCTCTGACGGCTATCGGGGCGCAGCCGTCCGGAACGGGACCAGGGCCCAGGGGCGGTCGCCGACCGCCTCGGCCACCGTATCCACCACCGGCTCCGCCCCCGACAGGTCGACGGCGATGCCGCCGGCGCGGCGCAGGTCGAAGCGGTCCCAGACGCCGAGGCGCGGCCGGCACCAGCGCGGCGCCACCAGCCCGGTGATCACCAGATCAGCGCCGGCGCAGTCGTCGTCGAAGCCCTCGCCGCTGCGGGTGAAGGCCACCGTCCGGTCGCCGAAGCGATAGAGGCAGCCGCGCGGATCGCAGGCCAGCAGCCCACCGGCCGCCATGCCCTGCTGCGGCCAGGACGCCCCTTCCGACGCCGTGGCCTCGGCCCGCAGCCAGATGTCGCGGGTGAAGCGCCGGCTGCCGGGGGAGAAGGCCAGGCTGCCATCCGCCGTGCGCACCGCCATCGCCTGCCCCGTGGCGTCGATCAGGATCTGCCGCGATGGCGTTGCCAACGACGCCAGGATCAGCACCGGCAGGGCCAGCAGCCCGAGCAGGCGGATTCGCCCGGACGCCAAGCACAGCCACAGCCCTCCGATCGAACCAACGACCAGCCCCCAGGCCGGCATGGCCGGCACGGTGAAGGCGGCCATCGGCCAGGACGACACCGTATAGGCGACCCACAGCATCGCCTCGTTGCCCCAGCCCAGCAGCGGCAGCACCCAGCCGTCGAGGCCGAGCAGCATGGCCGGATAGGCCAGCAGCACCGCCGGCATGATCAGGATCGAGGTCAGCGGAATCGCCATCAGGTTCGCGGCCACAGCCAGCGGTGCGAAGCGCTGGAAGTGGTAGACGGCGAAGGGCGTGGTCGCGGCCGTGGCCACCACCGTGGTCAGCACGATGCCGCCGAGATACAGCAGCACGCGTCGCAGCGGCCCGCCGCCGGCATGCCAGCGCGACAGATGCGGCCGCAGCGCGTCATAGGCCGCGATCAGCGCGATCACCGCACCGAAGGACATCTGAAAGCTCGGCCCCGGCAGCGCTTCCGGCGCCACCAGCAGGATCGCGGTGGCGGCCAGGGCGACGAGGCGCATCGAGATCGCCACCCGGTCGGCCATCACCGCCAACAGCACCACGCCCGTCATGACGGTGGACCGCACCGTCGGCACCGAGGCGCCGACCAGGATTGTGTAGATGACGATGCCGGCAAGGCCCGCGGCCGCCGCCCATTTCTTGATCGGCCGGCGCAGCGCCACCGGCTCGATCAGCGCCAGGCCGAACCGGACGGCGCCGAGCAGCAGGATCGCCACAAGGCTGATATGGATGCCGGAGATGGACAGCAGGTGCGAGAGGCCGGAATCGCGCATCGCCTGATTGGCGGCATCGCTGATCCCGGCCCGCTCGCCGGTGAGGAAGGCAACGGCGATGGCCCCGGCGTCGCCGGAGACCTGCGCCCGCACCCGAGCGGCTATCGCGTCCTGCAGCCGGGCCAGGCTGGACGGAACGGCGTCGACCGTCTCCAGCCGCTCGGCCTTGCCCATGGCGAAGCCGGTCCCGCCGATGCCCTGGAAGAACAGCTGCCGCCGGAAGTCGAAGCCGCCGGGATAGGCCGGGCCGGCGACCGGGGCCAACGTCGCGGACACCCGGATGCGGTCCCCGGCGGCAGGGACGGCGTCCGACCGGATCAGGCGCAGCCGGACCGCGGCGGGCGTCGCCCCCGGCGCCAGGCCTTCCATGGTCAGGTCGCCCAGGATCACACGCATGCCGTCCGGCAGCAGGTCGACGGTCTCCACCGTGCCGGTTACCGTGCCGCGCCGTTCCCGGTCCAGCAGCGGCGCCGCCACCATGCGGGTGCGCAGCTCCGCCGCGAGGAAGCCCAGCGCCACCGCCAGCAGGAGCACGGCGAAGCTCACGCCCTGTGGTCGCCGGTGCAGCAGCGCCACGAGCAGGCCGGCAAGCCCCGCCGCGATCAGCCCGGCGGCCAGCGGCGGCTCCGACGGCAATGCGAAATAGACGCCGATCCCGATGCCGAGGCAGCACGGCACCAGCAGCACCAGCCGGCGCCGGATGCCGCCGGCCAGGGCCTCCGCCGTCTCGCCCCAGCCCGGCCAGGCAACGGCCCATCCGGCCGTGCCGGCACGCCGAAGCGACACCCGCACGGGTTTCGGAACTCCGACCGATGCCCCCGCATTAGCCATGGGCCGAAGGCCTATGCTATGGACCTGTCGCAATCATCGTAGCAGCCCCTGTGGAATTTGGCCCATGACGGTCGTGACCCGCTTCGCCCCCTCCCCGACCGGCTACCTGCATATCGGCGGGGCCCGGACGGCGCTGTACAACTGGCTCTACGCCCGCCATCACGGCGGCGTGTTCCGCCTGCGCATCGAGGACACCGACCGCGCCCGCTCCAGCGAGGATGCGGTGCGGAAGATCATCGACGGGCTGGCCTGGTTCGGCCTGGACTGGGACGAGGAGATCGTGTCGCAGTTCGAGCGGCGCGAGCGGCATGCCGAGGTGGCACGCAAGCTGCTGGCCGAGGGCAAGGCCTATCACTGCTGGCTGCAGCCGGCCGAGCTGGAGGCCCTGCGCGAGAAGGCCAAGGCCGAGGGCAAGCCCTGGGCCTATTACACCAGCTACTGGCGCGACCGCGACCCGGCCGAGGCGCCGAAGGGCGTCGACCCGGTGATCCGGCTGCGGGCGCCGCGGGACGGCGAGACCACGGTCCAGGACAAGGTCCAGGGCCCGGTCACGGTGCAGAACGACCAGTT
>NZ_JBCNNF010000224.1:0-11261 GCF_039594555.1 Inquilinus sp.
CGGGACAGTGTCGCACCGTCGCGGCATCGCTTGCCGCGGCGGCGGCGCTTCCGGTACCTAGAGACATGACCGCGATGCCCCTCTCCGTCCGCCGGCTGGCCGCCGCCTTCGTGCTGAGCGCCGCCGTCGCCGCGCCGTCCTTCGCCCAGGACGCGGCGCCCCCCGCAGCCCCGGACGCCGCCTTGCCAAACGCAGGGCCGCCGCTGGCGGCGCCGGCGCCGCTGCCGGACAACCTGCGGATCGCGCCGCAGGCCCAGAGCTTCACGCTTGGCAACGGGCTGCAGTTCATCGTCATCCCGGCCGGCACCGCCCCGGTGGTGACGCAGATGGTGTGGTACCGCGTCGGCGCCGCCGACGAGGCGCCGGGCCAGTCCGGCAACGCTCATTTCCTGGAACATCTGATGTTCCACGGCACCACCTCGCACCCGCAGGGCTATTCGCAGGAGCTGGCGGCGATCGGCGGGGTCGAGAATGCCTTCACCACCGCCGACTACACTGCCTACTACCAGTCCGTGGCCAAGCAGAACCTGCCGCTGGTGATGCGCTACGAGGCCGACCGGATGCAGAACCTCGTGCTCGAGGAGAAGCGGGTCAACGCCGAGCGCGACGTGGTGCTGGAGGAGCGGCGGATGCGGATCGAGAACGAGCCGTCGTCGCGCCTCGGCGAGGTGATGAACGCCGTGCTCTACCTCAACCACCCGTACCGCGCGCCGGTGATCGGCTGGCCGTCGGAGATCGAGGCGCTGCGGCGCGAGACGGCGCTGGCCTTCTATGACCGCTTCTACACGCCGAACAACGCCACGGTGATCATCGCCGGCGATGTCGACCCCGCCGCGGTGAAGGCGCAGGCCGAGGAGATCTACGGGCCGGTCAAGCGCCGGGCCGAGCCGCCGCCGCGCATGCGCCCGAAGGAGCCGGAGCCGATCGCGCCGCGCCGGCTGGAGCTGACCGACGCCCGCGCCGGTCAGCCCTATTTGCGCCGCAACTACCTGGCGCCGTCGGTGGTCACCGCGGCGCCGGGCGAGGCCGCGGCGCTGCAGGTGCTGGCCTCGGTGCTGTCGGGCGAGACCGGGCGGCTGTACCGCGCCCTGGTGACCGGGCAGGGCAAGGCAGCGATGGCCGGCGCCGGCTATGACGCCGACGCGCTCGACTACAGCCCCTTCGCCGTCTATGCCGTGCCGCGCGGCGACGTCACCCTGCCGGATCTCGAGGCGGCGATGGACACGGTGCTGGCGGAGGTGCGCGACCAGCCGGTGCCGGAGGAGGAGCTGGCGCGGGCCAAGCGCCGCCTGCTGGCCGGCGCGATCTACGGCCAGGACGACCCGGGCGCGCTGGCCCGGGTCTTCGGCGAGGCGGCGGCGCTGGGCCGCAGCGTCGCCGACGTGCAGGACTGGCCGGGCACCATCGCCGCGGTCTCCGCCGCCGATGTGCAGAAGGCGGCGCAGACCTATCTGCAGCCGCAGCGCTCCGTCACCGGGTATCTGACCCGGCCGACGGATGCGACCCAGGCCAAGCAGCCCTAACCGGGCGAGGATCATGCTGATGAACGCGATGCTTTCCCCGCTGCGCGCCGCTCTCGCCGGAGCCGGCCTGCTGCTCGCCGCCGCCACCCTGCCCGCCGCCGCGACCACGATCGACCGCGTGGTCAGCCCCGGCGGCATCGAGGCCTGGCTGGTCGAGGACCACACCGTCCCGGCCGTCACCGTCTCCTTCTCCTTCGACGGCGGCGCCGCCCAGGATCCGGAGGGCAAGGCCGGCCTGGCCTCGCTGCTGAGCGAGATGCTGACCGAGGGCGCCGGCCCCTATGACGCGCCCGGTTTCAAGACCGCTCTGGCCGACCGGTCGATCCAGCTCGGCTTCTCCACCTCGCAGGACTACAATGGCGGCCGGCTGAAGACGCTGACCACCGAGCGCGACGCCGCCTTCGAGCTGCTGCGCCTGGCCCTGGCCGAGCCGAAGCTGGCGCAGGGCGACCTCGACCGGGTCAAGGCCGGCCGCCTGGCCGAGCTGAACTTCCAGGAGAACGACCCCGGCACCATCGCCGACGACCGCTGGTCCGCCGCCGCCTTCCCCGGCCATCCCTATGGCCGGCCGTCGATCGGCACCAAGGACAGCGTCGCCGCGATCGGCACCGCCGACCTGCAGGAGCTGCGCCGCCGCATGTTCGCCCGCGACGGGCTGCGCCTGGCCGTGGTCGGCGACATCGACGCCGCCACGCTGGGGCCGGCCCTGGACCACGTCTTCGGCGGACTGCCGGCGAAGGGCGAGCTGATGCCGGTGCCGGACATCGTTCCCGCCGCCAAGGGCACCGCGACGGTGCCGATGGCGGTGTCGCAGGCGTCGATCCAGCTCGGCTTCCCCTCGCCGCGGCGCGACGACCCGGACTATTTCCCGGCGATCGTGATGAACCACATTCTCGGCGGGTCGACCTTCACCTCGCGCCTCTACCGCGCGGTGCGCGAACAGCGCGGCCTGGCCTATTCGGTCGACAGCAACACCCTGCAGTTCCAGCATGCCGGCCTGCTGCTGATCACCGCCGGCACCCGGGCCGACAAGGCGGGGGAGAGCCTGTCGGTGATCCAGGACGAGATCGCGCGGCTGGCCAAGGACGGCCCGACCGACCAGGAGGTGGCGGAGGCGAAGAGCTACCTGATCGGCAGCTATCCGCTGGGCTTCGCCTCGCATGACGCGCTGGCGTCCTATGTGCTGTCGCTGCAGCTGGCCGGCCGCGGCCGCGACTTCATCGACAAGTATCCCGGCCTGATCGAGGCGGTGACGCCGGCCCAGGTGAAGGCCGTGGCCGCCCGGGTGCTGCAGGTCAAGGACCCGACCGCGGTGGTGGCCGGGACGCCGGCTTCCTAGGCCGGCTGCGCCTTCCGCGCCCGGCCGGGCAGGGTCATGGCGGCGACGCCGATCACCACCAGCACCAGCCCGTACAGCACGGTCGGGGCCGGCGTCTCGCCCAGGGCCAGGACGCCGATGGCCACGCCCACCGGTACGCGTAGATAGGCCTGCGCCATGGTGGCGACCGACCCGAGCGAGGCGATCAGCCGGAAATAGAGCACGAAGGCCAGGGCGGTCGAGACCACGGCCAGCCCGGCCAGCGCGCCGAGCGAGGCGGCGGAGGGCGCCAGCGTCCAGGGCCGGTCCAGCACCAGGCTCAGCGGGATCAGCATGGCGGCGCCGGACAGCATCGACCCGGCGGCCGGCACCATCGGGTCCAGCCCCTTGAAGTTGCGGCCGAAGATGGCGGCAACGCCGTAGCACACGGTGGCCGCGACGATCGCCAGCTGCGGCAGCATCTGCCGGCCGGCACCGGACAGGGCGTCGAGGCCGATCACCAGGGTGATGCCGGCGACCCCGGCGGCGACGCCTAACAGCTTGCGGCCGGTCACCGCCTCATGCCGGGTGATCGCCCAGGTGAACAGGAAGGTGAAGATCGGCGAGGTCGAGTTCAGGATCGCCGCCAGCCCGGCATCGACCTCGGTCTCGGCCCAGGCGATCATGACGAAAGGGATGGTGCTGTTGACCAGCGCCTGCACCGCGAACAGCCGCCAGGTGCGCCCGTCCGTCGGCATGTGGATACCGCGCAGCCGCAGCACCAGCAGCAGGATGCCACCGGCGATCAGGGTGCGCGCGGCGATCAGCGTCACCGGCGGGATGGTGGCGACGCCGAGCTTGATGAAGCTGTAGGACGCGCCCCAGACGGTCGCCAGCAGCGCCAGCAGCAGATAGTCGGTGACGGGCGGGCGATGGGCGGACATGGGAGGCTCCTCGATGGGTGCCCCGACCATGCCCTGCGCGCGGGCGCCTGTCGCGTGAGGACGCTGCGGCTTCCGTCGAAATGTCATGGGGTGAGGATCGCCTCCCCCAACTGTCATGCCCGGGCTTGACCCGGGCATCCAGGAAATGTCGATGCCGCTCTGGGCGGCCCCCTGGATTGCCGGGTCAAGCCCGGCAATGACAGGAAAGGGAAAGCGGAGTTGCAGACCTCCGTCGGCCGCTCAGTCGTCGAGCAGGGCGGCCAGCTTCATGCCGACGGTCAGCGAGCCGTTGGCTTTGATCTTGCCGGTCATGTAGGCCATGGTCGGGCTCAGCGAGCCGTCGACCATCCGCCGCAGCGTCTCCGCCTTCATCGTCAGGGTGACGTCGGCCGGGGCGTCGCCGATCGACACCGCGGGCGCCGGGCCGGTGCCGTCCAGGACGATGAAGCCGTCGGCGCCGAGGTCGAACTTGACGCGGGCGTCGAGCGCGGGGCCGCCGGCGGCGCGGCCGCGCACGGCTTCGGCGAGGGCGTCGAGCGACATGGGCAAAAGATCCTTTCTGTCCGCGAAACGCAGTGATCAGGCGGCGGCGCGCTCGGCCCGGGCGATGAAGCCGCCGCCGAGCACGCGGTCGCCGTCATAAAGCACGGCGGCCTGTCCCGGCGCCACCCCGTGCTGCGGCGCATGCAGCTCCAGCACCGCCTCTCCCGCGCCGGTCAGCCGCACCGTCGCCGGCACCGGCGCCTGGGCGGAGCGCAGCTTGGCCTCGACCAGCCGGCCCTCGGGGCCGGGCGGGATGTCCAGCCAGTTCAGCTCGGTCAGGGCGACGCTGTGCCGCGCCAGGGCCGACCAGGGGCCGACGATCACCCGCCGGGCCTCGGGATCGAGCCGGACGACGTAGAGCGGGTCGTCATTAGACTTGCGGCCGCCGATGCCCAGGCCCTTCCGCTGGCCGATGGTGTAGTGGACGATGCCCTGGTGCCGGCCCAGCACGGTGCCGTCGAGATGCACGATCTCGCCCGGCCCCACGGCGCCGGGGCGCAGCCGCGCCACCACCTCGCCATAGCGGCCCTCCGGCACGAAGCAGATGTCCTGGCTGTCCGGCTTGTCGGCCACCACCAGCCCCAGCCGCGCGGCCTCGGCCCGGGTCGCGGCCTTGTGGTTGCCGCCCAGCGGGAAGC
This sequence comes from Inquilinus sp., assembly GCF_039594555.1. Classification (GTDB taxonomy): domain Bacteria; phylum Pseudomonadota; class Alphaproteobacteria; order DSM-16000; family Inquilinaceae; genus Inquilinus. Next base: position 4,946 of record NZ_JBCNNF010000224.1, read on the forward strand.
GCAGGAAGGCCAGCTGCTCGGGCGTCGTCGCGAACAGGAAGTAGCTCTGGTCCTTGGCCGGATCGATCGCGCGGTGCAGCTCCGGCCCCTGCGGCCCCTCGACCCGGCGGACATAGTGGCCGGTGGCCAGGCAGTCGGCGCCCAGGTCGCGCGCCGTCTCCATCAGGTCGCGGAACTTGACCTTCTGGTTGCAGCGGATGCAGGGGATCGGCGTCTCGCCGCGCAGATAGCTGTCGGCGAAATCATCCATCACCGCCTGGCCGAAGCGGCTCTCGTAATCCAGCACGTAATGCGGGAAGCCGATGCGCTCGGCCACGGTGCGGGCGTCGTAGATGTCGGCTCCGGCGCAGCACGCGCCCTTCCGCTGGATGGCGATGCCGTGGTCGTACAGCTGCAGCGTGATGCCGACGACGTCGTAGCCCTGCTCGGCAAGCTGGGCCGCGACGACGGAGCTGTCCACGCCGCCGGACATGGCGACCACGACCCGCGTCGCGGCCGGGGGCTTGTCGAAACCGAGTGAGTTCATGGCGGGCAGAATATAGGGATCGCCGCCGGTTTTCGAAACCCGCCGCGAATGCGCAAAAAGCACGGGGGTTATTGTCCGACATGATATGGCGGTCCTACACTCGGCCAACGCAAGGAGGAACCCCCGGAATGTTTCGCCCCAACCGGTTGAAGGAACGGCTGCGCCGCGGCGACAAGCTGTTCGGCGCCTGGGTCGGCAGCGGCTCGCCCACGGTGGCGGAGATCATGGCCCATGCCGGCTTCGACTTCGTCATCCTGGACACCGAGCACGGGCCCGGCGGCATCGACGACACCATCGATCTGCTGCGCGCGGTGCAGGCCTCCGACACCCCGGCCGTGGTGCGGGTGCCGGCGCATGACCCGGTCTGGCTGAAGCGGGTGCTGGATGCCGGCGCCGACAGCCTGATGGTGCCGATGATCGAGAGCGCGGCCGAGGCCGAGGCGCTGGTCCGCGCCTGCCGCTATCCGCCGGCCGGCCGCCGCGGCTATGCCGCCGGCGCGGTGCGCGCCTCGACCTACGGCTTCGAGCCGGACTATCTGCAAAAGGCTAACGACAATCTGCTGCTGCTGGCCCAGATCGAATCCATGGACACGGTGCCCGAGGCCGGGGCGATCGCCCGGGTCGACGGCATCGACATGGTGTTCATCGGCCCCAACGACTTGGCGGGCTCGATCGGCCTGCTGGAGCAGCTGCACGACCCGCGGGTGCAGGATCTGGTGAAGCAGATCGAGGATGCGGTGCGGCCGACCGGCACGCCGCTCGGCACCGTGCCCAGCAGCGCCTCGACCTGGGCCGAGCTGTTCGACCGGGGCTACAGCATGGTCACCGGCGGCGGTGACGTGCCCTATCTGCGCCAGGCGGCCTCGGACTCGGTCGCGGCCTACAAGGCCTATCGCGAGGGCGCCGGCAAGGGCGCCAAGGGCGGCGGGTACTGACGGCCGCCGGGGGCGCTACTTCAGCGCCCCCGCGGTCAGGCCGCTGACGATCCGGCGCTGCAGCAGGGCGAAGACGATCAGGATCGGCGTCACATAGATCGCGGCATAGGTCATCATCCCGCCCCAGTCATTGGTGTTCGTGCCCATGAAGGCGGACAGGCCGACCGTCGCGGTCTGCAGGGTCTTCGCCGCGATCAGCGAGCGCGAATAGACGTATTCGCCGAAGGACTGCAGGAAGATCAGCACCGACACGACCAGGATGCCGTTGCGGGCGAGGGGGATCATGATGCGGAGGAAGGCGCCGATGCGCGAGGCGCCGTCGACCCGCGCCGCATCCTCCAGCTCGCGCGGCACCTGCAGGAAGGTCGACCGGCACAGCACGATGTAGAGCGGCAGCACCTTCGCGGTCTGGGCCAGCACCACGGCGGCACGGGGCGTCTCCAGGAGGCCGACCTGGTTGAAGGCGACGAAGATCGGCGTCACCATCAGCGACGGCGGCAGCACCTGCAGCATCAGCACCAGGAACAGCGCCACCGCGGTCCAGGCGTTGCGGTGCCGCGACAGGGCATAGGCGGCGCCGGTGCCGATCAGCGTCGCGACGACCGTGGTGCCGACCGCGATCAGCAGCGAGTTCCACAGGTACCGGTCCATCGCATGCTCGGCGAAGATCCGGCCGAACTGCCATTGCGGGTCGATGGGCCAGAAGCTCGGCGGGAAGGCGAAGATCTCGCTGCCGGATTTCAGAGCCGTGACGTACATCCAATACAGCGGGAACAGGTAGATCGCGGCGAAGGCCAGCGCCAGGCCGAGCAGGATGAAGGGCTTTGCCGTCCTCATGCCGCGTGCTCCCGCCCGGTCGACCGGACATAGAGCGCCGCGACCAGGATCACGACGGCGATCATCAGCACGGCGACGACGCTGCCGGCCGAGATCTCATAGGTCTCGAATGACATCTGCCAGGACCAGTACTGGGCGACGTTCGAGGCGTTGGCCGGGCCGCCCTTGGTCAGCGCCGCGATCAGGTCGAACTGCTGCAGCGTGAAGATGATGCCGAGCGACACCACGGCGCCGAGGGTCGACCGCATCAGCGGCAGGGTGATGTGGCGGAAGCGCCGGAAGGCGCGGGCTCCGTCGATCTCCGCCGCCTCGTACAGGTCACTCGGGATCGCCGCCAGCCCGACCGACAGCAGGATCATGTTGAACGGGATGCCCAGCCAGACATTGGCGATGATCACGGCGAACAGGGCCATGTCCGGGTCCGACAACCAGAAGATCTTGCCGCCGGTCAGGTGCAGGCTGGTCAGGAGATAGTTCAGCACGCCGAAATCGCCGGCCAGGATCCATTTCCAGATGGCGCCGACCACCAGGGCCGGCATGATCCAGCCGGCCAGGAACACGCCGCGGATATAGGTCGCGCCGGGGAAGGGCTGCTGGAAGAACAGCGCCAGGCCGAAGCCGATGCCGAGCTGGAAGGTGATCGACAGCACCACGAAGATCACGGTGTTCTTCAGGATCTGCAGCGCCTCCGGCCGCGCGAACACGTCGCGGTAGTTGTCCAGCCCGGCGAAGGGCCGGTCGAAGGAGGTCAGCGAGAACATGTCGACCTGCTGCAGCGACATCACCAGCGTGTAGGCCAGCGGGAAGGCCGCGAAGACCAGCAGGTAGCCGACCGCGCACAGCACCAGTGCCACGTCGAAGCCGCTGCCGTCCCGCAGGGTGCGGAGCAGGGGGATGCGGTATAGGGCGGAGCGGCGGTGAGCCTTCCTAGTCCCCCCTCCCCCTGCGGGAGGGGGGTAGGGGGAGGGGGCTCGCGCCGCTGGAGCTGTCGGTTGGAAATTGACCGAACGATCGGTCATCGATTGGCTGGTTTGGGTGCGCGTCATCGACAACCCCCTCCCCCTGCCCCCCTCCCGCGAGGGGAGGGGGGACTCAATACGGGAACTGGACAGGCTGATTCACTTCTTCAGCACGCGGTCGATCGTTGCCTGGGCGGTCGTGAGCGCCGTCTTGGCGTCGCTCTGATGCGTCAGGGCCGACTGGATCGCGGTCTGGATCGCCTTCGAGATCTTCGGCCAGTCCGGGTTCGGGCCGCGCGGCCGGGCGTACTGCATCTGCTCGGTGAACACGGCGTAGGCCTTCGGCCATTGCGGCGCGTCGGCCTTGGCGTTCTGGACCGGCGGCAGCAGGCCGAACTCGTTCCAGATCCGGTGGTTCTGCGAATAGATGTACTCCAGCAGCATGAACGCCTCCTTCGGGTGCTTGGAGGTCTTGAAGATCACGTTGTTGAAGTCACCCAGGGCCGAGGCGCGCGGGCTGCCCTGCTTCTCCACCGGGAACAACGCGACCCGCCAGTCGAACTTGGCCTCCTTGGCCATGCGCGGCAGCTCCCATGGCCCGGAGATCGCCATGGCGGCGTTGCCGGCGTTGAAGGTGCCGGTCGAATCATACTGGCTGCGGATCAGCGTGTCGGGCGACGCCAGCTTCTCGTCGATCAGCTTCTGCCAGAACTCCAGCGCCCGAATTGCGCCGTCCGAGCCGACGCTGTCGTAATCGGCGCCGGCGCTCTGGATGAAGGGGAGGAACTGGAAGGTGCCTTCCTCCGTGCCGATGGCGGAGAAGGCGAGGCCGTACACGTTCTTGCCCGGATCGGTGAGCTTCTTCGCCGCCTGATAGAGATCGTCCCAGGTCTGCGGCGGCTTGTCGGGGTCGAGGCCGGCCGCCTTGAACATGTCGGCGTTGTAGTAGAGCGCCAGGGTGTTGGAGGCGCGCGGGATGGCGAACAGCTTGCCGTCCCAGGTCGAGGAGTTGCGCGGGCCGGGATAGAAGGCATCGGCCTTGATCACCTGCGACTGCTCGACATAGGGCGTCAGGTCCAGCAGCACGCCGCGGGCCGCGAACATCGCCGTCTCCGGGTTGTCGATCCCGATCACGTCGGGGGCTGAGCCGGCGGCGTAGGCGCGCATGGCGTCGTTCACCACGTCGGCGAAATTGACGTGCTTGAGGTTGACCGTGATGTCGGGGTGCTGGGCCTGGAATTCCTTCACGAAGACGTAGGTGAATTTGGTCTCGTCCTCGTCATGGGTCCAGACCTCCAGCGTCACCGGCTCGGCCCGGGCGAGGGTGGCGGAGACCAGAAGGGCGGCGGTTCCCAACAGCAATCGCAGGGTCCTGGACATGAGCTTCCTCCACTGTGTTGGTTGGTTTTGACCGGAGTTCGTCGGCATGGGGCCGTTTTTGTTAAGTCCCCCCTCCCCTTGCGGGAGGGGGGTAGGGGGAGGGGGTTCGCGCCGCGAGATCAGTGGGTTCAGGTCCGGCTCCGGCTTGACCATCGCGTCGAAAGCGCCGCTGCCGGTTCGCTGCGATCGACAACCCCCTCCCCCTAACCCCCTCCCGCGAGGGGAGGGGGGACTCAAAAAGCTCTGCTCGGTGCAGGCGCATACCCATCGTCTCAACCCGGATTGGCGATGAACTCCCCGCCGCGGCAGCGCTGCAGGTAGCGCAGGCCCTCGACCTGGCCGGTCATCTCCAGATCGTCGCGATAGACCGGGTCGTGCCAGCCCTCGATGTCGATCGATCCGCGGAAGCCGCCCAGCCGCAGCTCGGTGATCACCCGGGTCCAGTCGGTGTCGCCGAAGCCGGGGGTGCGATGGAAGGCGAAGGGCACCTTGCCGTGCACGCCATGCTCCTTGACCACGTCCCAGCGGACGGTGGCGTCCTTGCCGTGGACATGGAAGATTTTCGGCGCCCAGCGCCGGATCTGCGGCACCGGGTCGATCAGGTAGTACAGCTGGTGGCAGGGCTCCCATTCCAGGCCGAGATTGTCGTCCGGCAGGGCGTCGAACATCAGCTCCCAGGCGGCCGGATTGTGGGCGATGTTCCAGTCGCCGGACTTCCAGCTGCCCTCCATCGGGCAGTTCTCGAAGGCCAGGCGCACGCCCTTGTCGGCGGCGCGCTTCGCCAGCCGGCCGAACACCTCCCTGAACCGCGGCAGGCTCTCCTCCAGCGGCTTGCCGCGCACCCGGCCGGTGAAGCCGGCGACAATGTCGGTGCCGAACAGATGGGCGTTGTCGATCAGCGCCTCCCACCCGGCCAGGGTCTCGCGATCCTGCGCCTGGTCCTCCAGCGGGTTGCCGAACATGCCGAGCGCGCCGACGGTGACACCGCTGTCGCCGATCGCCTCGCGGATCTGGCCGGCCAGGCGCGGGATGTCCTTGCCGCCCAGCGTCTGCCAGAAGAACGGCTCGATGCTCTCGAAGCCATGGGCGATGATCTGGCGGACATAGCCGGCCGGATCGTCACCATTGGCGCGCACCATGGTGCCGATGCGGATGTCCTGGTGATTGGCCCGAACGGGCTTGGCGCTGCTGGTCATGGTTCCTCGATCGCCTGGATGGCCACGCGGCGGCCCTGGCGCGCGCTCTCGATCGCGCCGAAGACCATGGCGAGGCTGTGGAAGTTCTGGTGGCCGACCGTCTCGGGCTCGGTGCCCGCGCGGACCGCATCGACGAAGTCGCGAATGACGCCGAGATGGCTGCCGGTGCGGTCGGCCGGATCCGCCGGCGGCACTTCGACCGTCTCGGGCACGAAGAACAGCCCGTCACGCCGGTCGCTCGCCACCTCGGCCCGGAAGTCCTCGGCCCCGTCCCAGCTCAGGCTGCCCTTGGTGCCGGTCAGCCGCCACTGGCTCTCCCAGCTCGTGCGCAGCCCCTCGGCGCACCAGCTGCCGCGATAGGTCAGGACGGCGCCGCCCTCCAGTTCGAAGATGGCGTTGGCGCTGGCGCCATGCGCGTACCAGGACCCGGCCGGGTTGCTCTCATGGCAGTAGACGGCGAGGGGGCGGCGGCCAGCGACCAGG
>NZ_JBCNNF010000225.1:0-11242 GCF_039594555.1 Inquilinus sp.
GTCGCGGTCGAGGATGACGGCGTCGGCATCGGCCCGGCCGCGGCGGGATCGACCGGGCTGGGCCAGAAGATCATCTCCGCCATGGCCAGCAAGCTGGGGGCCCTCGTGCAGCACGACCCGGCCCATACCGGGACGCGGGTGGTGCTGACCTTCGCCGCCTGAAGCGGGAACAGGCATCCCGCCGACCCGTAGCGCCCCCGGATCCGTGGGCGGCGGCAGGAGATGATGTAGCGCTTCGCCAGGACCGCGTTCTGTGACACGGTGACCCCGCCCAAGGTCGCCGCAGCGGCCGATGCTGGATCGGAGGGAACCGTCTTGACCAGGACCATCCTCGCCTTCGGCGACAGCCTGACCTATGGCGCCGACGCCGAGACCGGCGGCCGTCATCCGTTCGAGGACCGCTGGCCCAGCGCGCTGGAGGTCGGGCTGGGTGGGGCGGCGCGGGTGATCGCCGAGGGGTTGGGTGGGCGGACGACGATGTTCGACGACCACGGCGCGGCGGCCGACCGCAACGGCGCCCGCATCCTGCCGACGCTGCTGGGCAGCCATTCGCCGCTCGATCTGCTGATCGTCATGCTCGGCACCAACGACCTGAAGCCGCATGTCTGCGGCACTGCCCAGGGCGCCGGGGCCGGGATGGAGCGGCTGGTCGAGATCGCCCGCACCTATCCCTATGGCGCGGGCGCGACCGCGCCGCAGGTGCTGATCGTGGCGCCGCCGCTGTTCGGACCGACCGTTGGCGGCGACTGGCAGCCCGCCGGCGGCAACGGCGCCGACGAATCCCGGAAGCTGGCGCCACGCTATCGCGAGGCCGCGGACTATTGCGGCTGCGCCTTCTTCGACGCTGCGGCCGTGGCCACGGCGTCACCGGTCGACGGCATCCATCTCGACGCGGCCAACACGCGGGCGATCGGCGCGGCGCTGGTGCCTGTGGTGCGTCAACTTCTCGGGCTGGGCTGACAGGCCTCAGGCGACGGCAAGAACCGTCATTGCGAGGAGGCGCAGCCGACGAAGCAATCCATGGTCCAGCAAGAGCTGCCGCATGGATTGCTTCGCTGCGCTCGCAATGACGATCTTTTATAGTCACTCTGGTATTAGGCCGCCTCGGCGAGCGGATACTTCGCCTCGAGATAGGCGAGGTACGGCTCGGGATCGAGGCCTCTGCCGGTCGCGGCCTGCAGGATCTCCTCCGGCGTGCGCGACCGGCCGTGGCGGTGCACGGCGCGGTTCAGCCAGAGCTTCAGCGGCGCATAGTCGCCAGCCTCCAGCCCCGCCGCCACCGCCGGGTCCCGCTCTGCCACCGCGAACAGCTGCGACGCCATGACGTTGCCCAGCGTGTAGGTCGGGAACGACCCGACATAGCCGGTCGACCAGTGCACGTCCTGCAGCACGCCGCGGGCATCATCCGGCACGTCGAGGCCGAGATCGGCCTTCATCCGCTCGGCCCAGGCAGCGGGCAGGTCGGCGACGGCGAGGTCGCCGGCGATCACCGCGGCCTCCAGCTCGACCCGCAGCATGATGTGCAGGTCGTAGGTCAGCTCGTCCGCCTCGACCCGGATCAGGCCCGGCCGGACATGGTTGACCGCGCGCCAGAACTCCAGGGCCGAGACATCGGCCAGCTGCTCCGGGAAGGCGTCGTGCAGCAGGCCGAAATTCAGCTCCCAGAAGCGGCGGGACCGGCCGACCCGGTTCTCCAGCAGCCGCGACTGGGATTCATGCATGCCGAAGCTGGCACCGCCGACGGCGTAGAGGTTGATGATGTCGGTCGCCAGCGCCGACCGGCCGATCTCCGGGTCGATGCCCTGCTCATACATCCCATGCCCGGCCTCGTGCAGCGCCGCGAACAGCCCGGCGGGCAGGTAGCCGGGGCGGTAGCGCGCGGTGATGCGGACATCGTCGCGGGTGAAGGAGATCTCGAACGGGTGCACCGTCTCGTCCAGCCGGCCATGGGCGTAGTCGAAGCCGACCCGCTCGGTCAGCACCCGGGCGAACTGCTTCTGCCGGTCCACCGGATAGTCGCGGTCCAGGAAGTCGCGCCGCGCCGGCGGCCGGTCCAGCACCCGCTGCATCAGCGGCACCAGCCGGCCCCGCAACGTGGCGAAGAGGGGCCGCAGCCGGGCCAGGGTCATACCCGGCTCGTATTGCGCCACCAGCGCGTCATAGGGGTGCTCGGACCAGCCCAGCGCATCGGCGATCCGGCGCTGCAGCGCGAAGCTGCGCTCCAGATACGGCCGGAAGGCGGGGAAGTCGGATCGGGCCCGCGCCGCCACCCAGGCAGCTTGGGCCTCGGTCTTCAGCAGCGCCGCCTCGTGCAGCAGCGTCTCGGGGATGCGGTCCAGGGCGGCGACGCCGTCCTGCATCGCGGCCACGGCGCGGCGGCGCCGGCTGCCCTCCGGCTCGCCGGCCACCGCGTCGCGGGCGGCGGCCAGGGCGTCGCGCATCGCCGGGCCGGTCGCGATCTGCCGGGCGATGGCGGTCAGCGTGGCGATCTGCCGGCCGCGAGCCGCGGCGCCGCCCGCCGGCATCTGGGTGCGCGAATCCCAGACCAGCAGGTTGACGGCATTCAGCACGTCGTTCAGCCGGCCGGATTCCTCGGCGAAGCGGTCATAGCCCATGGGCGGCTTCCTTCTGCGGCAGCGGCACGGCGGCGGGCGCCTGGTCCAGCAGGTGGCAGGCGGCGCTGCCGGTCTCGGTCTGCCGGGGCAGCGGCGCCTCGACCCGGCAGCGGTCGAAGGCATGCGGGCAGCGCGGGTGAAACGGGCAGCCGGTGGGCAGGTCGACCGGGCTGGGCAGCTCGCCCCGCGCCGCCGGCACGCGGTGGCGCCGGGTTGGGTCCAGGTCGGGCGCCGCGGCCAGCAGCGCCTGGGTGTAGGGGTGCCGCGGCGCCGCGAACAGCGCCTCGGTCTCCCCGGTCTCGACGATGCCGCCGAGATACATCACCGCCACCCGGTGCGAGAGGTGGCGGACCAGGCGCAGATCATGCGCCACGAACAGCACGGTCAGGCCCAGCCGCTGCTGCAGCTCCAAGAGCAGGTTCACCACCTGGGCCTGGACCGAGACGTCGAGGGCGGAGACCAGCTCGTCCGCGATCAGGCAGTCCGGCTCGACCGACAGCGCCCGGGCGATGCCGATGCGCTGGCGCTGGCCGCCGGAGAATTCATGCGGATAGCGGTCCGCCGCCTCGCGCGGCAGCCGCACCAGGTCCAAAAGCTCGGCGATGCGGGCCGGGATCTGGGCCCGCGGGCGCATGCGGTGCACCGACAGCGCCTCGGCCAGGGTCTGGCGCACGGTCATGCGCGGGTTCAGGGATCCGCGCGGGTCCTGGAACACCATCTGTACCCGGCGGTTGAAGGCGCGCCGCGCCGCCCCCTCCAGCGACCGAATGTCGGCGCCGTCATAGCGCATGGTGCCTTCATCCGGTTCGATCAGCCGGACGATACAGCGGGCCAGGGTGGATTTGCCGCTGCCGGATTCGCCGACGATGCCCAGCGTCTCGCCGCGCTTGACCGCCAGGTCGATGCCGTTGAGGGCGTGCACGGCCGGGTGGGGGCGGCGGCGCAGCGCGTCGGCCACCGTGCGCTCCAGCCGGAAGCGCTTGGTCAGCCCGGCGATCTCCAGGATCGGCGCGCTCATGCCGCGTCCTTTGCCGCGGCGACCCGCGCGCTCTCGAAGCAGGCGACAGCGGCGTCCGGCTCCACCGGCTCCAGCACCGGCCGCTCGGCCCGGCAGCGCGGGGTGGCGAAGGCGCAGCGCGGGGCGAAGGCGCAGCCGGGCGGCCGCTCGGTCAAGGGCGGCGGCGCGCCGTCGATCGAGCGCAGCGGCAGCCGCGGCCCGCCGCCGCGCGGCACCGAGCCGAGCAGGCCGAGCGTGTAGGCATGGCGCGGCCGGTCGAACACGGCGGCGACCGGCCCGGTCTCCACCACCCGGCCGGCATACATCACCGCCATGCGGTCGCAGCTCTGCGCCACCACGCCGAGATCGTGGGTCACCAGGATCACGCTCATCCCCAGCCGGTCGCGCAGCTGCAGCAGCAGGGTCAGGATCTGGTCCTGGATGGTGACGTCCAGCGCCGTGGTCGGCTCGTCCGCCAGCAGCAGCTTCGGTTCCGAGGCCAGCGCGATCGCGATCATCGCCCGCTGCCGCATGCCGCCGGAGAACTGGTGCGGATAGTCGTCGAGCCGGCGGGCGGCCGCCGGGATGCCGACCAGGTCCAGCAGCTCGCGCGCCCGGTCGCGCCGGGCCCGGCGGCCGAGATCGGTGTGCGTCCGCAGGCTCTCGTCGATCTGCAGCCCGATCGGCAGCACCGGGTTCAGCGCCGTCATCGGCTCCTGGAAGATCATGGCGATCTCGCCGCCGCGCACCCGGCGCAGCGCCGGCTCCGGCAGCGTCCTGAGGTCGCGGCCCTGCCACAGCACCTGGCCGCCGACCCGCCCGGGCGGCCGCACCAGCCCCAGCACCGCGCGCAGGGTGACGCTCTTGCCCGAGCCGCTCTCGCCGACCAGCCCCAGCACCTCGCCGGCGCGCAGGTCCAGGTCGACGCCGGCCACCGCGGCGGCCTCACCCCCGCCGGCCGGGAAGGTCGCGGTCAGGCCGCGGATCGACAGCACCGTCTCGCTCATGATTCCGGCCGCAGCAGGTCGGCGACGCCGTCGCCCAGCAGGCTGAAGCCGAAGCCGGTGACGACGATGGCGACGCCGGGGAAGATGGTCATCCACCATGCCTGGGACATGAAGTTCTTGCCGTCGGCGATCAGCAGGCCCCATTCGGCGGCGGGCGGCTGGGCGCCGAGGCCGAGATAGCCGAGGCTGGCGCCCAGCAGGATCGACAGCGCCATGTCGGTCATCCAGTACACCAGCACCGGCGAGGCCGCGTTGGGCAGCAGGTGCCGCAGGATGATGCGGGCGTCGCCATAGCCCATCACCTTGCCGGCGGCGGCATAGTCCAGCCGGTTCTGCACCTTGACCTCGGCCGCGGTCAGCCGGGCATAGAACACCCAGCCGACGGCGCCGACCGCGATGTACATGTTGACCAGGCCAGGCCCCAGCACGGCGACGATGGCGATCACCAACACCAGGAAGGGGAAGGTGATGACCACGTCGACGATGCGGCCGAAGATCGGCTCCCAGATGCCGCCGTAATAGCCGACCAGCGCCCCGATCGCGGTGCCGAACACGACCGGGAACAGGGTGGTGAACACGGCGATCTGCATGTCGACGCGATAGGCCCAGATCACCCGGCTCAGGATGTCGCGGCCGAAATTGTCGGTGCCGAAGGGGTGCCCCCAGCTCGGCGGCTTCATCAGGGCGCGATAGTCGAAGGCGGTGGGGTCGTAGGGCGCCGCGAGATGGGGGGCAATCGCCAGGACCAGGCTGACGCCGACGATCAGCAGGCCGGCGATCAGGGCGGCGGAGGGGCGCCGCCGGGCGCGGGCCGGGGCCAGGCCGGTCGCGGTCACGCCTTCACCCGCGGGTCGAGCGCCGCCTGCACCAGGTCGGTCGCCAGGAACACCAGCGCCACCAGCACCGCCATCGCCAGGGTCAGCCCCTGCACCACGGGATAGTCGCGGCCATAGATGCTGTCGATCATCAGCCGGCCGGCGCCGGGGATGGCGAACACCGTCTCGGTGATCACGGCACCGCCGATCAGCGTGCCAACCGACAGGCCAAACAGGGTGACGGTCGAGATCAGGGCGTTGCGCAGCACGTGCCGGCCCAGCACCAGTCGCGGCGCCAGGCCCTTGGAGCGGGCGAAGTCGACATATTCCGCGCCCAGCACCTCGATGATCGACGCGCGCAGGTTGCGCATCAGCACGGCGGACAGGCTCAGCGCCAGGGTCAGGGCCGGCAGGAACAGGTGCCAGATCCGGTCGCCCCAGTCGTCGCCATAGCCGCCGACCGGGAACCAGCGCAGCCCGGCGGCGAAGACGGTCAGCAGCACCAGGCCGAGATAGAAGATCGGCATCGACAGCCCGACCTGGAAGGCGCCGCGGATCACGGTGTCGGCGGCCCGCCCGCGCCGCATCGCCGCGGCGAAGGCCAGCGGCACGGCCAGGATCAGCGCCAGCAGCGCGGCGAAGCCGGTCAGCACCAGGGTCACCGGCATCCGCTCCAGGATCAGGCGCATCACCGGCACCTTGAGGTGGATCGAGGTGCCGAGGTCGCCCTGGACGATGCGCTGCAGGAACAGCAGGAACTGCGCCGGGATCGACCGGTCCAGCCCCAGCTGGGCGTTCAGCCGCGCCACGTCGGCATCGGTGGCGCGGTCGCCCAGCATGGCGCTGGTCGGGTCGCCCGGCAGCAGCCGGACCAGCACGAAGATCACGACCAGCACCAGGAACAGGGTCGGGACCAGCTGGATCAGCCGCTTGGCCACGTGGTTCAGATTCACCGGCAAGCCTCCTGTCCTCGCGGCCAGCCGGCAGAACCTCGTTCTCTGTCCCTAAGAGTCCCCCCTCCCCTTGCGGGAGGGGGGCAGGGGGAGGGGGGTGTCGATCGAAGAGAACCGACGCGGCAGGGCTGAAGCATGTCGAGGGTCGATACTTTGCCCGACGATCGGGGCGAGCGGTGCGAACCCCCTGCCCCCCTCCCGCAAGGGGAGGGGGGACTCGAGAAAACTGGCGTTCGTGTCACGAGGCGGCCCGGCCCATGCATCCGCATCACTTCGTCAGATACGCCCCGGCGAAGATGTTGTTGCCGAGCGGGATCTGGACGAAGCCCTGCACGTTCTTGCGCAGCGCCACCGGATAGGGCGTCTCGTACAGGTACAGGAGCGGGCCCGTCGCGTTGTAGATCTTCTGGATCTGGGCGTAGTCCTCGGCCCGCTTCTTGGCGTCGCTCTCCTTCTGCGAGGCCTCGAACAGCTTGTCGACCTCCTCGTTCTTCCAGCCGGAATGCAGGGCGTCGATCACCGGCGAATAGGCGAAGTAGGAGGTGATCTCGTTCGGGTCGTTCAGGTCGTCGGTCCAGGCCGCCATCCGCATCGTGAAATTGCCCTTGCGGTAGCGGTCGGTCAGCGTCGCGTTGTCGACCTGCTCGATGTCCAGTTTCACCCCGACCGCCGCCCACATCTGCTGCACGGCGGCGCCGATGCCCAGCTGGTCCTGGTTGCCCGGCAACGCCATGACGCTGGTGGTGAACCCATTGGGGAAGCCGGCATCGGCCAGCAGCTGCTTCGCCTTGGCGACGTCGACCGGGTACAGCGGCGTGTCGCCGGAATGGTACAACGTCGCCGACGACATGTAGGAGGTCTGCGGCTTGCCGACGCCATGGGTGACGATCTGGATGATCGCGTCCTTGTCGACGGCATAGTTCAGCGCCTGCCGCACCTTCTCGTTCGACAGCGGGTTGTCGCTGCCGTCGGCCAGCTTCGGCCGGACGTTCATGACGACGTACTGCACCCGGGTCGACGGGTAGAGCTGCATCTGCAGGTCGGCGTCGCCCTGCAGCTCGGCCACCCGCGCATAGGGGATGAACTCGGCCCCGTCCAGCTCGCCCGACTGCAGCTTCAGGATGCGGGTGGCGTCGTCCGGGATGATCTCGAAATCGACGGCGTCGAGATAGGGCAGGGGCTTCCCGTCCTCGCCCGCCTTCCAATAGTAGGGGTTGCGGACGATCCGCATCGACGACCCGCGCTCCCACTTGTCGAACATGAAGGGGCCGGAGCCGATCGGGTGCTCGGCGAAGGCATGCGCCTTCTCGTCGTCGGTGGCGCCGGGCGTCGCCTCGAAGGCGGCCTTGGGCAGGATCGCGGTGTTGAAGGTCGACAGCGCGGCGATGATCGCCGGGTCCGGGTGCTGCAGCTTCAGCACCACCGTCTTCGGGTCCTGGATCGTCACCTCGGCGATCGAGGCGACCAGGCTGTTCCAGATGCCGTTCTTCGGGTTGCGGGCCCGGTCCAGCGACCATTTCACGTCGTCGGCCGTGATCGGCTTGCCGTCGGAGAACTTGGTGCCGTCGCGCAGGGTCAGGGTGACGGACAGGCCATCATCGGACACCTTCCAGGCGCTGGCCAGGCCCGGCTCCACCGACAGCCCGTCGGCCGAGGGCGCCAGCAGCGTGTCGTACAGATTGGTCAGGATCCAGATGTCGACGTTGGCGTCGTTCAGCACCGGGTCCAGGAACAGGCTGTCGGCATAGCGGCCGTACCGCAACTCGCCGCCGCGCTCGACCGCCAGCGCCCCCGCGCTGGTCCCCGCCAGCAAAACCGCCGCCACGGCTGCCTTGAGCAGCATCTTCATCGCGACCTCCACTGTTGATTGAAGCCCTCCCGGGTCGCCATGTGTTCTGGCGTATTAGAACGCTAGCGCGAGGGTGGCGAAGGAGTCAATCGACGTCGGATGGGCACAATCCGGAAACAAATGCAACATCTTGGCCGAAATTCGGAAACCGCGTTGCCGTTGCGGGAATGAGTGTGCTAGTCGGTTGATACAGGAGAGTCCTGTCCCATGAAGCTGCAGATCGACCGCGAGCTCCCTGTGCCCCTCGGGCTCCAGGTCAAGGGCCTGATCGAATACGGCATCGCCTGCGGCGAGCTGAGCCCGGGCGAGCGGCTGCCCTCGGTGCGCGAGCTGGCGGAGAGGCTGGCGGTGGCGCCGATGACGGTGGCGCTGGTCTATCGCGGCCTGCGCGAGGCCGGGCTGATCGAGACCCGGCGCGGCCGCGGCTGTTTCGTGGCCGAGAGCGCCGAGCCGCGGCAGCGCCCCCGAACCGAGATCGCCGAGATCCAGCACCGGCTGGACCATCTGATCGATGACGCCATGGCGATCGGGCTGACCCCGGCCGACCTGACCGGCATGGTCCAGGCGCGCCTGGCCCAACGCCGCCCGCAGCGGCGGGCGCGCAATGTCGTCATGCTCGGCCTGTTCCGCGACGCCACCCGCGCCTATGCCGCGGCGATCCAGTCGCGCCTGCCGTCCGGCACCGCGGTGCAGCCGCTGACCATGGACGAGCTGCGCGGCGACGACGCGGCGCGCCGCCGGGCGGCGGAGGCCGAGCTGGTGGTGACCTTCCCCAACCGCCAGCGCGAGGCTGCGGCGTTGCTGCCGGACAGCCGGGTGATCGCGATCCGCTTCATCCCGTCGGAGGAGACGCGCCGGGCCCTGGCCGGGCTGGACCCGCTGGCCCGCCTCGGCATCGCCTCGCGCTTCGCCGACTTCCTGCCGATCATGAAGTCGGGGGTGCAGCGCTTCGCCCCGCATGTCCGCCAGGTCGCCGCCGCCGCGCTGGGCACCCCGGCGCTGGACGGCGTGATCGACCAGTCCGACGTCGTCGTCCTGTCCACCGGCGCCGAGAGCGTGCTGCCGCGGCTGCGCCCGGGCGTCCGGGCCATCGAGTACCGGCACAGCCCGGACCCGGTGGATGTCGACCAGCAGATCGTCCCGTTGCTCTCGCCCGAGGGCGTCGCCGAACCGCAGGAGGCTGTGCCGTGAAGATCAGCGAGATGAACTGGAGCCAGGTGGAGTCCTGGCTCCAGCGCGACGACCGCGCCGTGCTGCCGCTGGGCAGCACCGAGCAGCATGCCGGCCTCAGCCTGTCGGTCGACAGCATCCTCAGCGAGCGGGTCGGCCTCGAGGCGGCAGAACCGCTGGGCGTACCGGTGTTCCCGGTCGTCGCCTACGGCATCACGCCGTATTTTCTGGCCTATCCCGGCACCGTCAGCCTGCGGGTCGAGACCTATGCCAGGCTGGTGCAGGACATCCTGGACAGCCTGCACCGCACCGGCTTCCGCCGCATCCTGATCGTCAACGGCCATGGCGGCAACCAGCCGGCCCAGTCGGTGGCGACGGAATGGATGACCACGCATCCGGGCACGGCGGTGAAGTTCCACAGCTGGTGGAACGCGCCGGAGACCTGGGCCAAGGTGCAGTCGATCGACGGCCAGGCCTCGCACGCCTCCTGGATGGAGAATTTCCCCTGGACCCGGCTGGCCGGGGTCGACCAGCCGACCCAGCGCAAGCCGATGATCGACTCCGCCCGGATGCGGGTGATGGATCCCGAGGCGGTGCGGCGCTATCTCGGCGACGGCAATTTCGGCGGTTACTACCAGCGTCCGGACGAGGAGTTGCTGGCGATCTGGCAGGTGGCGGTGGCCGAGACCCGCGCCCTGATCGAGGGACCCTGGGCATGAGAGACTCCTCGCCGATCCTGATCTGGGGCGCCGGCGCCATCGGCGGCAGCGTGGGCGCCGCCCTGTTGCGCGCCGGAATCGACGTCCTGTTCGTCGACCAGGCCGCCGACCACGTCGCCGCGATCAATGAGCGCGGGCTGCGCATCACCGGCCCCCTGGCCGAATACACGGTGCCGGCCCGCGCGGTCACGCCCGACGCGGTGCAGGGCGAGTTCGAGCGGGTGTTCCTCTGCGTCAAGGCGCACCACACCGCGGCGGCGATCGAGGCCGTGGCCCCGCATCTGACCCGCTGCGGCTATGTCGCCTCGCTGCAGAACGGGCTGAACGAGCGGGTGATCGCGGCGAGGGTCGAGAAGGTCCGGACGATCGGCTGCTTCGTCAATTTCGGCGCCGACTACATCGAGCCCGGCGTGATCCTGCATGGCGGCCGCGGCGCGGTCGTGGTCGGCGAGCTGGATGGCGAGCGCACGCCGCGGATCGAGCAGCTGCACAGCCTGATGCGGCGGTTCGAGCCGAATGCGGTGCTGACCGACAACATCTGGGGCTATCTCTGGGGCAAGCTGATCTACGGCGCGCTCCTGTTCGCCACGGCGGTGACGCCGGACTCGATCGCCGACGTGCTGGCGGCGCCGCGCTACCGCCCGGTGCTGACCCGGCTGGGGCTGGAGGTCGGCGCCGTCGCCGCCGCCGAGGGGATCAAGCCCGAGGCGTTCGACGGCTTCGACCCCACGGCCTTCCGCCCCGGCGCGCCGGCGGAGGCGACCACGAAATCCTTCGACGACATGGTGGCGCACAACCGCAAATCCGCGAAAAGCCACTCGGGCATCTGGCGCGACCTGGCGGTGCGGCGCCGGCCGACCGAGGTCGACGCCCAGCTGGGCCCGATCGTCGAGATCGGGGCGCAGCACGGCGTGCCGACCCCGATCACGGCGCGGCTGATCGCGCTGATCCACGACATCGAGGCCGGGCAGCGCGAGATGGCGCTGGCCCTGCTGGACGAGTTGGAGGCCGTGACGGCCTAAGCAGGGTGATGCCGGGTCACGCGGGCGTTGCCTCTCCCGCTTGCGGGAGAGGTCGGAGACGCGAAGCGGCTCCGGGTGAGGGGAGTTTGTCGAGG
>NZ_JBCNNF010000226.1:0-11228 GCF_039594555.1 Inquilinus sp.
CCGCGACAGCACGCCGGGCACCGTGGTGTGGGCCGTGACCTGCACCGCGCTGTACTCGTCCGGCGCGGGATCACCGGCCTCGCAGGCCGTGAGGCCGAGCTTGAAGCGATCCGCCGGCTTCGCCCCCTCGGGGCAGTACACGCCCGGCACGGCCGAGGTCAGGCTGCTAGTTTCGAAGCCGTTGGCCTTGAGCAGATTGCCGGCGATCGTCGTGGCGTCAGAGATCTTCAGCGCGGCCGACAGCGCCGAGACATCCGTCGCCACCTGCAGGTGGCGCTGCTGCGCGTACCAGAGGCCGACATCGGTGGCCAGCGCCGCCGTCCCAATCAGCGGCACCAGCATCAGTGCCGCGAAGGGCGCGATCGCTCCCCCGTCACCCGATCCGCGACGTATCAATCTCCCGATCATGGCAGCCCCCCCGATGACGACCCCATGCCGCCCCCAAAGCCGGATGGCGGCCCATAGGAGCTGTTGCCCGAAAGCGGTTGAAGCGGCTTGCCGATGTCCTGGATGAAGTTGGAATAGACCTGACCGGCCTCCGCCCCCGACAGGCCGGCCGGCGCGCCAGGGCCCGGATGCGGGCGCTGCTGCGCCTGGATCACCTGCAGGGCGCGGTTGCTCTCGAACCAGTCGGGCGCCTTCGGCTGCACCAGCTGCTGCTGGGCCGGCGCCGCGGCCGGCAGGAACAGGGCGCATGCGCCCAACGCCGCAAGGCATGCTCGCATCATGGCTGGTTCTCCGAAGCTTGCGCCAGGCGCCGCGGCGCCACCGTGCCCGTGCCGGCGCTGGTCGGACCGCGCATCTGGCCGCGGGCGGTCTTCAGCATCTGCTCGACCGCGCGCCGCTCCTGGGCGTTGGTGATCCGGCCGAGCATCGCCTTGGCGGCATCGCCCTGGCCGGAAATGTCGAGGCATAGAATCAGGTTGTTGCGGACCTGGGCATTCTCCGGCGCCAGCTCGGTCGCCTGGCGCAGGGTGAACAGCGCCTCATCGTAGGAGGCGATCCGCATCTCGGCGAAACCGAGGTCGTTCAGGTATTTGACGTTGATCGGTTCGCGCCGCACGGCCTCGTGGAAATAGGCCCGCGCCTTGGCCCAATCGCTGCGGCCGGCCGCGACACGGCCGAGACCGTCATAGGCCGCGGGGGCCTGGTCGCCCTCCAGCAGCTCCCGGTAGATCGCCTCGGCGCGCGCATAGTCCTGAATGTCGAGGAAAGCGTCCCCGCGCAGCACCTGCGCCCGCGCGTCGCCCGGGTGGCGGTTGTCGTAATCGTCGAGATAGGCCAGCGCGGCGCGCGACTTGCCGCCCTGGCGCAGCTTGTCGACGATGCCGAGATACAGGTCGCGCGAATTCTCCGCGTCGAGCGGCGCCGCCTGCGGCAGCGTGTCCGCCGGCGACGGCTCCCGATGCACGGTCTGGCTGCCGCCGAACAGGCCGCAGGCCGAGAGCCAGGGCAAGAGCAGGAGGGCGGCCAGGCGGGCGGGGTTTCGCGTCATCGGCCTAGTCCCGTCAGGGTGGAGAGGATGGTGACGATGGCCGGGGCCACCAGCACGATGAACAGCGCCGGCATCATGAAGACGATCATCACGATGGTCATCTGCGTGGTCTTGCGGCCGATGCTTTCCTTGGCCGAGGACACGCGCCGGTCGGCGAATTCGCGCACGAACTCACGCAGCGCCGGCCCCAACTCGGTGCCGTACATCAGGGTCTGCTTGAACAGGGCCGCCACCTCACGGATGCCGCCGACGCCCAGCCGGTCGGCCCAGCGGTCCAGCGCCTGGTCATAGGCCATGCCGCGCTGCAGATCCTCGACCAGCACCCGCATCGACTGGCGGACATGCGGCATGGCGTTGCCCTCGCCCTGCGCCACGGTGCGGAAGCACTGGTCCAGGCTGACGCCGCTTTCCAGCATCAGCAGCAGCACGTCGAGGACGAAGGGCAGTTCGGCGCTGACCCGCCGCAGCCGGACCGAGGCCAGCGAGCGCAGCACGAACTTGGCGGCGATATAGACCACGCCGCCGGCCGCCAGGGGGTAGAAGCGGGCGACGCCGGACCACATCCCCAGGAGCCACAGCACCAGCCCGGCGCCGAGAATGGCCAGGAGCGCCGCGGCGAAGCGCAGCCCGGCGAACACCATCAGCGCGCTGGGGTCGTAATAGCCCGCCGCCCGCAGGAGCTGCAGGATCTCCTCACGGTCCTTGGCGCCGCCGACCAGGACCGGCGCGAAGGGCTGCAGCCAGCCGAGCTGGAGGCCGGCCGCGCCGTCCTGCGGCTGGTCGGACAGCCGGGTCAGCCGCCGCTTCAGCCGCGCCTCGCCCACCGTCCCGCGCAGCCCGAGACCCAGCAGCAGCAGGCTGGAGCCGGCGGTGATGACGATGAAGGCGAGCTCGAGGCTGAAGACCGGCATGGCGTCAGAACTCCAGCCGCATGATGCGACGCATGACCAGCACGCCGAACAGCTGCAGCCCGACCGCGATCAAGGCCAGGCGCGGCCCCTGCTCCGCATGGATGAAGAACATGATGTAGGCCGGCTTGATCACCGAGATCATTACCAGCACCACCGACGGCATCAGGCCAAGAACGATGGCGCTGAAGCGGATCTCCGCCGTCGCCGCCTTCAGCTCGCGCTCCACCCGGGTGCGCTCGCGCAGGATCTGCACCAGGTTGGCCAGCACCGCCGACATCCGGCCGCCGTAGCGGAAATTGACCTCAGTCGCGGTCGCCAGCATGAACAGCTCCGGCACCTCCAGCCGCCCGGCCAGCCAGGACATGGCCTCCGGGATCGGCGCGCCGTTGTTGATGCGCCGGACCATCGGCTGCAGATAACGCTGCGTGGCCGGCGACGTGTTCTCCGCCGCCTTCAGCAGCCCCTGCTGCATCGAGTTGCCGACCATGAGGAGCTGGCGCAGCGCGTCCAGGAAGAAGGGCAGGCCCAGCAGGAAGGCGTTGATCCGCCGGGTCGCCAGCGCGTGCAGGGCGTAGATTGTGGCGCCGACGGCCAGGACCGGGATGGCGGCGGCGGCGATCGGGCTGACCAGCCAGGCCGCGGCGATGGTGGCGGCGATCACCAGGACCCCGGCCAGCACCAGCCGGTCCGGCCGCAGCACGATGTCGGCGCGGTTCAGCCACAGCCGCAGGAAGCGCGGCCCGCCTTGCCCGGCGGGCACCGGCCGGGCACCGGCGGGACGGCCGCCCACCGCCTCCCCGGTCCGCTCCGGCACGGCGCTGCGCAGCAGCTCCAGCCTGGCCTGCACCTGCTGCTGCTGGCGGCGCTGCCGGCGGCCGGCGACCAGGCTGATCCCCGCCATCACGAACAGCGCCAGCACGCCCAGCAACAGGAAGGCGAAGCCGGTCATGCCGCCCCTCCCCGCGCCGCGGCCAGCCGCAGGTCGGGCGCGCCGACCAGGCGGTGGGCGTAGAACGGGCGCGCGGACAGGGTGCGGAACTCGCCCTGGCCGCTCAACGGCGGCTGCTCCTCGAAGCTGAACAGCGGGTTGAGGGTGAAGCTGTCTCCCTCCATCCCGGTCAGCTCCGAGACCGAGGTGACGCGCCGCTTGCCGTTCGCCAGCCGGTTGACCTGCACGACGATGTGGACGCTGTTGGCGATATAGCGGCGCACCGTCTTCGGATCGCCGCCCAGGCCGCCGAAGCCGAGCAGCATCTCCAGCCGGCCGAAGGCGTCGCGGCTGGAATTGGCGTGCATCGTGGCCATCGACCCGTCATGGCCGGTGCTCATCGCCTGCAGCATCTCGACCGCCTCGGCGCCGCGCACCTCGCCCAGGATGATGCGGTCCGGCCGCATCCGCAGAGCGTTGCGCACCAGATCGCGGGCGGTCACCTCGCGGCTGCCGTCGAGGTTGGGCGGCCGCGTCTCCAGCCGCACCACATGGCTCTGCCGCAGCTGCAGCTCGGCGGCGTCCTCGATGGTGATCAGCCGCTCCTTCTCGTCGATGTAGCCGCTGAGCATGTTGAGCAGCGTGGTCTTGCCCGAGCCGGTGCCGCCGCAGATCAGGATGTTGAGGCGCGAGCGCACCGCCGCCGCCAGGAAGCTCATCATCTCCTGGCTCATCGAGCCGAGGCGCACATAGTCCTGCGCGCCCATGGCCTGAACCCGGAACTTGCGGATCGACACCATGGGCCCGTCCAGCGCGATCGGCGGGATCACGACATTGACCCGCGATCCGTCGGGCAGGCGCGCGTCGACATAGGGCGTCGCCTCGTCCACCCGGCGGCCGATCGGGCTGACGATCCGCTGGATGATGTTCATCAGGTGGGCGGTGTCGCGGAACCGCACCGGCACCGCCGCCATCTGGCCGCCGCGCTCGACATAGACCCGGTAAGGGCCGTTGACGATCACGTCGTCGATCGACGGGTCCTTCAGCAGCGGCTCCAGCGGGCCGAGGCCGATCACCTCGTTCTGCACCTCGGACGCCAGCAGGGCGCGCTCGGCGGCGTTCAGCGCCAGCCCTTCCTTGGCGGCGAAGCGGGTGATCGCCTGCTCGATGCCGTCGCGGATCATCGACTGGCTGGCCGATTCCGCGTTGATGCCGAGCGCCTCGAGCTGCTCCAGCACCAGGTTGAAGATCGCGAACTTCGTGCGCTGATAAGCGTCGGTGGTGCGCAGCTCCGCCGCGGCGAGCTCCGCCTCCCCACCCGTCCTGACGCCGACGCCGTTGGTCAGACCCGCCATCGTCCCCTCCTCACGACGTCCGCAGCCGGCGGAACAGGCCGACGCCGCGCGGCGTCGGCCGAGCCGCGCCCGGCACCACCGGCGCCCCGGCGACGGCGGCCAGCGCCTGCAGCGCCCGGCTGTAGGCCGCCCGAGGCTGGTCCAGCACCAGCGGCCGCCCGGTGTTGAGCGCGTTGAGCAGCTCGACCCGCGCCGCCGGCAGGCGGACGGAGCGGCGCAGGCCCAGCGCGTCGCGCATCTGCTCGTCGGTCAGGCTGATGCCCGGCATGTGGTCCTCGACCACGAGCGTGATGCGCTCCAGCACCGGCGCGCCGGGCCCGATCTGGATCAGGAGGTCGCGGCAGGCCTTCACCGCGGTGAATTTCTGCGGCGCGACCAGGTAGATCCGGCCGGCGGCGCGCACGAACTCCGCCAGCAGGCCCGGGTGGCGGATGCCGCCGACATTCAGCACGATCTCTCCGAACAGGGCCCGCAGCACCAGCAGCATCGAGGCGATGCTCTCGGTGGCGATGTCGTGCACCTCCTCGCCCGCGACGGCGAGAGGCAGCACATGCAGGCCCGACGGCTCGTGCCGGCCGAGGGCGGAGGACAGCAGGGTGCGATCCAACCGGGCCAGGTCCTGCACCGCGTCGCGGATGGTGTAGTTCAGCGGCACGTTCAGCGCGGCCCCGGCCTCGCTGGAGGGCAGCGCGCCGTCGACCAGCAGCGCCCCGCCCGCCGCCTTGGCCCGCAGGACCGCCAGGTTGACCGCGAACAGGCCCTCGCCGCCCGGCTGGCCGCTCATCACCAGGGTCAGGGCGCCGCTGCCGGCGTCGTTGCCGCGCGGCGCGCCGGTGAGGTGGCGGCCGATCTGGCCGCCCAGCACCTCGCCGCGCGCATCCCGGTCGATCACGTCGGTCGCCCCGGCGCGGATCGCCCGCAGCACCGAGCGAGCATCGGCCTCGTCGCCCAGGACGACGACCGGCGCCCCGGGATCGGCCGCGATGACCGACCGCATCGCATCCGCCAGCGCGGTGCCGAAGCCCGAGACCGGGTCCGCGTCGAGCAGGATCAGGTCGAGCTCGGCCTTGCCGCACAGCTCGACCAGCGAGGCCGTGTCCGGGGCCGAGCGGATCACCGCGGCAACGCCGTCCAGGGCCGCGATCAGGGCGGCGGCGATGTCGGTGTCGGAGGTGGCGACGCTGATCCTGTGCATGGCCGCCTACCGCATCAGCCCGTAGGGCGCGAGGTGATCCTGCACCTGATCGACATTCAGGATCATGTCGCCGACGGTCGGGTTGAACTTGCGTGTGTCCACGCCCGGCAGCGGCGGGATCTGGTTCGGGGCCAAGGGCGTGACCAGCCGCGGCGTGGCCACGATGATCAGCTCCTGCCGCTCCTGCTGGTTGTTGGTGCTCTTGAACAGGGCGCCGATGATCGGAATGTCGCCGAGCCAGGGGAACTTGCTCTCGTTGATCTGGCTGTTGCTGTACATCAGCCCGGCCAGCACGAAGCTCTGGCCGTTGCCCAGCTCCACCGTGGTCGAGGTCGAGCGGCGGCGGAAGGCCGGCACCTGGAAGCCCTGGAATTCCAGGGCATTGGCATAGTCGAGCTCGCTGACCTCGGGCGCCACCTTCAGCACGATGCGCTTGTCCGACAGCACCACCGGGGCGATGTCCAGCTTCACGCCGTACTGGTGGTATTCGATGGTCACGGTGCCGATCGACGCGCCGCCCTGCGGCACCGGGATCGGCACCTCGCCGCCGGCCAGGAACTCCGCATGGTCGCCCGAGCGGACCAGCAGGGTCGGCTGCGCCAGCAGCTGGGTCAGGCCGGCCTGCGACAAGGCGCTGAGCAGGCCGAGGATGCCGTTGCGCGGATCGGCCAGGAACAGGTTGAACGCGCTGGTCAGCGCCGGCGATGCCGAGATCGACAGGTTGCGGCCGGTGAAGTTGAAGCTCTGATAGGTGTTGGGGCCGATCAGCGCGCCCTGGAAGTCGCTGCCGCCGAGGGCCGAGAAGTTGAAGCCGAGGGCGCGCAGCGTGGTGGCCGACACCGCCGCGAACTGGATGTCGACGGCGACCATCTGATTGCCAGTGACCCGGGTCAGGTCGACGACGTTGTTGCCGCCATAGGCGCGGGCGATGCTCGAGGCCCGGGCATGGGCGTCCAGGTCCGGCACCGTGCCGGACAGCACCAGCGTGTCGCCGTCGCGGCTGACCCGCACCCCCTGCAGCCCCGGCTGGCTGCGGATCTGCCGGGCCGGGTCGCCGCGGTCGGGGATGGTGGGCAGGGCGACGGTCGCGCCGCCGACCGTGACGTCGTAGGCGACGCCCTGGTCCGACTGCGCGGTGAAGATGTTGAGCGTGGTCTTGCCGGATTGCAGGCCGGTGATCTGCAACTGGTCCTCGTTCAGGGCCGTCGCGTCGATGATGCCGCCCTGGCCGACGACGATGCGGGTGATCGGGGCGGGCAGGTTGATCACGCGCTGGGCGCCGACGCCGAGCCGCAGTTCCTCAGCCCCCGCGACCTGGGTGACGAGGACAAGAACCGCGACATACAGCAGGCGGACCACAAACCTCATCGCGGCTCTCCGGACGTCTTCGGGTAGATCAGCTGAGTGCGGTCGCCGACGATCAGCTCGATCGGGCGCTTCTGCGGCGTCGCCGGCGCGGCCGGCGGTGGCGTGGGACCGCGGATGTCGGAGAGCTTGGCGGTGTTGTCCCCGATCAGTTGCAGGTCGTCGGGACCGCGCAGGGACAGGTAGAAGGCGCCGAGGCTGCGGGCCAGGGCAAATTTGGCGATCTGGTCCGGCGTCATGGCCAGGCTGATGGTCCGCGACGGATCGTTGCGGCGACCGGATGTGCTGGCGGTCTGCTCGGCAGCGGCCTGGGCCAGCGTCGGATCGCCGAGGGTGGCGCCGACGGTCAGCACTAGGACGTCCTGCAGCACCGTGCGCGCTTCGCTGATGTCGGTTTCCGGCCGCTCCGCCATGCCCTGCTTGGCAAAGACGGTGTCGGGCAGCACCAACTGGATATCGACCTTGTCGCCCGGCCGGATGAACTGGCTGACCGCGATCTCGTCATTGGTCAGGATGCTGATCGCGCGATAGCCGGCGGGCACCAGTGCAGCCAGGCCCGCCTTGGCCGGATCGGCGGACATCGCGGAATCGAGCAGCAGTTGCTGCGGCAGGATGTCGGCCGTCGCCACCTTGCCGACCACGTCGCCGTTCGCCGTGCGGGCTCCGGAGGGTACCGTCCCGGCGATCGAAGTGGTGGTCACATCCTCGCGGGCGATCACCTGCCCCCGCGCGATGAATCGGGCAGCCGTCATGACGCCGACCACCTTGATGTCGGCAGGCGCTGACTGGACGATGGGCGCAGGCGCGGGAACCGCAACTTCCGGCAGATAGGCCTTGTATACGCCATAAGCGATCAGCGACACCGCCCCCAGCCCCCCGAGGACCAGATAAGCTCTTGTCAGCGCATTCGTGTTCATCGGTGAGGGGCTTCAATAGGCATATCAAAACCACAAGGCCGCCGGACCGGGCGGCATTTTTCGAACCTTACCCGGCTAACGCTTGCGAACTCTAGAGTATTCGGTCATTTCGCGCATTCCTTAAAAGATTAGCTAAACTAGCATTAATACCCGACTATGTAGCACAGATCCAGCGAAGGCACAAGCTTTATTGCGCCTCAGCCTGATCAAGCACCATTCTTACTAGAAATCGCCAAGCAGAAAAACCAGCATAAAATGTTATGCATGAAATAGACCTCAAGATCCCGCCGGAGTGTATTCCTAGAAGCCCGACCGAGAGTTGCAGACTATATCGAAATATATGGAATATTTATTTATGTCCATTTTTTTATCGATGTAAGCCCCGCGAAATATCGAGGTCGTGGCACAGGCGCCACGACCGGAGGTTGTGGATTCAGCACCGGCACGACCCACGGCAAGTCCATCGCCGAGGCTTGGACGGCTCCTCCACCGATTCGCCACCTTATCGGCCGAAGCGCCGATCAAAGACGGCGCTCTGGCGAAACCAGCCTGCGCCTCCGGCGAATGTCGGTTGCCAAACATCCCTGCCCCACTAATCTGAAAACGATTGCAACGGACGCCAGAATCCATTCGTCGAGCCAACAGGAGGAACCATGTCCGGGAAGCACCTGACCGTTCTCGCCGCGCTCGCCCTCGCCCTGGCCGCCTCGCCGGCGGCGCTCGGTGCCGAGATCACCTTCGCCTGCGGCTCCACCGGCATCCAGTCCAGGCTGTGCGACGAGGCCGCCAAGGCCTGGTCGGCCAAGACCGGCAACACCGTCAAGGTCGTCGCCGCGCCGCAATCCACCTCGGAGCAGTTGGCGCTGTACCAGCAGTTCCTGACCGGCAAGTCGGCCGACATCGACGTGTTCCAGGTCGACGTGATCTGGCCCGGCATCCTGGGCAGCCACTTCATCGACCTGAAGCAGCAGGTCGACCAGTCGACCATCGATCAGTACTTCCCCAGCATCGTCCAGGGGCTGACCCGCGACGGCCAGCTGCTGGCCCTGCCCTGGTATACGGATATGGGGCTGCTGTATTATCGCAAGGACCTGCTGGAGAAATACGGCCTCAAGCCCCCCACCACCTGGGCCGAGCTGACCGACGCCGCGAGGACCATCCAGGAGGGCGAGCGCAAGGCCGGCAACGACCGCTTCTTCGGCTTCGTCTTCCAGGGCCGGGCCTATGAGGGGCTGACCTGCGACGCGCTGGAATGGATCGCCAGCTTCGGCGGCGGCAGCATCGTCGGGCCGGACGGCAAGATCACGGTCAACAACCCGCAGGCCGCCAAGGCGCTGGACACCGCCGCCTCCTGGATCGGCACGATCGCGCCCGACGGCGTGCTGAACTACATGGAGGAGGACGCCCGAGGCGTGTTCCAGTCCGGCAATGCCGCCTTCATGCGCAACTGGCCCTATGCCGCCAGCCTGGCGGAAGCCGGCGACAGCCCGGTCAAGGGCAAGGTTGGCTATGCCCCGCTGCCGAAGGGCGACGGCGAGGGCGCGCGCAACGCCGCGACCCTCGGCGGCTGGCAGATCGCGGTCTCCAAATACTCCAGGAGCCCCAAGGAGGCGACGGCCTTCGCCGTCTACCTGACCTCCCGGGACGAGCAGAAGCGCCGCGCCCTGGAGGGCGGCTACCAGCCGACCATCCCGGCGCTGTACGAGGATGCCGAGATCCTGGAGAAGCGCCCCTTCTTCAAGGTGACGCGGCAGGTGCTGGAGAGCGCCGTGGCCCGCCCCTCGGCGGTGACCGGGGAGCGCTACAGCGAGGTCTCGTCCCTGTTCTGGAACGCGGTCCACAGCACACTGTCGAAGCAGGGCGATGGCGCCGCCAACCTGGCGCAGCTGCAGAAGGACCTCAACCGGCTGAGCCGCGGCGGCCGCTGGTAGGCATCACACAAACTCGAGCGACGAAGGAGACGGAAGTGTCGGTCAAGGTGATCCAGGTCGGCCTGGGCGGCTGGGGCATGAACTGGGCCCACACCATCCTGCCGCAGGTCAAGGCGGTCGATGTCGTCGGCTTCGTCGACGCCAACCCCGAGGTACTGAAGCGGGCCCAGGAGACGCTGGGCCTGGCCGAGCAGAAGTGCTTCCCCAGCCTCGACGCCGCCATCGCCGGTGTCGAGGCCGAGGGCGTCCTGGCGGTGCTGCCGACCGCCGGGCACAAGAGCGTCAGCGAAGCCGCGCTGAAGGCCGGCAAGCACGTGCTGGTCGAAAAGCCCTTCACCTCGACGCTGGAGGAGGCGCAGGAGCTGATCGCCCTGGCCAAGCAGGCCAACCGGGTGCTGATGGTCAGCCAGAACTACCGCTACCAGGCGGCGGTGAGGATGGTGGCCGACCTGGTGCACAACGGCATCTATGGCCGGCCGCTGTCGGCGCTGATCGACTTCCGGCAGAACTGGAAGGTCACTGGGCACCGCTATCACGACATCCCGGGCCCGCTGCTGCTGGACATGGCGATCCACCATTTCGACCTGATGCGCATGATCTTCGGCGAGAACGTGCAACGGGTGGCCTGCCGCAGTTGGAACACGCCGGACAGCCCGTTCCGGGACCACGCGGCGGCGCATGCGCTGCTGGCCCTCGAGAGCGGGCTGATGGTGTCCTACAGCGGCTCCTGGGTCTCCCGCGGCACGCCGACCACCTGGACCGGCGAATGGGCGATCGAGTGCGAGGAGGGCGAGCTCGTCTGGTGGGCGCGCGGCCGGGAGGGTGCCGTCGCCGACAAGGTGATGCTGCGCCGGCCCGACGGCACCACCAAGGATTTGGCCCTGGAGCCGATGGCGCTGGTCGACCGTGCCGGCACGCTGAACGCCTTCGCCGACGCCGTGCGTGGCAAGCCGCCGCGCTACTTCACCTCCGGCGAGGACAACATCCACTCCCTCGCCACCAGTTTCGCCTGCATGCGGTCGGGCGCCCAGGACGGCACATGGGTGTCGCTGTCCGAGACCCTGCCCTGATCGCAGCCCAACCCTGGAGACTTCCGACATGGCCCTCCCCCGCCTGCTGGTCTGGAACGCG
>NZ_JBCNNF010000227.1:0-11195 GCF_039594555.1 Inquilinus sp.
CGCCTGGGCTTCAGCTTCCACGACCGCGCGCATACCGGCGACCTGATCACGCTCGGCATCCTGGATCTCGAAGGCGTGCGCATGTTCTTCAGCACCGGAATCGTGCGGCTGGTGCTGCTGACCGTGCTGATCGGCGTCGGCGCCACGCTGCTGCTCAGCACGGATCTGGTGCTCGGCCTCCTGAGCCTCAGCTTCGTGCCGTTCGTCGCCTGGCGCTCCTCGGTCACCCAGCTGCGCATGCGGTCGACCTGGCTCGCCCTGCAGGAACGGATGTCCGTCCTCAGCCGGGTCATGGAAGAGAATCTCGGCGGCATCCGCGTCGTGCGTGCCTTCGCGGCGCAGGCGCATGAGCTCGAGAAATTCGACCGGGCCTCGCAGGCCGCCATCGAGATCGGCCACAACCGGGTCGATATCCGCGTGGTCAACACCGCCGCGATGAACCTGTCCTTCTTTGTCGCGATGGGGCTGGTGCTCTGGGTGGGCGGCAACCGGGTGATCGATGGCGGGATCAGTGTCGGCACGCTGGCGACATTCCTGACATTCATGACCATCCTGCAGATGCCGGTGCGCCAACTGGGCCTGCTGGTCAACTCCTTCGCCCGCGCCTCGACCTGCGGCTCACGCCTGTTCGAGCTGCTCGATCTCGATCTCGGCATCAAGGACGAGCCCGGCGCCAAGGACCTGGTCGTCACCGACGGCGTGCTGCGCTTCGAGAACGTCGATTTCCGCTATCCGGGGGCCGGGGACCGCAACGTCCTGTCCGGCATCAGCTTCGAGGCGCGGCGCGGCGAGACCATCGGCATCGTCGGATCCCCCGGGGCGGGCAAGTCGAGCCTGGTGCATCTGATCCCGCGCTTCTACGACGTCACCGGCGGCCGGATCACCATCGACGGGCAGGACATCAGCAAGGTCACCCTCGATTCCCTGCGGCAGGCGGTCGGCATCGTGCAGCAGGATTCCTTCCTGTTCACCACCTCGATCGAGAACAACATCGTCTATGGCAGCCCATGGGCGAAGGACGACCAGATCGCGCGCGCCAGCGAATCCGCCCAGCTGCACAACTACATCCTCGGGCTGCCGGCGGGCTACGGCACCGTCGTCGGTGAGCGCGGCGTCTCCCTCTCCGGCGGGCAGCGCCAGCGCCTGTCGATCGCGCGTAGCCTGATGCTGAAGCCCGCCATCATGGTGTTCGACGATTCCACCGCCGCGATCGACGCCGGCACCGAGCAGCGGATCCGCAGCGCCATGCGGCGCTTCGCCAAGGGCCGGGTGACCCTGGTCATCGCCCACCGGCTGAGCTCCCTGATGCATGCCGACCGGATCCTGTTCCTCGAGGAGGGCCGCATCGTCGAAAGCGGCACCCATGAGGAGCTGCTGGCCAAAGGCGGCCGGTACCGCGCGCTCTACGACCTTCAGATGCGGCCGGGCGACGACGCCGCGCAGCCGGTGGTGCCCTGATGTCCGAAAAGACCGATGACCGGGACGAGGTCGAGGATCGGCGCGGCCGTCCGCGGGCCGTCGTCGGATCCCACCGCCCGGAGGAGGAGGTGTTCGGCGCGGCCTTCGACGGGCGCATCATCCGCCGCATCTGGCAGTTCGTGTATCCGTATCGCCGGAAGATGGTGATCGCGGTCGCGGCGGTGCTGCTGTTCACGCTGAGCCAGGTCGCCATCCCGCTGATCATCCGCTTCGCCATCGACCACGGCATGGCCACCGGCAGCCGCGGCGCCCTGGCGGGGGCCGCGATCGCGTTTGCCGTGGCAATCCTGATCAACTACGGCGCCAGCTGGGTGCAGGAGACGGTGGTCGGCAAGGCGGCGGAGGACGTCCTGTTCGACATGCGGCGCGCCATGTTCGCGCATCTGCAGCGCGTGTCCCTGTCCTTCATGGACAAGACGGAGGTCGGCCGGCTGATGTCGCGGCTGCAGGGCGACGTCAACTCCATGCAAGAGTTCATGGAGACGTCGGTCCTGTCGGTCGGCGACATCGCGCTGCTGGTCGGCATCATCACGGTGATGCTGCTCCTGGATGTCCGGCTGGCCCTTCTGACCCTGTCGGTGATGCCGGTGCTGTTCGTCGTGCGCCTGTGGTGGCTGCCGCGGGCGCGCGACGCCTTCATGGCCGCTCATGAGACGAATTCGGTCGCGAATGGCGCGCTGGCCGAGGCGATCCACGGCGTGCGCACGGTGCAGAGCATGGGCCGGCAGCAGCTCAACCTGCGGCTCTACGACGACAAGGCCCACGGCAATCTGCGCAGCCATCTTCGCGCTGCGAAATACGCGCAGGTGATGGTGCCGATCGTGGACACGCTGACCGGCGCCGCCATGGCGGTGGTCATCGTCATCGGCGGATCGATGGTCCTGGGCAACACCCTGGACATCGGCATCATGGTCGCCTTCCTGTTCTACATTCAGCGCTTCTTCGACCCGATCCGGTCGCTGACCCTGCAATACAGCGTCATGCAGCGGGCCATGGCCTCCGGCCACCGCATCGCGGAGGTGCTCGACATCCCGGTGGACATCCAGGACCGGCCGAACGCGGTCGACCTGTCGCCGGCGACCGACGGGTCGGTCGAGTTCAGGAATGTCACCTTCGGCTACCGGTCCGGGCAGCCGGTGCTGAAGAATGTGAGCTTCCGGGTCAATCCGGGCGAGACGGTCGCCCTCGTCGGCCCCACCGGCTCGGGGAAATCCAGCGCCATGGCGCTGGTGCACCGCTTCTACGATGTCTGGGACGGCCAGGTGGTGGTGGGCGGCCACGACGTGCGGGACCTGACGCAGGAGTCGCTCGGCCAGCAGGTGGCCATGGTGCTGCAGGAGCCGTTCCTGTTCTCGGGCTCCGTCTTCGAGAACATCCGCTATCACAGGACCGACGCGACCCTCGACACGGTGATCCGCGCCGCGAAGGCGGTGGGGGCCCACGATTTCATCGCGCGCCTGCCGGACGGCTACGAGACGGTGCTGGACCAGCGCGGCGGCAACCTCTCGATCGGCCAGCGGCAGCTGCTCAGCTTCGCCCGGGCGCTGGTGGCGGACGCCCGGATCCTGGTGCTGGACGAGGCGACAGCGAATATCGACAGCTACACCGAGATGCTGATCCAGAAGGCCCTGGTCACCCTGCTGGAAGGACGCACGGGCCTGGTCATCGCCCATCGGCTGGCGACCATCCGCCACGCCGACCGCATCATCGTGCTGCAGAACGGCGAGAAGATCGAGTCGGGCACGCATGACCAGCTGATGGCGGCCCAGGGCCTCTATGCCCGGCTCTACACCATGAACTACGCGTCGTTCGACGACATCCCGGACGCGGCCGTGATGAACCAGGCGCCGGTGGGCACGGCGACCTGATCCTCGGGCCGCGATACTCCTCGGCCCGTCGGGACCGCGTCACGAAGGAAGATCCGGTCGCGTTTGCACCCAGCGGAAGCTGCCGTTCCGCCGCTGGCGTAGAGCCAACGCGCGACCGGCGCGTCCGTGTCGCCGCCGAAATTCTGGTGCGCGCCCTGGCGGCCGGAGGATCGCGGCCGCGGGCGAGGGGCAGCGGACGACCTCGCGGGGCTGCAGCAGATCTGCGGCCGGGTGTCCGTCCTCTACCGCGGCGACATCGTAGGCATGGGGTGGCGACGGAGATCACGGATGCGCCACAGCATCCCTACACCCGTGCGGAACCATGTCGGATCGCGCGCCATTGGCAGCGTGAAGCTCAGGAACTCCAACCGCAGGATCCGAGCAGGGGCGCCCGCTCCCTGCGCCGGCTGATCCGCGCACCGGCGCATTCATGCTGCCGGGGTGCGGACAGATCCTGGGCTCGACGAGACGACAGGGACGTGGCTGCGGCTCGCACAGGGGCAGGGGCAATGGGGGCTCATGCCGATACGGATGGAGGCTCCTCATGGACGGCTTGCAGGCCGGAAGAGGCGCACAGGCCCGGGCTCGCCGGTGCTCGATCCTGGGTTTCGCCGGCATGGGCCTTGCCTCATGCTCGGGCGGGGTGCTGGACCCGCTCGGCCCTGTCGGCGAAGGCGACGCCAAGATCCTGATCGACGCCACGGTGATCATGCTGGCGATCGTCATCCCGACGATCCTGCTGGCCTTCTGGATGGCATGGCGCTACCGCGCGTCGAACCCCAGGGCGGAATACCTGCCGTACTGGTCCTATTCGGGGCGGATCGAAGCGGTGGTCTGGTCGATCCCGATCCTGACCATCATGTTCATCGGCGGCCTGATCTGGACAGGATCGACCAAGCTCGACCCGTTCCGGCCCTTGCCCTCCGAGAAACCGCCTCTCGAGGTCCAGGTCGTGTCCCTCGACTGGAAATGGCTGTTCATCTACCCGCAGCAGGGGATCGCGACGATCAACCAGCTGGTGGTGCCCGCCGGGACTCCGGTCCGGTTCTCGATCACCTCGGCCAGCGTCTTCAACGTCTTCTTCGTGCCGCGCCTGGGCTCGATGATCTACGCCATGCCGGGCATGGTCTCGCAGTTGCACCTGCAGGCCGACCAACCGGCGCGGCTCTGGGGCATCTCGGCCCATTTCTCCGGCGACGGCTTCTCCGACATGCAGTTCGAGGTGAGGAGCCTGCCGGAGGCCGATTTCACGGCCTGGGCCGCGGGCGTCCGGGGCGCCGGTCCGGTTCTGGACCAGAGCGCCTATGCCAGCCTGACGCACCAGACGCAGCGCGTGCCGCCTTCGACCTTCGGTGCGGTCGATCCTCATCTGTTCCACGCCGTCGCCAGCCAAGCGATCCCGCCGGGACCGGGGCCGCAGCCCGAGACCCCGGAGCATGCCGGGCGCGAAGTCTCCGCCGGCGGAAAGGACTGACGATGTTCGGCAAGCTCGATCTCTCGGCGATTCCGCTGTCCCAACCGATCCCGCTGGTCACCTCCTTCATCGTGATCCTCGTCGGCCTCGGCGTTCTGGTCCTGATCACCGTGAAGCGATGGTGGCCCTATCTCTGGCGCGAATGGGTCACCAGCGTCGACCACAAGCGGATCGGCGTCATGTATTGCCTGCTGGGCGTGGTGATGCTGATCCGCGGCTTCGCCGACGCCATCATGATGCGCACCCAGCAGGCGGTGGCGGTCGACGCGGCGGGCTACCTGCCGCCGGAGCACTACAACCAGATCTTCACCGCCCATGGCACGATCATGATCCTGTTCGGCGCCATGCCGCTGGTGCTGGGATTCATGAACTTCCTGGTGCCGCTGCAGCTCGGCGTCCGTGACGTCGCCTTCCCGACCTTCAACTCGGTGGGTTTCTGGCTGACCGCGAGCGGCGCCCTGCTGGTCAATGTCTCGCTGTTCATCGGGGAGTTCGCCCGCACCGGCTGGCTGCCCTATCCGCCGCTCAGCGAGACGGCCTACACCCCCGGCGTCGGTGTCGACTACTACCTCTGGGCCGTGCAGATCTCCGGGGTCGGCACGCTGATCACCGGGATCAACATCGTCACCACCGTGCTGAAGATGCGATGTCCCGGCATGAGCTATCTGCGCATGCCGGTGTTCTGCTGGACCGCGCTGGCCTCCTGCCTGCTGATCGTCGCCGCCTTCCCGATCCTGACGGCGACGCTGGCGATGCTGACGCTGGACCGGTATCTCGACTGGCACTATTTCACCAACACCGCGGGCGGCAACCCGATGATGTTCGTGAACCTGGTCTGGGCCTGGGGGCACCCCGAGGTCTATATCCTGGTCCTGCCGGCCTTCGGCTTCTTCTCCGAGATCTTCTCGACCTTCTCCGGCAAGCCGCTGTTCGGCTACCGCTCCATGGTCGCGGCGACGCTGTTCATCTGCGTCGTCTCGATGCTGGTGTGGCTGCACCACTTCTTCACCATGGGCGCCGGCGCTGCGGTCAACACCTTCTTCGGCATTTCGTCCAGCATCATCGCGGTCGGCACCGGGGTGAAGGTCTACAACTGGATCTTCACCATGTATGGCGGCCGGGTGCGGTTCGAGGTGCCCATGCTGTGGTCCATGGGCTTCATCTTCACCTTCGTCATCGGCGGCCTGACCGGCGTGCTGCTGGCCATCCCGCCGGCGGATTTCCTGACCCACAACTCGATGTTCCTGGTGGCGCATTTCCACAACGTCATCGTCGGCGGCGTGGTGTTCGGGATCTTCGCGGCCTACGAGTTCTGGTTCCCGAAGGCGTTCGGCTTCCGGCTGCACTCCGGCTGGGGCAAGGCCGCGTTCTGGTTCGCCTTCATCGGCTTCTGGGTGACGTTCACGCCGCTCTACGTGCTGGGGCTGGACGGCATGACGCGGCGCCTGCAGCACATCAACGTCCCGGAATGGGGGCCATGGCTGTACGTGTCCGTGGCCGGGGTCGGGATCCTGGCCCTGGGGGTGATCTCGCAGATCGTGCAGCTCGCGGTCAGTATCCGCGACCGCGACAGGCTGCGCGACGTGTCCGGCGACCCCTGGGACGGCCGTTCGCTCGAGTGGGCCACGCCGTCGCCCCCGCCCTTCTTCAACTTCGCCGTCATGCCGAATGTGGAGGGCGAGGAGGCCTATTGGGGGATCAAGCTGCGCGCCGTGGAGACGCAGCAGCTCTCCCCGGAGCCGGCATACGAGCCGATCGAGATGCCCCTGAACAGCCCGGTCGGCATCTACACGGCCTTCTTCACCACGGTCTTCGGCTTCGCGATGATCTGGCACATCTGGTGGCTGGCGATCGTCGCGCTGGTGGCGGCCTTCGCCGGATTCGTCGCCTTCGCCTGGCGCGACGTGCATGAGTTCGAGGTTCCGGCCGAGGAGGTGTCGCGCGTGGATCATGCCCGCCGCACGGCGCGCGAAGCTTTGCTCGAACGGCTGTCCCGGCAGGAGGCGCTGCCATGACCGATACGGGACTGCCCGCCAGCCTCGAGGCCATCCGCCGCATCCGGGAGGACCCCCACCGGCTGGGGCATCGCGCCCATGGGCCCGAGGAACCGGTCGAGGGGGCCGGTCATGGCGGGACCGGCCCCGCCCACAAGCGCATCATCGTCGGCTACGGCTTCTGGATCTTCCTGCTCAGCGACATCGTCATGTTCGCCTGCTTCTTCGCGGCCTTCGCCGTGCAGCGGAGCGCAACGGCCGGCGGCCCGACGATCGCGGAGATGGTCGACCTCCGCCGCGTGGGGCTTGAGACGGCGGCGCTGCTGCTGTCCAGCTATACCTGCATGCTCTCCTTCGCGGCCACCAACGCGCGGAACCGGCTGTGGACCGAGATCTTCCTGCTGGTCACCGGCCTCCTGGGCCTCGCCTTCGTCGCCCTCGAGCTGCTGGAGTTCATCGAACTGGCCCAGCGGGGGATCACGCCTCAGCGCAGCGGCATGATCACCGCCTTCTTCGGACTGGTGGGCCTGCACGGGCTGCACGTCACCCTCGGCGGCCTGTGGCTCGCCACCATGATGGCTCAGGTGCTGCTCAAGGGGTTCCGCCGCGAGATCATCCACCGGCTGATCTGCTTCAACCTGTTCTGGCACGCGCTGGACATCGTCTGGATCGGCATCTTCACCATCGTCTACCTGATGGGGAGCGGCGCATGAGCACGCCCGACCTCGACCGTCTGCACGCCGGCACGCTGCATCATCGTGCCGACCACGCCCCCGGCGACGAGCCGCCGGAGGAGAGCGGCCACTGGGTGCGCAACGCCAATCTGGGCCTTGCCTTCTCGATCGTGCTGACGGCGGCGGCCTTCCTCCTGGCGGGATCCGACGTCATCTACCCGCCGGCCGTCCCCGTGGCCCTGATCGTGCTCGCGATCGCGCAGATGGGGGTGCACCTGGTGTTCTTCCTCCACGTCACCACGGGGCCGGACAACACCAACAACGTGCTGGCGCTCGCCTTCGGCGTCCTGGTGGTGGCCCTGATCGTCGTCGGGTCGATCTGGATCATGGACCACCTGACCCAGAACATGATGCTGATGGACCAGATGATGCAGATGCAGCCATAGGCCGGGCGCTCGGCTGAGCAGCAGCGGCGCGGGCAGTTGCGCCGCCTTGTGGACATATCAATTGATAATATCGGGATCCAGATGCCGAGGTCTCCTTCGACAAGGCTTCAATTATCGTTTGTTAGGTTGGATGTGCGATGAGCTTCGCATTCCGTCAAATCATGCTTTGTGAACTGCTGATCTGGATCGATTTGTCGATTTTGTGTCGGAACAAGGGCGCGATCAGGTTGTTTTGCCAGCGAAGTTGATCGAACGGAGCGATCAATGCTGAAGAACAGCACCTCGCCGAAACAGGCCTTTGAAGACCAGATCTCCCCGGTGCTCGGCGACCTTCGCCGATATGCGGCGAAGCTCACCCGGAATACCGCGGATGCCGACGACCTGCTGCAGGAGACGCTGTTCCGGGCTTACCGGAAGTTCCATCTCTGGCAGCCGGGAACCAACCTGACGGCGTGGCTCGTCGTGATGATGCGCCGTATCTTCCTGTCGAATGTCGCCACCCTCCAGGCCCGGGCGGAAACGGCGCCGATCGAGGATTGGGATGGGGCGGCGGCGCCGAGCCAGCTGCTTGCCATTGAGCTTCAAGACGTCGATCGCAGCATCAGGAAGCTATCGCCGGAACACCAGAAGATGATCCGGATCGTCGCCGCCAACGAGATTCCCTATGAGGAGGCCGCGGAGCAGCTCGACGTCCCGGTCGGAACCGTTCGATCGCGCCTGGGTCGCGCCCGCAGCCAGTTGAAGACCATTCTCGCGCATTGAAGGAGAGCCGATATGCAGCGCCGACGAGCGTCCACCGAGATCCTGGTCATCGACGCCTATCGCCAGAGCCGCGCGGCCGGGCTGGACGAGTGGACGGCCTGCGAGGCGGCCCTGGCCGAATTCAGGATGCGGCATCCCGAGGCCTCGCTCGAATTTGCCAATGGCTTCATCTCGCGGGTGCTGTCGACGCTCAGGCCCCGGGCTGCCGAATGGCCGGCCTCACGTCATCCCGTGGCGTCGTCGCCCGGGCCGCTTCGCACCTTCATCGGCGAAGGCCGCTCAGATCAGGCGGGCGATCGCGCCGGCCTCCGCTGAACGGTCGACCAGCTCCTCGAGGGATCGCGCTTCCAGGTCGAGGTTTCCTTCCAGCAGCATGAGCGCCAGCGCGCAGGCGATGGCGCTCTTCTCGTTGTCGGACATGGGCTGGCGGTCGCTCATCATGGCGCGGCGCAGCCAGACGGCCAGTTCGGTCGGGGTCATCTGTCCGTTGCGCACATGTCTCAGCATCACTCGGACCATCTCCACGGCACTTCGGAATTCCGCTGATCTCGTGTCTGGCATGCGGCGTTGCCCAGTCTCTCCGTCGGTCGCGCCGGTCAGGCATCTTTTCTCGATCAACGGCGTTTCGGGGGCTGCCGGTTCCCGTGCCGGCGGCTGGCGAACCGCGTGGCGCCTGGCCCCGTTGACGATATGACACGGCGCGACGGATCAGGCGCCGGCTTCCCCAGGGTCGGGCCGAGACAATGGATTCATCGGGCTATGCGCTGCACCGCGAGGAGATCGAAGGGACACTGGCGCGTGGGGAGCGGAAGATCGCTGCGCTGCCGGGTCTGCAACGTCATTACGTCCGGCGCGGAACGACGCTGATCCGCGGCGGGGGTGGCCACGATTACGTCTACCGCATGCAAAGCGGCTGGGCCGGGCGGGTCCGCAACCTGCCGGATGGGCGCAGCCAGTACATCCTGATCTTCCTTCCGGGCGACCTGTTCGGCGTGAAGAGCATGTTCGTGGCTTCCCATCCGGATTCGATCCTGGTCATGGCCGATTCCGTGATCGAGCAGATCGACTACCGGGAACTGCGGCAGGCCTTCGACGAGGATCGCGACGTGGCCACGCGCTGCATCTGGCAGGTGATCGAGGAGGAGCGCCGCCTGCACAACTGGATCGTCAGCCTCGGGCGCGGCTCGGCGGAGGAGCGGCTGGCCTTCTTCCTGAACGAGATCCGGGGCCGCCTCGTGCTCTCCGGCACCATCGACCATGACGCCCGGGCGTTCGACCTGCCGATGACGCAGCCGCAGATGGGGGAATATCTCGGGCTCTCGACCGTGCACATCAACCGGACCCTGAAATGGCTCGACCAGGCGGGCGTCGCCACCAAGCGCGGCCGTCGGGTCTATATCAGGGACCAGGGGGCGCTCGCCGGGCTGGCCTATCCGCTGGTGGACCGGCACGAGCGCGCGACAGCGGATCTTCGGGCCGGGGCCTGACCCTGCGCCTTCGGCCAACCGCATCCATCATCCCGGGCTCAGAGCATCGGCTTGGAGAGCATCAGCCAGAAGATGACGATGCTCGAGATCAGCACCAGTTTCGGACTGCAGCCGGACAGCCGGCGGCTGCGGCCGATCTCCCATAGACGGTCCGGGTCCATGTGAGCCTGGGCGGTGCCGCTCGACAAGTCGCCATGGCAGCGTCGGTAGCGCCTGTCGATCATCGTATCGCTATGAATGGCTGTTCATCGCCTATTCGCAATGTTGTGTCGAGTGATCGTTATTTTAGTTCAGCAAGACGATAATAAAACGTTTTATATATTTCTGTTAAATCCAATCAATCATCCGCTCTCCATTCCATTTCTTACGTCCACTCCGGCCTTCCGGAGGGCAGCCGTTCAATTTTGATCGTGCGGATCGCACGGACCGCCGTCCGGCCGCGCCGTCCATGGCCTTACCAGGCCTGGATGCGCCGCCGCGATCCGCTGCTTCGTTCGGCCCCAGCAGGAGAACCAGCTCATGTTCGACATCACCACGGCGCGCACCATCACCTATGGCGCGCAGGACAGTCTTTCCGTGACCGTGTTCCGGGACCGGACGGAGGCCGGCATCTGGTACATGGCGCCGGTGCCCCGGCTGCGGCTGCAGGGCGGCAAGCCGGTCTTCGCATTGACCAAGTACCGCTCCACCGCGGGCGGCATCGCCGGCGTTTGCAGCTTCGAGGTCGAGCTCACGGCCCCGGAGGAGGCGAAGCGGGCGGCGGAGGCCAAGATCGGCGGCATCGCCGGCTGGGGCCAGTTCACCTGGACCAGCGGCGAGGTCTTCTTCGACTTCGAGCTGCCCGACGGCCAGAAGATGACCGGGCGCACGGTGGCGCAGACGCCATCGCTGTTCGGCAGCAACGTCGCCGGCTTCCAGGTGGAGCTGGACAGCGACGCCGCGCTCAACACCTTCATCGCCGGCTTCACCGGCCCCGGCACGCTGTCGCCCTTCCGCATCGAGTACCGGATG
>NZ_JBCNNF010000228.1:0-11185 GCF_039594555.1 Inquilinus sp.
CGGGTCAAGGAGTGGCAGGGCGACATCGTCTTCCTGCACGAGGTGGCGCCGGGCACGGCCGACCGGTCCTACGGCATCCATGTCGCCCGGCTGGCCGGGCTGCCTGCAGCCGTGGTCGGCCGGGCGCAGGAGGTGCTGGAGGCGCTGGAGGCGGGCAAGGAGGGGCGCAGCGTCGCCCGGCTGGTCGACGACCTGCCGCTGTTCTCGGCCGCCGCCGCGCGCCCGACATCGGTGGCGGAAGCGGCACCCAAGGGCCCGTCGCAGCTCGAGACCGCGGTCGCCGGGCTCGACCCCGACGCGATGACCCCGCGCGAAGCGCTCGAACGGTTGTATGCTTTGAAGGCCTTGCTCATTTAAGACAAATCATGCCCGACGAGTCCGCATCGCCCATTGGCGCCCGTCCCGGCCTCCGGGGCCGCCTCCGCCGCCTGCTGCCCTATGGCGCCGCCACTGCGGCGCCGGCGGCCATGGCTCCGGTGCTGGCCGAGACCTGGCATGGCCAGACCATCCAGGCGCCGCTCGACATCGTCGATCCGGCGGCGCTGGAGCGGCGGCTGAACGAGGCGGCGGACAAGGCGGACGCGCAGGGGCAGCGGGCCGAGATCCTGGCGGCGCTGCGCGAGGCGCTGGCGGCCGGCCGCGCCGTGATCCGCCGCCGCTTCGTCGAGGAGGCGGGATCGGCCGATGCCTGCGTCGCCGAAACCGCCTATCTGATGGATGTGCTGATCGGCGGGCTGGCCTCGCTGACCGTGTCGCGGCTGTTCCCGGTCTCGAACCCGACGGTGGGCGAGCGCTTCGCCGTCGCCGCGGTCGGCGGCTACGGCCGGGGCGAGCTGGCGCCCTTCTCCGACATCGACCTGCTGTTCCTGCTGCCCTACAAGCGCAACCCGCGGGTCGAGCAGGTGGTGGAGTACATGCTCTACCTGCTGTGGGATCTGGGGCTGAAAGTCGGCCATTCCGTGCGCTCGGTCGATGACAGCCTGCGCCTGGCCCGCACCGACACCACCATCTGCACCAGCCTGATGGAGACGCGGCTGCTGTGGGGCGAGCATTCGCTCTACGACACGCTGCGCCGCCGCTTCGTCGAGGAGGTGGCGGCCGGCACCGGCGCCGCCTTCACCGAGGCCAAGCTGGCCGAGCGCGACGCCCGCCACCGCCGCATGGGCGACAGCCGCTATGTGCTGGAGCCGAATGTGAAGGAAGGCAAGGGCGGCCTGCGCGACCTGCAGACGCTGTTCTGGATCGGCAAGTACCTGTACCAGGTCGACGATGTCGACGGGCTGGTCGCCAAGGGCGTGCTGACGGGGGAGGAGGCGCGCCGCTTCCGCCGGTCGGAGAGCTTCCTCCTGGCCGTGCGCTGCCATCTGCACTACCTGACCGGCCGGGCCGAGGACCGCCTGACCTTCGACCTGCAGCCGGAGCTGGCGCGCGTCGCCGGCTATACCGACCATGCCGGCGCCAAGGGCGTCGAGCGGCTGATGAAGCACTACTTCCTGGTGGCCAAGGAGGTCGGCAACCTCACCCGGATCTTCTGCGCGGCGCTAGAGGCGGAAAGCCAGCGCCGGCCGAAGCGGGGCCTGGCCTTCCTGGGCTTCTCGGCGCCGCTGGTCGACGGGCTGCCGCTGGACGGCGACCGCGTCAGCCTGGCCGGGGAGAAGCAGATCCGCGAGCATCCGGTCGACATCATCCGGCTGTTCCGGGTGGCTCAAGCGCGCGACCTCGACATTCATCCGGCGGCGCTGAAGCTGATCACCCGCAACATCGACCTGATCGCGGGCCTGCGCGACGACCCGGAGGCGAACCGCATCTTCCTCGAGATCCTGACGGCGGAGCAGGACCCCGAGATCCCGCTGCGGCGGATGAACGAGGCCGGCGTGCTGGGCCGCTTCATCCCGGATTTCGGCCGGGTCGTGGCCCAGATGCAGTACGACATGTACCACACCTACACGGTGGACGAGCACACGCTGTTCGCGCTCGGCATCCTGCACCGGATCGAGACCGGCGCGGCGGCGGAGACGCTGCCGCTGGCCACCCAGGTGATGCGCAAGACCGGGTCGCGCCGGGCGCTCTATGTCGCGCTCCTGTGCCAC
This sequence comes from Inquilinus sp., assembly GCF_039594555.1. Classification (GTDB taxonomy): domain Bacteria; phylum Pseudomonadota; class Alphaproteobacteria; order DSM-16000; family Inquilinaceae; genus Inquilinus. Next base: position 2,091 of record NZ_JBCNNF010000228.1, read on the forward strand.
GACATCGCCAAGGGTCGCGGCGGCGACCATTCGATCCTGGGCGCGCGGGTGGTGCGCAAGCTCGGCCCCCGTTTCGGCCTGACGCCGGAGGAGACCGAGACGGCGCAGTGGCTGGTGCGCTGGCACCTTCTGCTCAGCGACACCGCCTTCAAGCGCGACATCGAGGACGAGAAGACCGTCCAGGACTTCGCCGCCGCGGTGGAAAGCCCGGAGCGGCTGCGCCTGCTGCTGGTGCTGACCGCGGCCGATATCAGCGCCGTCGGACCCGGCCGCTGGACCGCGTGGAAGGCGACGCTGATGTCCGAGCTGTACCATCGGGCCGACGAGCGGCTGTCCGGCGCCGACGAGGCGGTCGGGGTCGAGCATCGCGTCGATCAGGCCAAGGACCTGCTGCGCCAGGCGCTGGCCGACTGGCCGCCGGAGGCGGTCGAGGCCTATCTCGGCAAGGCCAGCCGCGCCTATTGGCTGGCTTTCGACGGTGCCACCCAGGCCCGCCATGCCCGGCTGGTGCGGGCGGCGGACGAGGCGAAGGAGCCGCTGGCGATCGACATCCAGGTCGACCAGAAGCGCACGGTGGCCGAGCTGACCATCCACACCGCCGACCATCCCGGCCTATTCTCGCGCCTGGCCGGCGCCATCGCCGTCTCCGGCGGCACCATCGTCGAGGCCAAGATCTTCACCTTCGCCGACGGCATGGCGCTCGACACCTTCCTGGTCCAGGACGCGGTCGAGGGCGGCGCCTTCGACGCGCCGGAGAAGCTGGCCCGGGTCAAGGTCTCGATCGAGCGCAGCCTGTCCGGCGAGATGAAGATGTCGGCGGAACTGGAGCGGCGGCACCGCAGCTATCCGCGGCTGCACTCGGTGTCGATCGCGCCGCGCGTGCTGATCGACAACGAAGCCAGCCGCACCCACACGGTGATCGAGCTGAACGGCCGCGACCGGCCGGGCCTGCTGCACGCCATGGGCCGGGCACTGACCGGGCTGGGGCTGCAGATCTCCTCGGCCAAGATCTCGACCTTCGGCGCCCGTGCCGTCGACGTGTTCTACGTCAAGGACGTGTTCGGGCTGAAGGTGACGCACGAGGCCAAGCTGGCGCAGATCCGCAGCACGCTGGGCGAGGTGCTGGCCGACCCGGTGGCGAAGCCGCTGGCCGCCCCCAAGCGCCGCCCCCGCGCCCGCCGGTCCGCGGCATGAGCGACGGTCCGTCGACCGCCGCCCGGGCCGAGCGCATCGCCGTGATCGGGCTCGGCTATGTCGGGCTGCCGGTGGCGCTGGGCTTCGCCCGGCGATTTCCGGGCACCATCGGCTTCGACATCGATCCCGCCCGAATCGCCGCCCTGCGCGAAGGCCATGACGTCACCGGCGAGGTCGAAGCCGCGGATCTCATCGGCAGCGGCCTGGCCGTCACCGCCGACCCGGCGGAGCTCGCCGGCGCCAGCTTCTTCGTCGCCACGGTGCCGACGCCGATCGATGCCGAGCGCCGGCCGGATTTCGGGCCGCTGCTGCGCGCCTGCGAGACCATCGGCGGGGCGCTGACACCGGGCGCCGTCGTGGTGTTCGAATCCACCGTCTATCCCGGCGCCACCGAGGATGTGTGCGGCCCGGCCCTGGCCCGCGCCTCCGGCCTGCGCGCGGGCATCGACTTCGCCCTGGCCTATTCGCCGGAGCGGATCAACCCCGGCGACCGCGCCCACCGGCTGGAGAGCATCGTCAAGGTCGTGTCCGGCCAGGATGCGGCGACGCTGGAGCGGGTGGCTGCCGCCTATGGCGCCATCGTCCCAGCCGGGCTGCACCGGGCGCCGTCGATCCGCGTGGCCGAGGCGGCGAAGGTGATCGAGAACACCCAGCGCGATCTCAACATCGCGCTGATGAACGAGCTGGCGATGATCTTCGACCGCCTCGGCCTGCGCACGGCCGAGGTGCTGGCCGCCGCCGGCACCAAATGGAACTTCCTAAAGTTCCAGCCCGGCCTGGTCGGCGGCCACTGCATCGGCGTCGACCCCTACTACCTGACCGCCAAGGCCGAGGCGGTGGGCTACCGGCCGGAGATGATCCTGGCCGGCCGCCGCATCAACGACCAGATGGGCGCCTTCCTGGCCGGCAAGCTGGTCAAGGTGCTGGCGCGCCAGGGCCGCACCATCCTCGGCGCCCGGGTCGGCATCCTCGGCCTGACCTTCAAGGAGAACGTGTCCGACCTGCGCAACAGCCGGGTGCCGGATATCGTGGCCGAGCTGCGGACCTACGGCATCGACCCGCTGGTGCACGACCCGCTGGCCGATCGGGATCGGGCGCGGCATGAATACGGGCTGGAGCTCGCCGGGCTCGACGCCTTCCGCGATCTCGACGCGCTGGTGCTGGCGGTGCCGCACCGTGCCTATCTCGACCGGCCGCGCGACGCATTCTGGGCTTGCCTCAGGGACGGCGGCCTGGTGATGGATGTGAAATCGGCGCTGGACCCGGCAAGCGTGCCGTCCAGCCTGGCCTATTGGAGCCTTTGATGCCTGCCCCGGTCGACACCTCTGAGCCGATCCTGGTCACCGGGGCCGCCGGCTTCATCGGCTTCGCCCTGGCCCGGCGGCTGCTCGACGCCGGGCTGCGGGTGGTCGGGGTCGACAATCTCAGCCCCTATTACGACGTGCGGCTGAAGGAGGCGCGGCTGGAGCAGCTGGCCGGGAAGCCAGGCTTCGCCTTCCGCCGGCTCGACATCGCCGACCGGCCGGGCATGGCCAAACTGTTCGCCGAGGTGAAGCCGGGCCGGGTGGCGCATCTCGCCGCCCAGGCGGGGGTGCGGCACTCGCTGACCCATCCCGAGAGCTATGTCGATTCGAACGTCGTCGGCTTCCTCAACGTGCTGGAGGGCTGCCGCCATCACGGCGTGCGCCACCTGGTCTATGCCTCCTCCAGCTCGGTCTACGGCGCCAACACGGCGATGCCGTTCTCGGTGCGCCAGAACGTCGACCATCCGCTCAGCCTCTACGCCGCGACCAAAAAGGCGAACGAGCTGATGGCGCATTCCTACAGCCATCTCTACGGCCTGCCGGTGACGGGGCTGCGCTTCTTCACCGCCTACGGCCCCTGGGGCCGGCCGGACATGGCGATGTTCCTGTTCACCCGCGCCATCCTGGAAGGCCGGCCGATCGAGGTGTTCAACCACGGCCATATGCTGCGCGACTTCACCTATGTCGACGACCTGGTCGAGGGCGTGGCCCGGGTGCTGGACCGCGTGCCGCAGCCCGACCCCGCCTGGTCCGGCGACCGGCCGAACCCGGCCTCCAGCACCGCGCCCTACCGCCTGTACAACATCGGCAACACCCGGCCGGTGGCGCTCTTGGACATGATCAAGGTGCTGGAGCAAGCGCTGGGCCGCGAGGCGCAGAAGCTGTTCCGCGACCTGCAGCCCGGCGACGTGCCCGAGACCTATGCCGATGTCGAGGAGCTGGAGGCGGCGGTCGATTATCGCCCCTCGACCCCGATCGAGGTCGGCATCCCACGCTTCGTCGAGTGGTACCGCGGCTTTTACGGCGGGTGAGCGCCTGTCACTCCCTCACACCGGGATAACCGTCATGGCGAGCCCCGAAGGGGCGTGGCCATCCAGGGGCCGGTGCGAGCGGCCCTGGATGGCCACGGCGCTGCGCGCCTCGCCATGACGGGAAGGGGATCGAAGATCCGACCCGGAAGGCAGCCGATCACAGATCCTTCGGGACCATTGCCTGGACGTCGGCGCCGTTGATCAGGATCTTGCCGGACGAGTCGATCACGATCTCATAGTCGCGTGCGGACTTGCCGTCCGGCGTCGTCGTCTGCCGGCCCGGCACCTGCAGCATGGTCAGCCCCGTGGCGGCCTGGCTGGCCTTGGGATCGGCCTGCAGCGCCTCGACCAGCCCGTCGATGCCGGTCAGGCGCAGCTGCAGGGCCGCTGTCATTTTGCGCAGGGCGTCGGGATCGAGCGCTGTCGTGCCCTTGAGGTCCAGGGCGCCCTGCGGCGCCGTCAACCGGAAGGCATCGTAATGTACGGTGAAGCCCGATGAGGGCGGTTCGAAACCCTTCGTCTCGCCGCCACTCGGGAGCAGCCTCCGGACCGCTATGCTCCGCATCGGCAGGTCACTCATGGAGATTTGGACGGTGCCCTCGACCGGGATCCAATCGGCATAGCGGGGCGGCGGCTGGATCTCGATGCCTTGGCCATCCAATCGGCCGGTGAATCGCCCGCTATCCGTGGCGGCGTCCAACTCCGCTCCGCCGATAGCCAGGCTATCGATCTTCACCGTTGCAGCCGGAGTCGACGCGCTCAACCCGTTCGCGGTGACGGTCATGTGGCTCCTAGTCGGCAAACCGTCGGCATAGGCGTCCTGCAGCGCCCGTATGGCGGGATCGCCGGCCGCGTCGGCCGATGCCGCTCTGCTGTCGAAGCGCTTCGCCAAGCCGGTGGCGGCGTTCGTCATGGCTGGCATGTCGGTCGCCTCGGCCCCGACGTCGTAGACAATCCTGTCCGCGCTGAGCGGGCCAAAACCGTCCTTCAACTGCAGGGACACACCTTCGAGGACGAAGTTGGAGCCCAGGTCCGAGCGTCTCCCCGCCACCGCCTTGCGGTTGCCGGCAAGGGTCAGCCGTTCTATCCGCAACCGGCTTGCCGCTCCGTCGTCTCCCATCGTTACCTGGTCCAGGACGGTGCTCACCTCGATGACGGCGGGATCCCGCAGATCGACGGACCCGCTGGTCTGGCGGCGCCCGACCGTGATCGGCGAGGGTGTCGCGCCAGGGACCTGAAAGCGGCAGTTCAGCGCGGCGTCTCCACTCAGCGCATATCGGCCGCCCTCGGCTGCTGTCGCGCGCATCTGATCGGGATCGCAGATGATGAAGAAGCGAAAGCGGTCCTGCCCGAAGCCGTCGAAAACCCGGGCCCGCGTGCCGGGTATTGTGATGCGGTAGCCATCGCCGTCCGGCTCGACCCGCCATGATCCGATCGATTGGAAGCCGAGCCTCGATACCAGATATTCGGACTCCGCCGACGTGAGGTCCTCGCCGGACGGCATCCAGGCTTCGAACGCCGCCTTCAGCTTCGCCGCCTCCTCCGCCGTCGCCTGGGCCCGGGCTGACCCGGCCGCGCATGCAAGCACCCCCAGGCCGAAGGCCAGGCACCGACTCCACCGCATCGTGTTGTTCTCCCCCGTTTCCGTCACTATGACTTTGGTCCGGGGGCGGGTGAAGCCGGATTCAGCCCCGCACCGCCGCCCGCCAGGCGCCGGGCGGGCCGCCGAAGGCGGCGCGGAAATGCCGGGTCAGATGGCTCGGATGGGTGAAGCCGCAGGCGGCGGCGATCTCGGCCAGCGGCCGGTCGCCCTCGGCCAGCAGCCGGCGGGCGCGGTCCAGCCGCCGGGCCAGCACATAGGCGTGCGGCGGCAGCCCGACCGAGGCGCGGAACATCCGGGCGAAGTGGAACTCCGACTGCCCGGCCGCCGCGGCCAGCCGGCCCAGGGTCAGCGGCTCGTCCAGCGCTGCCTCGATCAGCTCCAGCACCCGGCGGCGGAGATGCGGCGCCAGGCCGCCATCGAGGGCGGGGGAGGGGCGGCGGCGCAGCCGGTTGCCGGCGAGGTGGGCCAGCAGCTCGTGCCCGATCTGGGTGGCGGCCAGCGGCGCGTCGCCCCGGTCCCAGCCCAGCCGGACGAAGCCGCCCATCAGCCGCGCAGCCTGCGGGTCGTCGAAGAAGGTGTCGTCGGGCAGCGCCGTCTCGCGGATGTCGGCGTCATGCGCGGCTGCCCCCGCTGCGGCCAGGCTGCCGGTGTCGAAGTAGAAATGCAGGAACCGCATCGGGTTCTGCAGTGTCCAGTGCGATTCATGCTCCGCCGGCAGCAGGCAGAAGCGGCCGGGACCGCCGACCCGGTCGGGGAAGCCGATCCGCCGCGTGCCCTCGCCGCCCTCGAGATACAGGCTCAGCGTGTGGTGGCCGGGGCTGCGGTAGCCGGTGGTGTCATGCGCGTTGCGCCACTGCGCCAGGGTGAAGCCGTCGCCGATCTCGACCGCGCGCTCCAGCACCGCGCGCGACGACGCCAGCGCCGCGACCACGCCGTAGCGCGCCGCCAGCCGCTGCAGCAGGCCGTCATCAACCCTGGGTCCGTGCCGGTTCATCGTCCCGCCAGACTAGACCCGCGGCGCCCGTGGCACCATCCGCGCGGGTGAAACTGCGCAAGGATGTGCAATCGCGATGCCGCGGGCCGGCGCAGGGTGGGGCCGAGTTCCCGGAACCCCGATGCCGCCATGACCGCCGCCCTGTACCTGCTCGTCGTCCTGATCTGGGGCACCACCTGGATCGCCATCCACTATCAGATCGGCCCGGTGCCGGTGGAGCTGTCGATCCTCTACCGCTTCGCCCTTGCCGCGCTGGTGATGGGCCTGCTGCTGCTGGCGACCCGCCGGCGCGAGGCCCTGCGCCCGCGCGACCATCTGGTCTGCCTCGGCCAGGGGCTGGCACTGTTCAGCGGCAACTTCCTCCTGGTCTACCACGCCTCGGCCTATGTCCCGAGCGGCCTGGTCGCCGTCGCCTTCTCCACCGGCAGCGTCTGGACCGCGCTGTTCAGCCGGGTCGCGCTGGGCCAGCCCTTGAAGCCGCGCGTCCTGGCCGGCGGCGCCGTCGGGCTGGCCGGGCTGTGGCTGCTGTTCGGCATCGACCCGGCGCGGCTCGACCTACAGATGCTCTATGGCCTCGGCCTGGCGCTGGCCGGCACCATGGGCTTCGGCGCCGGCAGCGTCCTGGCGGTGGTGCATCGTCGCCGCGGCCTGACGCCCTGGACCACCACCGCCTGGGGCATGATGTACGGCGCGTTGATCCTCCTGGCCGTGGCGCTGGTCCAGGGCCTGCCCTGGCGCTTCGACCCGTCGCCGACCTATGTCGGGGCGCTGCTCTACCTCGCCATCCCGGGGTCGGTGGTCGCCTTCCTGGCCTATCTGACCCTGGTCGGCCGCATCGGCGCCGACAAGGCAGCCTATTCCAGCGTGCTGTTCCCGCTGGTGGCGCTGAACGTCTCGGCGGTGCTGGAGGGCTATGTCTGGACCGCGACGGCGGTCGTCGGGGTGGCGCTGGTGCTGCTCGGCAACGTCCTGGTCTTTGCCCGTCTGCCGGGCCGCCGCAACGGCGCGGCCGCCGCGAGCGCCTGAGGGTCAGAGGCCGCTATCGGGCCCTTCATCCTCGTACTGGGGAAGGGTCTCGTCGATTGCGTGCCAGGGGATTCGGGTCCCTACCCAGGCGTGCTGGCGCGGCCGCAGCGCCATCGGGTCGTCCAGCGTCGCCAGGCTGATGCCCATGGTCTTGCCCTCGGGCTCGAAACCCTCGAAGGCCAGCGGTGAGCCGCAATCGGCGCAGAACCAGCGCCGGCCGACCGGCGAGGAGCGGTAGCCGCGCGGCTGGCCCTTGATCCAGCGCACCCCGGCGAAGGGGCCGGTCGCCCAGGCCACGGCCGGGCTGCCGCTGGCCTTCTGGCATATCCGGCAGTGGCAGTAGTCGACGGACGCGACCGGCCCGTCGAGGCGGTAGCGCACGGCACCGCACAGGCAGCCGCCCTCCAGCGGGAAGAGAGGCTTGCCCCCGCTCACGGCCGGCCGATCACCATCGGCCGTCGCGACGGGCGGCTGCGGCGCCGGCCGATCGGCAGCGGCGGCAGGATCTCCGGCGCCGTCCGGCATTCCACCGGCTGCACCGGCGGGCGGCGCGGGGCGGGGGCGAAGACGGTGAGATAGGCGTCGAGCAGATGGTGGAACATGGCTGCCTCCTGGGCTTCAGCAGACTCTGCCGCTTCGCCCGCCCTTGCACAAACGCCGTTCCCTTGCAGCATCTGTAAGGAAAAGTTACAGATGGGCGATGCGCCCGCTGCCGCCGCTCAACGCCGTCCGTGCCTTCGAGGCCGCCGCCCGCCGCGGCAGCTTCACCGCCGCCGCGGCCGAGCTCGGCGTCAGCCATGCCGCGATCAGCCGCCATGTGCGCGGGCTGGAGGCGCGGCTGGGCGTGCCGCTGCTGCTGCGCGACGGCCGCGGCCTGGCGCCGACCGAGGCCGGGCGGGCCTTCGCCGCCGTGGTCGCCGACGCCTTCGACCGGCTGTCGCAGGGCATGGTGGCGATCGCGGCCGAGGCCGGGCGCGGCCGGCTGCGCCTGTCGGTCGAGCCCGCCTTCGCCGGGCGCTGGCTGGTGCCGCGGCTGGGCGACTTCCGCCAGAGCCATCCCGGCATCGACATCGAGCTCGACCCGACCCAGCGGCTGGTCGACCTGCGGGCCGAGCAGACCGACCTCGCCATCCGCTACGGCACCGGCGGCTGGTCCGGCGTGGTGGCCGAGCGGCTGGTGCGGGTGATGGACTATCCGGTCTGCACCCCGGCCCTGGCGCCGTCGCTGCGGCGGCCGGCCGATCTGCGCGGCCAGACCCTGCTGCATGACGAAAGCGCCCAGACCTGGGCGCTGTGGCTGCAGGCGGCGGGGGCGGAGGGCATCGACGCCACCCGCGGCCCGCGCTTCCACGACGTGGCGCTGGCGCTGGACGCCGCCGCGGCCGGGCAGGGCGTGGCGATGGGCGACGACGTGCTGTGCGCCCGCGACATCGCCGCCGGCCGGCTGGTGCGGCTGTTCGACGTCACGGTGACGCGCAACTGGTACTGGCTGGTGATGCCGGAGGGGCGCCGCCTGCCCCCCGCCGCCGGCGCCTTCCGCTCCTGGCTGCTGGGCTGCCTGCCGCCGGTGGAGGACGAAGGGTGAAGGGGCGTCGGAATTCGCCTCGAAAAGCCCGTTGACCCGGTCCCTGGGACCGCTCCGATAAGGGTGACGGTCAGCAACACGAGGTGAGACCGTGATCTCCTCCGCCCCCTTCCTCAACGCGTCCGAGGCCGCAAGGCGGCTCGGCGTGTCCGCCAAGGCGCTGCGGCTTTACGAGCAGCGCGGCCTGCTGCTCCCGGTCCGCAGCGCCGCCGGGTGGCGCGCCTACGGACCGGACCAGATGCACCGCGCCGGCGAGATCGCCGCGCTGCGCGCCCTCGGCTTCAGCCTGGCCCAGGTGGCGCGGGTGCTGCAGGGCGACCCGCAGGGGCTGGAGCCGGCGCTGGCGGCGCATCAGGCC
>NZ_JBCNNF010000229.1:0-11149 GCF_039594555.1 Inquilinus sp.
GTCGCGGTGGCGGTCGCGGCGATCCTGGCGGGCGGCCGCGCGATCGGCGGCCTGGGTCCTGTCGCGGGCGCACAGGCTGTCGGCGGCGCGGCTGCGCAGCGCCAGCGAGCGGTGCACAGAGCGGGAGAAGCGGCTGAAGGCCAGCCCGGCCTCCTGCGCCTCGGCCCTTGCGGCCTGGACCGCGGTCTCGTCCGTTTCGGGCTGGGCGGCCTTCGCCTGGGCGCCGATGGCGCGGACGCCTTCGCCCTCGGCCAGCTGCATGGCGATCTCGGCCAGGCGGGTGAGCATCTGGATCTGCTGCAGCGCGAGGCTGCGGCAATAGGCCTGGACGTCGAGATCCTCTGGCGCTGGCTTCATGGAACATATCATGAACAAAGTCGCAGACTGGCGCAAGGGACTTTGTGTTTGGCTGCATCGCCAACGCGCCGCCCGTCGCCGTCGGGCGCAACCGTGCCGGGCAGCCGCGCGGCATGCGCCGACCGCCTCATGCGTCATCGGGCCGGTGTTCGAGCGGCGCTCAGAGGTGCAAGCTGGCACCAGCGAATCCGACAGACCAGGGAGACCGATCTTGGACATCGTCCGCCACGGCGCCCAGCCGCCAAGCCCAGGCCCGGCCGAATACTTCACCGGCACCGTGCACATGGCGTCGCGATTCCAGCGCGCCGCCCCCGCCCGTGTCGGCGGCGTCATCGTCACCTTCGAGCCCGGCGCCCGCACCGCCTGGCACACCCATCCGCTGGGGCAGACGCTGATCGTCACCGCCGGCCAGGGCTGGGTGCAGCGCGAGGGCGGGCCGGTCGAGCCAATCCATCCGGGCGACGTGGTCTGGATCCCGCCCGGGGAGAAGCACTGGCACGGCGCCACGGCGATCACGGCCATGACCCATGTCGCCATCGCGGAGCAGTTGGACGGCAAGAGCGTCGACTGGCTGGAGCATGTGACCGACGCGCAATACGCGCAGGCCGGCCGCTGAACATCTGTGGATATCCCAGCCCCTCGCGGGGGGCCTTTTTTGCCTTCTATTCCCGCAACCGGCGGGCGGCGTCGAGCAGGCGCAGCGCGGCGCAGGCGGCGCCGTAGCCGTTGTCGATGTTGCAGACCGACAGGCCCGGCGCGCAGCTGGCCAGCATCGCGTCCAGCGCCGCCCGGCCGCCGGCGGCGACGCCGTAGCCGACCGAGGTCGGCACGCAGATCACCGGCCCGGCCACCAGCCCGCCGACCACGCTGGCCAGCGCCGCATCCATGCCGGCGACGACGATCACCACCGGATGGGCGCGGATCTCGTCCAGCCGGTCGGTCAGCCGCCACAGCCCGGCCACGCCGATATCGCTGAACAGGCTGGCCCGCTGCCCGGCATGGCGCAGCGTGCGCTCCGCCTCGCGCGCCACCGGGATGTCGGAGGTGCCGGCCGACAGAATCGCCACCTGGCCCGTCGCCGCGACGGGCCGCAGCGGGCCGAAGAAGCCGGTGCGCGACACCGGGCAATAGTCGATGCCGCCGCAATGGCTGGCCGGCAGGGCCTCCAGCTTCGCCGTGTCGAGGCGGGTCAGCAGCAGCCCGGCGCCCGCCGCCTCGGCGAGATCCAGGATCGTCGCGATCTGGGCCGCGGATTTCTCGCCGCAATAGATCGCCTCGTCCTGGCCGATGCGACCGCCGCGAGCGAAATCCAGGGTGACCTCGTCCCGGCTCATCCCGGCACCCCGACGAAGGCGCTGCCGACCCGGTAGGGGGCGAAGGCCAGCGGCCGCGATGCCGTGGCGGCGGGCAGGACGGCGCGGATCGACGCCTCCAGCGCCGCCGCGCCGGCCTCGCCCAGCCCGGCCAGGCTGCCGGGATCGAGCTCCACCACCAGACCGGCGGCGCGGATCCGGCAGCGCACCGTGCGTGGCCGCAGGCGGTCGGCGACCAGTTGCTCGACCGTGTCGATGGTGCGCAGCATCTCCGGCTCGATCGGGATCAGGGTCTCGACCCGGCTCGACAGGCAGGGCGAGGACGGCAGCTCCGCCAGGTCGCCGAGACCGAGGTCCCGCGCCAGGGCCCGCAGCCCGGCCTTGCCGATCCCGGCCTCGACATAGGGGTGGCGCACGCCGTGCTCGCGCGCCGCGTCCAGCCCCGGCCGGTACTCGCCGAGATCATCGCGATTGGTGCCGGAGACGATGGTGCCCGTGACCCGCCCGGCGATGGCGCCATAGAGATTGGTCTTGCAGAAATAGCAGCGGTTCACCGGGTTCTCGCGGTAGCGCGGATCGGCGAATTCGCCGGCGTCGAGCACCGTCAGGGCCCAGCCCTCGCGCCCGGCCCAGTCGCGCACCCGCGCCGTCGCCAGCGGCGGCACCGCCGGCGACACGGCATGGACCATGGTGACGGCATCGGGGCGCCGGCGATGGGCCAGCACCGCCAGGGTCATGCTGTCGACGCCGCCGCTGACCGCCACCGCGATCGGCCCGAGCCCGTCCAGCACGACCTCGAGCCGGGTTCGATCCGCACTCATGACTCTTCCACCGCTTGCTCCGCCGCCCGTCGCCGGGCCCGGCGGGCCTTATGCCCGTCCAGGTCGGCCACGTCATCCGCCTCGGCCTTGGCCGTCAGCCCGCCGGGCCGGTCGACCGCCTTGACCCGCACCGGCCGCCCCCCGGCCGCGACCTCGACCATCCGCCGCGGCAGCACCGCGCGGTCCTGAACGCCATAGCGCAGGCCGATCGTGGTGGTCTCGCTGAAGCATAGCCGCAGTACCTCGTCCCGCGCCTCCGGCCGCGCCAGCAGGCGCAGATGCGTCATCATCCGCCCCTTCTTGCCGAAGACCGGGGCCTGGACCGCGTCCAGCACCGCCGGATGAGCGCGCAGCCGGTCCAGCGCCAGCGCCAGCTCCTCGCCCGACTGGTCGTCGATCTCGCATTCCACCACCAGCACCGCATCCGTCTCGAAGCCCAGAGCCTGCTGCGCCGGGTCGAAGCGCAGCACCCGCACGCAGTTGCTGAGGCCGGGCAGGATGCGGGTGCCGAAGCCGATGCCCGTGCCGCCCAGGATCCGCGGCTGGGCGGGTCGGGCAGCGTCGCCGCAGAGATGGCGCAGGATGGCGGCGCCGGTCGGGGTGACACGCTCGCCGCCGACGCCGTCATCGATCACGGCGAAGCCCTGCAGCAGCAGCGCCGTAGCCGGGGCCGGCACCGGCAGCGGCCCATGCGCCGTCCGCACCCGGCCGGAGCCGAGCGGCACGGTACCGACGCTCCAGCGCGACGCTCCGGTCGCGGCGATCAGATGCGCCGCCCCGACGATGTCGGCGATCGAATCCCAGGCCCCGACCTCGTGGAAGCTCACCGCCTCCACCGCCACGCCATGCACCCGCGCCTCGGCCTCGGCCAGGTGCCGGAAGATGGCGACGGCATGGTCTCGCACCGCGGGGTCGAGCGCCGACGCCTCCAGCCCCTCGCGGATCCGGCGCCAGGCGACATGGTCATGCCCGCCACCCTGCCCGCCCGCCCGCCCGACCAGGAAGCGCTTGCCGGCCAGCACCCCGTCATTGTGCGGCGCCAGCCGGGCGGTGACGCCGGCCAGCAGCCCGGCGCGGGCCAGGCTGTCCTGCAGCCCGGCCTCATGCTCCGGGAACAGGTCGAGCAGCGCGGCGATGAACATGTCGCCCGCCAGGCCGCCGACGAGATCGAGATGCAGCTCCATGCCCGGACTGTTCCAGATTGCCGGCGGGTTCACAATGCGGCCAGCACCGCGGCAGCCTTGCGCCGGGCGGCCGGCGCTGCGATCCTGCGGGCCGCGAGGCGTGTGACCTGAAGGATGACATGAGCGGGGATTCCGCGGCTTTCGGTGCGATCCGGAAAGCCCCCAACCTCACCGCCGGCCTGGTCGAGACGCTGGAGGCGCAGATCGCGTCCGGCGACCTCGGCCCCGGCCAGCGCCTGCCGACCGAACAGGCGATCGTCACCGCCACCGGGGTCAGCCGCACCGTGGTGCGCGAGGCCCTGGCCTCGCTGCGCGCCCGCGGCCTGATCACCACCCGCCAGGGGCTCGGCGCCTTCGTGGCCGAGACCGTGCCCGCCCGCAGCTTCGCCATCGACGCCGAGAAGCTGCAGTCGATCGGCGACGTGCTGCAGGTGCTGGAGCTGCGGCTGAGCATCGAGGTCGAGGCCGCGGCCCTGGCCGCCGAGCGGCGCGACCCGGAGCAGCTGGCGCGGATCGAGGCGGCTCAGGCGGCGTTCCTGGCCGCGATCTCGGCGCCGGGGGCCGATGCCGAGACGGTCGGGCTGGGCGAGGACCTGGCGCTGCACCGCGCCATCCTGGCCGCCACCGGCAACGCCTATTTCGCCCGGGTGTTCGACGTCTTCAACGTGGTCATCCCGCGCCAGCGCATCCCGGTCGCGGCCCTGACCCAGGCGGAGCGCGAGCGGCATCTGCGCCGGGTCGGGCAGGAGCATGAGGCGATCCTGGCCGCCATCCGCGCCGGCGACGCCGCCGCGGCCCGCCGGGCGATGCGCGTGCACCTGACCCGCGCAAGAGACCGCTACGCCGCCCTGCAATCCGAGGCGAAGGCGGGGTGACCTCCGAGTCCCCCCTCCCCTCGCGGGAGGGGGATAGGGGGAGGGGGTTGGCCACGCCAGGACCGTCCCCTGAGGACGCCAGCTCTTGCTGCAAGAACCCCCTCCCCCTACCCCCCTCCCGCAGGGGGAGGGGGGACTAGAATGAAGTGGGCCCGCTGGCCAGCTTTCACCCCGCCGCATGATACGGGATGACATACGGCCCTTCCGGGATGATCGCGACGGCCGGGTCGTTCGCGCGCGCCACGCTGGCGGCGATAGCGGCATCCAGATCATCCACCAGGGCCGTGCCGGTGATGCCCCGTTCGGCCGCGCCGAGGCCGGTGGTGTAGAGCTCGACCCGGCCGAGGCGCAGCGATTTCAGCTGCATCTCGGTCTGCCACTCGTCGATCTCGGCCAGCGACTTCGCCGTCAGCGTCGCCAGGAACCGCTCCGGCCCCAGCTCGACCAGCCGGGTCTGGGCGTCGCGGAATTCCGGCGACCCGAAGCCCTCGGAGCATTCCGAGGCGATGATCAGCGTGCCGCCCGGCGCCAGGATGTCGAGCGGCGTCACCATGCCCTTGATCGTCTGGTAATAGGTCTTGTCCAGCGGATAGCCGGCCGAGGAGGTCACCACCGTCCGGAACTTGCGCGGCACCGGCACCCGGGTGGCGCCGCTGACGAACTCCACCGCGGCGGCATGGCTGGCGATGATCTCGCCGAAGGTGACGCACACCAGGTCGCGGTCCTCGTCCAGCACGGTGTTCAGGCCGTAGACCTCGCCCAGCATGCCGACGATCTGCAGCTGCTCCTCATGCAGCGGGTTGCCGACCAGGTTGCACTGGACCGCCAGCGGGTCCTCCATGAACCGCGCCGAGTGGAAGGTGCGGATGGTCTCGTGATGGGCGACGCCGGGGGCGATCACCTTGCGGCCGCCGGACCAGCCGGCCATGAAATGCGGCTCCACCAACCCGGTGGCGATGCGCAGATCGGCCTCGACGAACTGCCGGTCGATCTTCACCGGCGTGCCGCGCGTCGCGGTGCGCCCGAAATCGACATGGGCGTCATCGTCGCGGGCGTCGTGGTTGTCGACCCGGACATGCTGCAGCACCCAGGGGTCGCCGACCAGCTCGGCCAGCTCCTCGCCCAGATTGGGCCGGTGCAGGCCGGTGGCGACCAGGATGCTGATGCGGTCGAGCGGGATGCCGGACGCGACCATCGTCTCGACCATCGGCCGCAGGAACAGCTTGTTCGGCACCGGCCGGGTGATATCGCAGATCAGGATGCAGGCGCTGCGCCGGCCGCGCGCCAGCTCGGCCAGGCCGGGCGCGCCGATCGGCTGCGCCAGCGCCTGCCGGATCGCCGCCTGCGGGTCGGGCAGCTTCGGCAGCGGCTGCTTGCGCACCACCGTCGCCTGCGCCCCCGCCGGCAGGCGGATCGGCAGATGGCCGCGGCCATAGGAGAGGGTGAGATCCGCTGAGGTCACGGTGCTGCTCCGTTCGGCAAGGCCGGGATGATGGCCCCGATTTCGGAGCCCATCAATGGCGACCTGCCGGGGAAGCGGCAAGTTGTATGATAACGCCACGAGGGACGGGCAGCATCACCGGCCGGGGCCTACTGCTTGATGTCGCCCGCGCCGAGCTTGGGCCAGTTGCCATTGGCCTTGGCGATGTAGCCCTTGGGGTCCTTCGCCCAGGTGTCGCGGACGCCGAGGTCGTAGTTCAGGTACAGCTTCCCGTCGACGATCGACCAGGCCTCCGGCTCGATCTTCACCAGGTAGCCGCGCGAGGTGCCGTAGGCGCAGAAGCCACCGAAGGCCGGCATGTATTTCTCCGGATCGGCCTGGAACAGCGCCTTGTCCTCGGCGCTGGCGAACCACCAGGTGGCGCCGTCATGCTGCACGGTGAAGTCGGGGCTGCCCTGGTGCGGCTTGCCCTCGCGGAAATAGGCCACCGGGTCGTAGCCGCGGATCGCGACATTCTCGGCCGGCGCGCCCAGCGTGTTCACCGGGTGCTGCGCGTCCTGCGCCCGGGCGGCCAGGGGGGCGATGAAGGCCAGCGCGGCGAGCGCCAGCAAGGTGCGTCGGACCATGGTCAGCTCCTTTCGGGGATGCGGGGTCACTGGGTCAGCAGCACGGATGCGCGCAGCCGGGCCAGCTCCTCCTCCAATTCGCGGATACGCCGGTCCTTGCGGGCCAGCTCGCGGGCGGCCTCGTCGGACCGCTTCGGGTCGCCGGGGCGGGCATCGGGGGTCATGGCAGAACCTCGCTCGTGATCGGGGTTGCGGGCAGGCCCAGCGCGCTCAGGGCGCCGTCCAGCCAGATGGCCCGCACCTCGTGCCCGCCATCGTGCAGGCACAGCGTGAGCGGGCCGCGCTCGCAGCCCTGCGCCTGGGTGCAGGCGATGCCGGCGACCGTCACCGGCGTGCCGGCGCCGAGGCGGCAGCCGGCCCGCTCCTCCAGCACCTTGAGGCTGCGGAAGGTGTCGCCCTGGTGCCAGCGGTCGCCGATGGCGCGGCCGGCCAGGGGGAAGGTGCGGTCGGCGCGGCCATGGACATGCACCAGCGGCGGCGGCGCTGCCTCGCAGTCGCCGGGCTGCGGCAGCGGGTCCCAGAACACGCCGGAGAAGGTGACGGCGCCGGCGACCCGGTCGCCGAGATGGCAGGCGACGTACCAGGCCATCGACGCGCCCTGCGAGAAGCCGCCGACCACCACCCGGTCCGGCCCGAAGCCGAAGCGGCGCTGCAGGTCGTCCAGCACCTCGCCGGCGAAGCGGGTGTCGTCGCGGTCGTGGCTGGGCGAGCCCGCGAAAGACCAGGTGCGGTCGAGCCCGTCGGGCGCGGCGAAGGCCAGGCCGTGGGCACGGGCCACGGCGATCAGGTCGGCCGCCCGCATCTGGTCGGCGGCCGAGCCCTCATAGCCATGGAAGAACAGATAGACGCCGGCCGGCGCGCCGCCCGGCGGCAAAGCGATGCGGTATTCGCCATCGGCGACGCGGCAGGGCACGTCGCCGCCGCAGATCTCGGTCGGGACCGCGGTCCCGGCGGCCAGCGCCGGCCGCAGGGCCAGCACCAGCGCGGCGCCAGCCAGGAGGAGCCGGACCATCACGCCGCCTCCGGCACCGGCGCACCGCCGGTGCGGGCCGGCATCGCCTTGAACCAGGCGACGGCATAGGCCACGGCGATCAGCACGCCGAAGCCGGCCAGGTTGGCGGCGGCGGTGGTGACGGCATCGCGGCCGGCATGGTCCAGCCCCATGCCCAGCACCTGCGCCGCGACCATGCCGCTGACGAAGACGGCCAGGGTCTGCTGCCCGACCTTGGAGATCACGGCCACCGCGGCGCCCTTCAGCCGCGCCCCGCCGGGGCCGACCAGATGAGCGGCGAGATAGGCCAGCGCCAGGAAATGCGCCAGGCGCAGGATGCCGAAATGGGTCTTGTCGGTCAGCGGCGCCAGCGCCTGGGCCCAGCCGTTGAAGAAGGGCGATGCTTCCAGGATCCGGTAGTAGGCGAATGGCACCGTCGCGAGGACGAAAACCGCGGCCAGGGCGATCAGGGCCCGGCTGAAGCCCGGCGACGGCAGGGTGCGGCGCATCAGGAAGAAGCCGAGATAGAACAGCAGCTGCCAGCCGAACGGGTCGAAGAACCAGGCGCGGTCCGACCAGGGCTCGGCCGGCAGGTCCAGGAGATGCGCCTGGGTCAGGCCCCAGATCGCGGCCATCAGCACGAAGGGCAGCGCGCGGTGCAGCCGCTCGGCCAGGATCATCGCCGGCATCAGCGCCAGGATCACCAGATACATCGGCAGGATGTCGAAATAGTTCGGCACGTAGCTGAGGGTCAGGAACCGCGGCAGCAGGCCGATCGGGTCGGCGAAGAAATGCGGCAGGTTCAGCTCGACGATGTAGCTTTCGCCGCCCGGCCTTGTGCCGGCCGCCGCCACCAGCGCGGCGATGACGACGAAGACCGCGACATGGATCCAGTAGATCTGCCACACCCGGCGCGCGACGCGGCCGGCGCCGCGGGCGAAGCCGTCGCGGTCGAACACCCGGCCGAAGGCGATGGCCGAGGCCATGCCGGACAGGAACACGAACATCTCGGTGGCGTCGGAGAAGCCGAAGCGCGCCGGGATCCAGAGGATCCAGGTGTTGTCCGGGATATGCGCGGTCAGGATGATCAGCATCCCGAGGCCGCGGAAGAAGTCGAGCCGCGGGTCGCGCCGGCTGCGGCCGGCGGGGGCGCTGGACAGCGCCTCGCGTCCCGCCAGCTCAGAAGGCCTGGTCATATGCATCGGCGTCGAACCTGCAGGCGATCAGGGTGAAGCGGTCGCGGTCCCGGGCGGCGGCCAGCTCCTCGGCCAGCGCCGCGGCGCCGGCGACGGTGCGGCCATGGCCGCCGAAACCCTCGGCGATCGCGGCGAAATCGGTGAGGCCGAGGGCGACGCCGTTCGGCGCCAGCCCGGCCGAGTTCTGCTTCAGTGCGATCAGGGCCAGGCTCCGGTCCTGGAACAGCACGAGGGTGACCGGCAGGCCGAGGTCTCGCAGGGTGGCGAGCTCGCCGATCCCCATCTCCAGCCCGCCATCGCCCATCACGGCGACGACGCGTCGCGCCGGGTCGGCGACCTTGGCGCCGATCGCCAGCGGCAGGGCCGCGGCCATGGTGCAGAAGCCGGCGGATTGCAGCAGCGACAGCGGCCGCCGCGCCACCCATTTCTGCGAGAACAGGATGCGGTGGGCGCCGGCATCGACGGTGACGAGGTCGCCCTCCGCCACCGCACGGTTCAGCACCTCGACGATCGCGTGCGGACCCCACTCGGCCGGGGCGGCGAAGCGCTGGGCCAGCGCCGTCCGGGCCGCGGCGGGCTCGCCGCCGGTCCAGGTCTCGGCGGGTCGGACCGCTTCGGCCAAGGCGGCGATCGCGGCCGCAGGGGCGGCCAGCAGGCGGGTGCTGGCATGGTGCATGGCGTGGTCGGCCGGCGCGCCGGTGACCTCGATGATCTTCGCCGGGTCCGAGACCGGGTCGAGCCAGCCGAGCCGCATCTCGATCGGGTCGTAGCCGACGAACAGCAGCAGGTCGGCCTGCCCGAACAGCGGCAGCAGCAGCGCGTCGGCCGCCGGCGACAGCCCGGCGCCGCCCAGCGCCAGGGGATGATCCTCCGGCACCAGCCCCTTGGCCTTGTAGGTGGTGACCACCGGCGCGCCGAGCCGCTCGGCCAGGCGCAGCAAGGCCGGGCCGGCGCCGCCCTGCGCCGCCTCCAGCCCGGCCAGGATGAGCGGCCGGCGGGCCTGCGACAGGCGGTCGGCCACTGCCGCAATCGCCGGGTCCTGTGGTGCCACCGCCGGGCGCAGCACCGCCGGCGGGACCACTGGGCGCGGCGCCGGGTCGGCCATCGCCGCCACGGCCGGCGACAGATCGAGATGCACCGGCCCCATCGGTTCAGCCAGCGCGATCGCCAGGGCGCGGGCGACGGTCGGGCCGGCGCTTTCCGGCTCGACCTCGAAGCTGGCCTTGACCAGCGGCCGCAGCAGCGCGGCGTGGTCGATCACCTGGTGGGTGTAGCGGGCCCGGGTCGGGCGGTCGACGATGCCGGAGATCACCACCAGCGGCACATGCTCCTGCGCCGCGTCGGCGATGCCGTTGACCGCATTCGCCAGGCCCGGACCGACCGTGGCGACCAGCAGACCCGGCGTCGCCGTGGTCACCGAGGCGCCGGCGGCCATGATCGCCGCCGCGGTCTCGTGCCGGGCCAGGTGGAAGCGGATGCCCGCCGCCTCCAGCCCGTCGATCAGGGTCACGACCTCGCCGCCCGGCATGCCGAAGGCGTGGCGGATGCCATGGGCGTGCAGGGTGGCGGCGATCGTGTCGGCAACTCGGGTCATCTACAGGGCGCTTTCAGCGGATTGGGACTCGCGGAAGCGTACGACGTAGGCGACGACAAGGCCGAACAGGATGTGGCCGGCCAGCGACGCCCAGGCCAGTGGGATGAAGCCGAGGAAGGCGGGCAGCCCGGCGAAGATGTGGGCCATGATGTAGAGGGCGAAGACCCACAGGCCGGTGCCGAAACCGATGCCGGTCAGCGCCAGCGGCAGCTGCGGCAGGATCCGGCGCTGCAGCGGCCGAGCGATGAACAGGTAGCCGATCGGGTAGAACACGATGCCGGTGATGGCGTGGATCAGCTCCGCCACCGTCCAGTTCTGGAAGCCGAAGACGGACTGCACCAGCGCCGCGGGCTGCAGCGGGCCGCCGACCAGGAAGGGCGTGATGCCGCGGGCCCAGATCTCCCACACCACATCGGCGGCGATGCCGGCCAGCAGGATGGTGGGGACGAGGCGGCCGGTGACCGCGGGGAACAGCGGCGCCGGGGTGGTTTCGGTCATGGTCATGATGGGATCTCCACTTGAATTCAGCATTTGGCCCGCAGGCGGGCCGAGGGGGACAAGGCGCGGCCGTCGACCGCTGCGATCAGGCGGTCCTCGGTCTTCAGGCGGCGGCGGGCGGCGCCGATCGCGCGCAGGGCCGGAGCGTCGCCGCGCCGGGACGCGGCCTCGGCCAGGGCCAGGACGAACAGGTCGCGCTGGGCGTTGCTGCCGCCGAGCTGCGGGAGAGCGGCGGCAAGCCGGTCGAGCGACC